>NZ_JBHWFG010000001.1:0-82980 GCF_042733745.1 Streptomyces sp. NPDC059696
CGTGGGGGGTCGGCGGGGGGCGCCGCCGGCTCCGGCGCGGCGCGGGGCGCGGGGCGGGGGGGGCGGGGGGGGGGGGGGGGGGGGGGCGCCCCCCCCCGCGGCTCTCACGGGAACTGCTCCCACGAGAGCGACTCCCCCTGGGAGCGGCTGCCAGGGTCAAGGGCGAGGAACGGATGGCGACTTGTCGACGCATCGTCGTCCGCTGTGCGACAGCACAACGGACATGACGGCCCATCGGTGACGGACCTGACGATCCACCGGTAGCAAGGGCTTGCGCGACCTGCGCACCCCCGTGCGAGGATCGGCGCCTGCCTGACCGCGCGTGTGCCGGCCGGGCGGTGCCGCTTCCGTCGCACGGGAGGAAGCTTCCCCCTCTTGACCTGGTCAGCAGCCCTGTCTGATGCCGCTGTGCGCCTGCCGCGCACAGCGGCCGGACGCCGTGCCGTCCAACTGGTCCTGTTGGTGGGCGGGTTGCTGGCGGTCGGGCTGATCTGGGGCGACCGGGCGCATGCCGAGAGCGGCGTGGGCGCTGCGCTGCCGGGAGGCCGGGCCGTTCAGGTCGACAGCGGGGTTCACGACGCAGGGCCCGAGGGGGACCGGCTCCTCCGGCCCGAGGGTGTTCGGCTCCGCAGGCCCGCCCCGGACCGGCTTGTCCGGCCTGAGGGTGACCGGCTCCCCAGGTCTACGGCGCACCGGCTTGTCCGGGCTGCGGAAGTCCGGACCGTTCGGGTTGCCGCGGATGGTGTGAGGGAGCTGGTGGGTGAGCTGCCGGCTCCCCCGCGGGTGGGGGTGTCGCCGCCTTCCGCCCCAAGGGTGCCGTCGCTGCCGGTGGCGGACGCGGTGGCCGACGGGCATGAGCCACCCCCCACCGCAGCGACAAGCCCGGTCGGTCGCGATGAGACCCCCGCCCACCACCTCAGACGCGCGGACCACCGCACCAGTCGCGCCACTCACACAAGCGGCATGAGTCGCATCAGCATCAGCCTCAGCCGCAACAGCGATCCCAGCCACCTCGGTCACTTCCGTCACTCGACCCACTCACACCACCCAGACCACCCAGACCACCCACGCCATCTCCGCCACCCCGAACCGCTCACCCACTCCGGGCCTGCTCCGGCCGAGCACGCGCCCGGCGGGCAACCCGGCGGTCTGCTCGGCGAGCGGTGCGTCGTGGACGGCGGCGCGTCGCGGCACGGTGACGCGTACGCCGTCACAGTGAGCCTCGTGGCGCCGCTCGGGTTGGTGCCCGGCGCAGGGGCCCCGACGGACGAGGCAGGGGCTGGGAACGCCCACCGGGACATCTCGCTCTTCCCCGCCTAGCGCGCTGGCGCGGACCGGCCCCGTCGAGGCCGCACCGCCGTGAGCCGGTCCACGGGGCGCGGCGTCCGGTCGGCCGACCCCCGGGGTGTCACGGCGCCCCCTTCCCCCTCCTGCTTCACGAGGCGTCACGTCCGGACCGCTGAAAGCCGTCGGCGGTCCGCGGCCGAAACCTCGTGGAAGGGCCGGGTGGTTCCCAAAGGGGTGGGGACGACCCGGCCCGCGCTCCCCGGGAGCCGGGCCCTGAGCAGGGCCTTCCCGCTCCTGCGGGGGTGTCCGGCGGGCCTCACCGGGTCAACCCCAGCCCGGTGAGGCCCCTCACCCACCCGCCACTCGCGCCTCACGCCCGGCACGCCGTGCCAGAGAGGGCGGCATCATGTGACAGGTATCACCGCTCAGGTGTGACCCTCGATTTAGAGGCCCCCCGGAAGCAGCGATAACCTGCGAGACGGACATGCCGCGCGCTCGGACACCGTGTGCGCCTCCCTTGTGACAGACAGCGGACGTCACGTTGCCCTCGCGGCACGCCCACGCAGACAACGAACCGCGAGATCACTGATAGGGACGGAAGCGCGTGGACCTGTTCGAGTACCAGGCGAGGGACCTCTTCGCCAAGCACGATGTACCGGTGCTGGCCGGTGAAGTCATCGACACGCCTGAGGCGGCCCGCGCAGCCACCGAGCGCCTCGGTGGCAAGTCCGTCGTCAAGGCCCAGGTGAAGGTCGGCGGCCGTGGCAAGGCGGGCGGCGTGAAGCTCGCCGGCAGCGCCGACGAGGCGGTCGAGCACGCGACCAACATCCTCGGCATGGACATCAAGGGCCACACGGTCCACAAGGTGATGATCGCCGAGACGGCCCCGGAGATCGTGGAGGAGTACTACGTCTCCTTCCTCCTGGACCGTGCCAACCGCACCTTCCTCTCCATCGCGTCCGTCGAGGGCGGCGTGGAGATCGAGGAGGTGGCGGCCACCCGTCCGGAGGCCGTCGCCAAGACGCCGATCGACGCCAACGAGGGCGTGACCGAGGAGAAGGCCCGCGAGATCGTCGCGGCCGCCAAGTTCCCGGCCGAGGTCGCCGACAAGGTCGTGAACGTCCTGGTCAAGCTGTGGGACACCTTCATCAAGGAGGACGCCCTCCTGGTCGAGGTCAACCCGCTGGCCAAGGTCGCCTCCGGTGACGTCATCGCCCTGGACGGCAAGGTCTCCCTGGACGAGAACGCCGAGTTCCGCCAGCCGGAGCACGAGGCCCTCCAGGACAAGGCCGCGGCCAACCCGCTCGAGGCCGCCGCCAAGGAGAAGAACCTCAACTACGTCAAGCTCGACGGCGAGGTCGGCATCATCGGCAACGGCGCGGGTCTCGTCATGAGCACCCTGGACGTCGTCGCGTACGCCGGTGAGGCCCACGGCGGCGTGAAGCCGGCCAACTTCCTCGACATCGGTGGTGGCGCGTCCGCCGCCGTCATGGCGAACGGCCTGGAGATCATCCTCGGCGACCCGGACGTCAAGTCCGTCTTCGTCAACGTCTTCGGTGGCATCACCGCCTGTGACGAGGTCGCCAACGGCATCGTCCAGGCGCTGCAGCTCCTCGCGGACCGCGGTGAGGAAGTCACCAAGCCGCTGGTCGTCCGTCTGGACGGCAACAACGCCGAGCTGGGTCGCAAGATCCTCTCCGACGCCAACCACCCGCTCGTTCAGCGCGTGGACACCATGGACGGAGCGGCCGACAAGGCCGCCGAGCTCGCGGCTGCGAAGTAAGGGACGAGGGACTAAACAGCCATGGCTATCTTCCTCAACAAGGACAGCAAGGTCATCGTCCAGGGCATGACCGGTGCCACGGGCATGAAGCACACCAAGCTCATGCTGGCGGACGGCACGAACATCGTCGGTGGCGTGAACCCGCGCAAGGCGGGCACGTCCGTCGACATCGACGGCAACGAGATCCCGGTCTTCGGCACCGTCGCCGAGGCGATGGAGAAGACGGGCGCCAACGTGTCCGTCCTCTTCGTGCCGCCGGCGTTCGCGAAGGCCGCCGTCGTCGAGGCCATCGACGCCGAGATCCCCCTCGCGGTCGTCATCACCGAGGGCATCGCCGTCCACGACTCGGCCGCGTTCTACGCCTACGCCGTGTCCAAGGGCAACAAGACCCGGATCATCGGCCCGAACTGCCCCGGCCTCATCACGCCGGGCCAGTCCAACGCCGGCATCATCCCGGGCGACATCACCAAGCCGGGCCGCATCGGCCTGGTCTCGAAGTCGGGCACGCTGACGTACCAGATGATGTACGAGCTGCGGGACATCGGCTTCTCCTCCGCCGTCGGCATCGGTGGCGACCCGGTCATCGGCACCACGCACATCGACGCGCTCGCCGCGTTCGAGGCCGACCCCGACACCGACCTGATCGTCATGATCGGTGAGATCGGCGGCGACGCCGAGGAGCGGGCCGCGGCCTTCATCAAGGAGAACGTGACCAAGCCGGTCGTCGGCTACGTCGCGGGCTTCACCGCGCCCGAGGGCAAGACCATGGGCCACGCCGGCGCCATCGTCTCCGGCTCCTCCGGCACGGCCGCCGCGAAGAAGGAGGCCCTCGAGGCCGCCGGCGTCAAGGTCGGCAAGACCCCGACCGAGACGGCCAAGCTGGCGCGCGCGATCCTCGCGGGCTGAATCAGCCGCCGCGCTGAAGCACCGCCGTGCTGAAGCACCGTCGTGCTGAATCAGCCCCAGCGCTGAATCAGCCCCAGCGCTGAATCAGCCGTAGGGCCGAGCCTCGGAGCTCAGCGATGGGCCCGCCCCCATGCACGGGGGCGGGCCCATCGTCGTTTCCGGCCCCTCGCCCCTTGCCCCTCGCCCCTCACCCCTTGCCCCGAGCCCCTTGCCCTTCGCCCTCCTCCCGTCCCGTCCCTCGTCCTTTGTTTCCGAGGGGCGGCCATGGCCGTGTGCCGGTCAGCGCGGCTGTGGAAGCAGTCGGTCCGGCCCCTTCTGCTCCTCCTTGCGCAGCTTCGCGCGCAGTTCCCGCTCCGACTCCGACAGCGGTCCGGGCGCGACGGGCGGCGGTACTCCCTGCACCGTCTCTCCCGCCGGTACCGGTGGCTCGTAATGCGTGGGGGCCGTGCGGACGGTGAGGGCCGTCGTGCCGATCAGGGCCACCGTGAAGGCGATGGCGGCCCGGGTCCAGAAGCGGGCCCGGCGTTCCCCGCTCTTGCGTACCGCCGGCGGTTTGGCGGCGCGCAGCCGGTCGGTGGAAGCCAGTTCGACCAGCCGCCAGTGCAGCGTCTCCGGGTCCGCGAGCTCCGGCAGCCGCTCCGCCAGCGCCTCGCGCGCGTGTGCCAGCCGGTTCACGGCCGCGCGGGTGCTCGCCTCCGTCTCCGCCGCCGTCTCCGGCAGGCCGAGTCCGACGCCGTCGTAGAGCACGACGGTGCGGCGGTAGGACGGCGGGAGCTTCAGCAGGGCGTCCAGCAGCGCCCGGTCGAACACGTCCGGAGGTGGCGGCTCGGGGTGCCGGTAGCGCGGCCGGAGCCGGTGCCAGGGGGAGAGTGCGCACTCGTACGCCGTCGCGCGGACCCAGCCCGCCGGGTCGCGGTCGCGGGCCACCTCGGGCCAGCGTTGCCAGGCGACCTGGAAGGCCCGCTCCACCGACTCCCGGGCCAGTTCGCGGCGGCCGGTCAGCAGGTAGGTCTGCCGGACGAGCGCGGGGGCGCAGAAGGCGTAGAGCGCGTCGAAGGCCTGATCGGGGGTCAGCGCGGCGACGGCGTCGTCCGGCCGGCGCGGCGGTGTCGTGCGCGGGCGCTCGGTGAGGATGACGCGGTGTCCGTGCGGGACGGGGGTGTGGCTGCGGTCGGGGACGGTGACAGGGCCCCGTCCCCGGTCCTTCGCGGCGGGCCGCTTCCGGTCGGCGGCCGCGGTCTTGCGGCGGGCCCGGGCCGACCGGCGTGCGGACGCCGCCGCGGGTGCCGGCCCCGGGTCCGGGTCGACGTCGGCGTCGGCGTCGGCGGGCTCCTGAGGTGGAGTCATCTCCGGCTCGTCGCCCAGCGAGAGGAGCAGCTTCACGTACTTCTCGCCCTTGCGGCCACGCGGCGTGGAGCGGCCGGTCTCCCACCCGCGCACCGTCTCACTGGTGACGCCCACCCGGGAGGCCAGCTGAGCCCGCGTCAGCGAGGCGGCCTCGCGCAGGCGTCGGCGTTCCTTGGGGGCGGGGAGCGGGCGGGCAGGGCTCTGCGTCACAGGGCACGCCTCCGTCCGGAAAAGTACATAAACATATTTTTAGCGACACAGCGAAGGTTCGCCTGTTACGCCGGTAAAGCGCGTGTCGTTGGGAGCATGGCCGTCGTGATCGAGATGACCGCTCGCCGACGTTCGCCGTCACCCCTGCTCACCCGGATGCGCGACCGTTCGCCCGGACTGGCCGGTTGCCTGCTGGCGGGCGCTTTCGCGGCGGGCCTCGGACTCGCGTCGTTCGCCGTGCTCGTGACGCTGCTGTGGATCAGCTCGCCCTACCCGGACAGCGGACCGGGCGGGGCCATGCATGTGGCGGCGGCACTGTGGCTGCTGGCCCACGGCGCCGAGTTGCTCCGCACCGACACGCTCTCCGGCGTCCCCGCACCCCTCGGCGTGCCGCCCCTGCTGCTGCTCGCGCTGCCGGTGTGGCTGCTGTACCGGGCGGCGCGGGACGCCACGGACGGCGGCGGGGACGAGGACGACGACAGCTGCGAGGAGGACACCCGGACGGCCGCGAACTTGTTCCTGGTCCCCGCCCGCACCGCGTGGACGGGTGTCGTCGTCGGGTACCTCGCCGTCGCCGCGCCCGCCGCCCTCTACGCCGCGGGCGGTGTGCTGCGCCCGTCGTGGATGTGGGCCGGGGGGTGCGTTCCCGTGGTCGCCGTCGTGGCGGCGGGGGCGGGCGTGTGGTCGGCGTACGGCCGTCCGGGCCGGCCGCTGCGGCGGCTGCTGGGCGTGCTGCCCCGGGGCGTACGGCTCCTGGTGCTCGGCCCGGACGGGCGCCCCGGCGTCGCCGCCCGGGCCGCGGCGGCCGGGGCGTCGGTGCTCCTCGGGGGCGGGGCGCTGCTGCTGGTGGTGTCGCTGGTGGGGCACGCTGCGGCGACCCGGACGGCGTGGCTGGGGCTGACCGAGGGGTGGTCGGGGCGGTTCACCGTGCTGCTGCTCTGCGTGGCCCTGGTCCCGAACGCGGCGGTGTGGGGCGCCGCCTACGCCCTCGGACCGGGCTTCGCCCTCGGTGCGGGTCATGCGGTGGGCCCGTTGTCCTCGGCGCCGGCCCCGTTCCTGCCGCCGTTCCCGCTGCTGGCGGCGGTGCCGGAGGCGGGGGAGGGGACGCCGGTGCACTGGGCGGCCGGGGCGGTGCCGTTGGCCGCCGGGGTGGTGGTGGGCTGGACGGTGGTCAAGGGGGCGGCCTGCGCGGAGCGCGGCGGGGCGGGCCCGGGGGCTGCCGGGTCCGTGGCCTGGTCGGCCGGTCGCGGGGCCCGGGCCGCCGCCTTGGCGTCGCTCCTGTGCGCGGCCGTGCTCGCGGGGCTGGCCGCGCTGTCGGGCGGCCCCCTCGGCTCTGCCGTGCTGTCCCGCTTCGGGCCGGTGTGGTGGCAGGTCGGCGCGGCGACGCTGGCCTGGCTGGGCCTGCTGTCGATCCCGACGGCGTTGGTGGCGCGGGCCTGGCGGCGGCGGACGCCCCGGGCCGAGGAGCCGAGGATCGGCGAACAGCGGAAGAAGGCCGACCCGGACCCTCGAGGTCAGGGCAGGATCCGGCGGACCGGCCGCGGTTGGTTCACGCGTACCGGGGTCGCGGGGGTCGCGGGGGTCGCGGGGGTGGCCGGGGGGAGTGGCAGGGGCGAGTCCGCCCTCACGGACTCCAGTGGTCCCCGGGTCCGCGAGGGCTCCGCAGACCGCCGCGAGGTCGAGGTCGAGGTCGAGAACGACGGAGCCGCGTGGAGCACCGACCAGAGCCGGGAGCGAAACCAGGACCGGGACGGGAGCCCACGCCGGGAGGGGAGTCCAAGCAGGGACGGGAGCCCAAGCAGGGACGGGAGCCCAAGCAGGGACGGGAGCCCAAGCAGGGAGGGGGGCCCGGAGAGCAGCCGGAGTCGGAGCCGGGGTCGGCAGTGGGAGTTTGACCGGGACCCCGACCCGGGCCGGCAGTGGGACCCGGAGACGGACTTCGGCCTCTACGACTTCCTGCCCTTCGACCCGAATCCGGACCCGGACCCGAACCCGGACCCGACCGACCGATCCCCGCGCAGGAAGGCCCCTGAGGCGCAGGAAGGCCCTTGAGGCGCGGAATGCTCTGCGCGCCGAAAAGCCCCTCAACCCGATGCGCCCGAGCCGCACCAGTTACGCCCAGCCGCACCAGTTGTGCCCGAGTCCCACCCGAAGCGCCCAAGCCCCCGAGCCTCAGCCCTCCCTGCCCGCAAGCCCCCGAGCCGCACCATCTTGCGCCCGAGCCGCACCCGAAGCGCCCAAGCCCCCGAAGCCCCAGCCCTCTGTGCCCGGCAGCCCCCGAAGCCCCAGCCCTCCCTGCCCGGCAGCCCCCGAAGTCTCAGCCCTCCGAGCCCAGCAGACCTCGCAGTTCCTCCGGCAGCAGCTTGGAGCAGGACTGCTTCGCCTCGTTGGTGAGGGCGTCGTTGGTGCAGGTGTAGTAGTCGCGGTAGACCAGCTGCGCCGTGAAGGACGCGGCGACCAGGGCGATCGCCAGGGACGCTGTGACCAGGCCGGTCACCGCCGCCGTCGTCTGGGGGCGGCCGCCGCCCTGCTGCTCCGGGGCGGGGGCGTCCGGGTCCGTCCCGCGGGGCCCCGCGCGCAGGGCGCTGATGGCCCAGTAGAGGGCCAGCGCGCCGAGCAGCAGCGCCACGTACGGCCAGCTGAAGAGGGCGAAGAAGAAGGCCCACATGCCCGACAGCAGGGCGTAGCGCGCCCGGCGCTGCGCCGGATCCGTGGGGTCCCAGCGCATCGCGGGGCCGCCGCCGCCCTGGGGGCCGCCGCCCTGGCCCTCGGGCCCGCTGCGGGGACGCTCGCCGAAACCGCCCGAGGAACGGCCGGGCTGCTGGTCGCTCCACTGGCTGCCCCAGGGCGAGCGGTCGCGCCCGTCACCGTCCTGGGAGTCATGCCCATCCTGGGAGTCCTCGCCCGACGGGCGCCGCGGCTGCCAGGGCCGGTCCGGCGTGCCCTCGGGCGGCGGGGCGAAGGGGTTGTCCTCCTGGGAGCCGCGGCCCTTGCGGTCCTCGCCGTCGCTGCCCGAGGGCGCGTCGGGCGGTGAGCCGGGGCGCTCCCGCAGCAGCACGGCGCCGCGCTCCCCTCCCTGCGTCGACAGCTGGGGGAACGTGAGGAGTCGCAGGCTGCGGTCCGGCATCAAGTGAGCGTCTTCCCGTTGGTGAGGAGGAATCGGTGAGGAGGAACGAGTGGACAGAACGGAACGGCGTCGGACCCGGGTCCGTCACCTCCTGAACGCACCACGCCCGGACGTCGTTCCCGAACCGGCTCCGCCCAGACGCTACCTTCCGGCCCTGCCCCCGTCCCGTGGGGGCCGTCCGGTGTGCCGGTATCGTTGCTGACGGCCGGCCGGTTCGTAGGCTTCCCCGTATCCGGGGACGCAAAGCATTCGTATGAATGCACAAAGCGCCGGGTGCCGGCCGCCCTGGACAGACGCTCCCCCGAGAAAGGCCTCCACCGTGGCCGCCAAGCCCGTGGCCCCGCGCGCCAAGCGCCTCGTCGTGCTGGTCTCCGGATCCGGCACCAATCTGCAGGCGCTGCTCGACGGGATCGCCGCCGTCGGCGCGCAGGAGTACGGGGCCGAGGTCGTGGCCGTCGGCGCGGACCGCGAGGGCATCGAGGGGCTGGCGCGGGCCGAGCGCGCGGGGCTGCCGACCTTCGTGTGCAAGGTCAAGGACCACGGCAGTCGCGAGGAGTGGGACACCGCCCTCGCCGAGGCCGTCGCCGCGTACGAGCCCGACCTCGTCGTCTCCGCCGGGTTCATGAAGATCGTCGGCAAGGAGTTCCTCGCGCGGTTCGGCGGGCGGTTCGTCAACACCCACCCCGCGCTCCTGCCCAGTTTCCCGGGAGCCCACGGTGTGCGGGACGCGCTCGCGTACGGCGCCAAGGTCACCGGCTGCACCGTCCACTTCGTCGACGACGGCGTCGACACCGGGCCGATCATCGCGCAGGGCGTGGTGGAGATCCGGGACGAGGACGACGAAGGCGCTCTGCACGAGCGCATCAAGGAAGTCGAGCGAAGGCTGCTCGTCGAGGTCGTGGGGCGCCTCGCCCGCAACGGCTATCGCATTGAGGGACGAAAGGTAGTTATCCAGTGACCGCCGAGAGCAACAAGCGGCCCCTTCGCCGGGCGCTCGTCAGCGTCTACGACAAGACCGGACTCGAGGACCTCGCCCGCGGGCTCCACGAGGCCGGGGTCGAGCTCGTCTCCACGGGCTCCACCGCCGCGAAGATCGCCGCTGCCGGCGTCCCCGTCACCAAGGTCGAGGAGCTCACGGGCTTCCCCGAGTGCCTCGACGGCCGAGTGAAGACGCTGCACCCGCGTGTGCACGCCGGCATCCTGGCCGACCTGCGCCTGGACAGCCACCGCGAGCAGCTCGCCGAGCTGGGCGTCGAGCCGTTCGACCTGGTCGTCGTGAACCTCTACCCGTTCCGCGAGACCGTCGCCTCGGGCGCCTCGCCCGACGAGTGCGTCGAGCAGATCGACATCGGCGGTCCCTCGATGGTGCGCGCCGCCGCCAAGAACCACCCGTCGGTCGCGGTCGTCACCAGCCCGGCCCGGTACGCCGACGTGCTCAAGGCCGTCCAGAGCGGCGGCTTCGACCTCGCCACCCGCAAGCGGCTCGCCGCCGAGGCCTTCCAGCACACGGCCGCCTACGACGTGGCCGTCGCCTCCTGGTTCGCCTCCTCCTACGCGCCGGTCGACGAGTCGCAGTTCCCCGACTTCCTCGGCGCCACCTGGGAGCGCGAGCACACCCTGCGCTACGGCGAGAACCCGCACCAGCCCGCCGCGCTCTACGTCTCCGGCACGGGCGGCCTCGCCCAGGCCGAGCAGCTGCACGGCAAGGAGATGTCGTACAACAACTACACGGACACGGACGCCGCCCGCCGTGCCGCGTACGACCACGCCGAGCCCTGTGTCGCGATCATCAAGCACGCCAATCCCTGCGGCATCGCGATCGGCGCGGACGTCGCCGAGGCGCACCGCAAGGCGCACGCCTGCGACCCGCTGTCGGCGTTCGGCGGCGTGATCGCCGTCAACCGCCCGGTCAGCAAGGAGATGGCCGAGCAGGTCGCGGAGATCTTCACCGAGGTCATCGTCGCGCCCGGCTACGAGGACGGCGCCCTGGAGGCGCTCACCAAGAAGAAGAACATCCGCGTGCTGCGCTGCGCGGAGGGGCCCGCCGCCCCCGTCGAGGTCAAGCCGATCGACGGCGGTGCGCTGCTCCAGGTCACCGACCGCCTCCAGGCCGACGGGGACGACCCCGCCAACTGGACGCTGGCGACCGGCGAGGCGCTGAGCGAGGCCGAGCTGGCCGAGCTGGCGTTCGCCTGGAAGGCCTGCCGCGCGGTGAAGTCCAACGCGATCCTGCTCGCCAAGGACGGTGCCTCGGTGGGCGTCGGCATGGGTCAGGTCAACCGCGTGGACTCCGCGAAGCTGGCCGTCGAGCGGGCCGGGGCCGAGCGGGCCGCGGGCGCGTACGCCGCGTCGGACGCGTTCTTCCCCTTCCCGGACGGCCTGGAGATCCTCACCGCCGCCGGGGTCAAGGCCGTGGTCCAGCCCGGCGGTTCGGTCCGTGACGAGCTGGTCGTGGAGGCCGCGCAGAAGGCCGGCGTGACGATGTACTTCACCGGCACGCGGCACTTCTTCCACTGACGGTGCCCGGGCGGGCCGGCAGCAGACCGGCCCGCCCCGCACGACTCCGCGACCGAACCCCCACACGACTCCGCGACCGTGGCCCCACGAGCCGGTGGTCGTCCCCGCACGACTCCGCGACCGTGGCCCCACGAGCCGGTGGTCGTCCCCGCACGACTCCGCGACCGTGGCCCCACGAGCAGGTGGTCGTCCCCGTACGACTCAGGGCCGGCATGTTCCGTCCGGCCGCCGGACCGGTCAGTCGTGACGATGCGCCAACCGCCCTGCTCCTGCTGTCACTTCCGGCCCTCGGGGGTGTACAGCGCCAGGAAGTGTGCGACGCGGTCGGCGTAGGCGCGCACGTCCGGGGGGACGCCGCCCGTCGTGTTCACCGTCCGGTACGACGTGCGGTACGCGGCGGCGATCAGGACGCGCCGGTCGCCCGGCAGGTCCTCGTGCAGGCGCGGGGCGATCCAGCACAGGTAGCGGCCCATCGCCGGGATGGACTCGGCGGGCGGGAAGGGCGGCTGGGGAACCGTCTCGCCGGGGGTGCCGTCCTCGTTCATCCACCAGCGCAGGACGCGCGGGGTCCAGCGGGCGATGCCGTACTCGTCGTTGCCGGGGTCCGACAGGTCCGGGTCGAAGTCGCTCTCCACCTTCAGCATGGCGGCGATCAGGACCGGACTGACCTCCCGCTGGTCGCAGTCGTGCGCCGTCTCCACGATCAGCAGCCGGTAGGCGGGCGGAACACCCCGGTCGGTGCGCAGTTCGGACGCGCCGTACGCGGCCGCCGAGACGTTCGCGGTCGCGCCGGAGCCGCTGCCGCCGCCTCCGGCAGCGGAACCGGAACCGGGCCAGATCCCCGTGCCGTACGCGAGGGCGGTCACGGCCGCGACCACCCCGGCCAGGCCGGCCGCGACGGACCAACGACGCCGACGGCGGCCGGGGCGCGGGTGGCGGCCGGGGGGCAGGCGCAGGTGGGGCAGGCGGAGGGCGGCGCGCAGGCGGGGCAGGCGGACGGTGTGCCCGTCCGGGCCCGCCACCGAGGTCACCCGGCGTAGCAGTGCCGCGCCGCCGATGCGCTGCTGGTGCGTCCGGGTCAGGCAGGCGCGCACGATCTCCCGCCAGTCGTCGGGCAGTTCCGGCGACAGCCGCAACTCGTCGGCGCCGCGGGCGTACGCCACCGCCGCGTCCCGGCGGGCGGCCGGGGTGGCGCCGGGCAGTGGGAAGGCGCCGGTGAGCACGAGGTGGGCGAGGACCCCGAAGGCCCAGATGTCGGCGGAGGGCCGGATACGGCGGCCGCGCTCGCCGATCTCGGTCCACAGGAGTTCCGGCGGGGTGTAGTCGGGCGTGGAGAAGGCCGGGGTGTAGGCGTGGGTGCCCTCCAGTTCGGCGGCCATGTTGAAGTCGGCGAGGCGGGCCGAACCGTCGGCCATCAGCAGCACGTTGGCCGGCTTCAGGTCGCCGTGCACCCAGCCGGCGCCGTGCACCTGGGCGAGGCCCTCGGCGATCTGCCCGAGCAGCCGGGGTCCGGCGGCGGGCCGGGGCGAGGCGGCGAGCAGGGCCGACAGGGAGCCCGCGGCCCGTTCCAGGACGAGGACGGTGGCGCCGTCCAGGTCCGGACGGCCCGGGTCGTCGACCGTCAGCGTCTGGTACATCCGCACCAGCCGCGGATGCCTCAGCCGCCGGTACAGCTCGACCTCCCGCTCCATCAGTTCGCGCAGGTGGGTCAGCCTGCGGGGCGTGGCCGTGCCGGTCGGCAGGAACTTCAGCGCGGCCGTGGACGGCAGTCCGGTGCCGTCGCCGACGCGCCGGGCCGCGTAGACGCTGCCGAAGGCGCCCGTCGCGATGGGCTCGCGCACCTCCCAGACGCCGACCCGGTACCCCTTGGGCACGGGCACGGCGTACGCCTCGGTCACCGGATCGGCCCGGCCGGACGAAGGCCGCCGAAGAGCCGGACGGCGCGGCGCGCGAGCGGGTCGGGAGTGGGGTTTCGCTCGTCCTCCGTGGTCGGCGGAGGTACCACGACGATGCTGTACAAGGTGCTCTCCCCGTGCCTGAACAGCTACCACCGTCAGACTAGGGCGACGCACCAGGGCCGTGCCCCCCTCGTACGGGTGAGACACGGCCCTTGGAAGTGAATGGCGAGAACCGGTCCTGTCGACCGGGTCCGTTCAGTAGCGGGGGCGGTTGAACCAGGCCTTGCCGGCCGCGTTGCCGACGAACACGGCGACCAGGACGGCCAGGACGGTGTGCACCAGGCCGACGATGACGAACGGGTAGATGCCGAGGACCGCCGTGATGATGGCGAAGACCAGGATGGTGACCCGGGCGCCGTTGCCGCCGTTCTTGAACTTCGTCGCCAGGACGGCCGCGAACACCAGCCAGGCCAGGCCGAACACCACGTAGCCCCAGATGACGCCGGTCGAGTCGCCGACCAGGTCCTGGAACGCGGTGTTGTCCTTGAGCGACTCGTCGTCCTTCGCGGCGTTCAGGGCCACGGCGGAGAAGGCGAAGATGGCCACGCCGAGGACCTGCAGACCGACGATCACCCACATCATCACGCGGGCCGCGCTCACCGAGCCGGGCATCGTGGTCGGCGCGGCGGGGCCGCCGTAGGGGGAGACCGGAGGGGCCTGCGGGTAGCCGTAACCGGGAGCCTGCCCCTGGTCCTGCGGGTAACCGTAGCCCGGCTGCTGCGGCTGCCCCTGGGGAGCGCCGTAGGGGTTGTTGGGGTCGCCGTAGCTCATGGGGGCTTTCCTCCGTTGGTCCTGGTGCGGGGACGACGCGTGACATCCGCACGGAGGAAAACCTTCAGTATTGCGACCGTCCCCCCGTTGAGCTGCCCGCGGCACTTGTCAGGTCATCGTTCTGCACCACTGACCGGCTTGTCCAGCCGCATTCCCGATGTGTTGTGCAAGTGCAACATCACCGATCATGGGCGGATACGGGGCGGGGGAGCCCCCGGTGCCCGGATTGCGGGCGGATTGGAACCGCGGCGGGGTCATCCGCGAGGATGGGGTCATGACCGCCCAGATTCTCGATGGCAAGGCCACCGCAGCCGCGATCAAGTCCGATCTGACCGCCCGCGTGGCGGCGCTGAAGGAGAAGGGCGTCACGCCCGGCCTCGGCACGATCCTGGTCGGGGACGACCCCGGCAGCCAGAAGTACGTCGCCGGCAAGCACCGCGACTGCGCGCAGGTGGGCATCGCCTCCATCCAGCGCGAACTGCCCGCCACGGCGACGCAGGAAGAGATCGAGGCGGCCGTCCGCGAGCTGAACGAGGACCCCGCCTGCACCGGATACATCGTGCAACTGCCGCTCCCCAAGGGCATCGACGAGAACCGCATCCTCGAACTGATGGACCCGGACAAGGACGCGGACGGTCTGCACCCGATGAACCTCGGGCGCCTCGTCCTCAACGAGCCCGCCCCGCTGCCCTGCACCCCGAACGGCGTGCTCACGCTGCTGCGCCGCTACGGCGTGGAGATCAAGGGCGCCGAGGTCGTGGTCGTCGGACGCGGTGTGACCATCGGCCGGCCGATGCCGCTGCTGCTCACCCGCCGCAGCGAGAACGCGACCGTGACGCAGTGCCACACCGGCACGCGTGACCTGTCGGCACACCTCAAGCGCGCGGACATCATCGTGGCCGCGGCCGGCTCCGCCCACCTGATCCGTGCCGAGGACGTGAAGCCCGGCGCGGCCGTCCTCGACGTCGGTGTCTCGCGCAGCGCCGAGGGCAGGATCGTGGGCGACGTCCACCCCGACGTCGCCGAGGTCGCCGGCTGGATCTCCCCGAACCCCGGCGGAGTCGGCCCGATGACCCGTGCCCAGCTGCTCGTCAACGTGGTCGAGGCGGCGGAGCGCAGTGCCGGCTGAGCACCAGGCCCCCAGCGGGCACCGGGCCACCGGCGGGCAGCGGGCCACCGGCGGGCAGCGGGCCACCGCCGGTCACGAACCTCCCGGCGATCACGAGGCTTCCCCCCGGCCCGAGTCCCTGGGCGGGCACGAGTCCCCTGACAGGCCCGAGTCCCTGGGCGGGCACGAGTCCCCTGACAGGCACGAGTCCCTGGGCGGGCACGAGTCGCCGGAGGACATCACCGTCCGGGACCCCGTCAGCGCGCCCGACGCCGAGGGGCGGCCGCGCCGGGTCACCCGGCGTTTCCCACTGTTCACCAGGGACACCGCACGGCCCGAGGGCGGTGGCCGGGCCGCACCCGGCGACGCTCCCGCGCCGGCCCGGCAGTGGCCGGTGCTCGCCGTGCTGGGACTGGCCGGACTCGGACTGTTGGTGACCGCCTTCGGACAGTTCCGGCTGGGGACGCTGCTGATCGGCGTCGCGCTGCTCGGCGGCGGGGCGATGCGCTGGCTGCTGCCGGGCGTCGGCATGCTCGCCGTACGCTCCCGGTTCACGGACATCGTCACCTACGGCCTGCTGGGCACCGTGATCGTTCTGCTGGCGCTCATGGCCCAGCCGAATCCGTGGCTGCAGATCCCGTTCCTGAAGGACACCCTGCACTTCACGGTCACCAGCGAATGACGGGACGGCGGCCCGTCCTCTCCCCCGAGGAAGGACGGGCCGCCGTCACACACCACCCTCCTGCACGGCGAACGGCCTGTTCAACGGCTGTCTGTGCGCTGTGGCACGGAGGTGACCGTTCCGGTACGTCTGTCTTCCGATACCACACAAAGTGGTGCGACGGCGGGGTTGGCATGGACAATCGGGACGGTCCAGGGTGTATCGCGCGCGGTCACCACGCTCCTGTGCGCCCCTCGTCAGGGAACTGAGATCCTGACTGGGCGCATCCCTGTGGGTATCCAGAACGGGGACTCGGCCAAGGCCGCCACGCGCGGGGCGAACAGCGCGAGAAATATCAGCACGTTTCGGGGGGAAGAGGGGGAGCAATGCCTCGTTGGAAGGCCTTGCCGGATGAGCTCGATCCACAGATCAGGGAGTTCACCAGCCAGCTGCGCAGGCTCGTGGACCGGGGTGGGCTGAGCATCGCGTCGGTCGCGGACCGCACGGGCTACAGCAAGACGTCCTGGGAGCGTTATCTGAACGGCCGGCTGCTCGCCCCGAAGGGCGCGATCGTGGCCCTGGCCGAGGTCACCGGCACCAACCCGGTGCACCTGACCACGATGTGGGAGCTCGCCGAGCGCGCCTGGAGCCGCTCGGAGATGCGGCACGACATGACGATGGAGGCCATCCGGATCTCCCAGGCGCGCGCCGCGCTCGGGGAGTTCGGCGGGCAGGACTTCAGCGACCCCGCCGCCGGGGGCAAGACGTCCTCGGGGGGCGAGGGCAGAGCGGCCTCGGCGGGCAGCGGCAAGCCCGCCCGCCGGAGCGGCGGCACCACCGTCACGCCGGGCGTCGCGGGACCGGCCGGTGTGGCGCCGACCGTGCCGGTCCAGCCGACGGCTCCCGAGGTCCAGGACTCCACCGGCTCCGGCCTGCGGGAGGAGAGCGACCGGGCCGCCGAACCCGAGGTCAACTCGTGGGGCCTGGCCGGTTACCAGGGCCCGTCGCCGTCGGGCGGGCGCTCCGCCGGCACGGGCGCGGGCCGGGGGACCCGGCCCGGCTCGGCTTCCGGGACCTCCGCGGGATCGCCCTCGGGCCCCGGCAGGAGCGCCGGTGCCGGAACGGGCCCGTACGGCGAACCGCAGGACGCCGTCCCGGCCCGGGCCGGAGGGACCGGAGGGGCCGGTGGCGCCGGTGGCGCCGGTGCGAACCGCCGGGGAGCCTCCGCCTCCGCCGCCTCCTCCTCCGCTGCCGCGGGCAAGAAGCGGACCATGACGTTCCTCGCGGGTGTCGTGGGTGTGCTCGTGGTGATCGCCGGTGCCTTCTCCCTCATAGGCGGCGGTGGCGACGACGAGGCCAAGGGCGGCGGCGCGTCGCCCAAGCCGACCGTCAGCCGGGACCCGAAGCTGCCGCCCGGTGTGAAGTGCAGCGGCGACAGCTGCACCGGCAAGGACGCGGAGGCCATGGGGTGCAGCGGCGACCTGGTGACCACGGCGCAGAGGGCGACCGTCGGCACCACCACGGTCGAGGTCCGCTACAGCGAGACCTGCAAGGCGGCCTGGGGGCGGATCACCCAGGCCGCACAGGGCGACGAGGTGCAGATCAGCTCGGGCAAGGCGAAGCAGACCGGCAGCATCACCGAGGCCGGGGACGCCATCGCCTACACCCCGATGGTGGCCGTGAAGAGCGCCGCGGACGCCAAGGCCTGCGCCACGCTGACGGCCGGCCAGAAGGGCTGCACCGGCTGACCGGGCGCTGACGTGCGGTCCGCCCGCGATCGGCCGGGAAATTCCTGAGGGGAGGAATGCCCGCCTGGATCGTGGGCAGGCGAACCGTACCCCCACGGGAGTCCGGCACGGTCGGTACCCCCCCAGGCGGCCGCCTTCGTCCTCCTCTCCCGGACGGGCGGCCGCCTCTCGCATGGGGCCCGTACGCGTGTGCGGGCGGACGCCGTTGTGGGCCGGGCCACACCGACCCGGACGTACGAGATCCCGGATGCGCGATAGCCTGACCGCTGGTCGGATCTCTTGACGCCAAGAGATCGATCAAACGTCCGGGGCAGGGACCCCGCCCCACCGCCAGCTGTCATACGGAGAACGCCATGACCCGCACTCCCGTGAACGTCACCGTCACCGGCGCGGCCGGCCAGATCGGTTACGCCCTGCTCTTCCGCATCGCCTCCGGTCAGCTGCTCGGCGCGGACGTGCCGGTGAAGCTGCGCCTCCTGGAGATCACGCCGGCGCTGAAGGCGGCCGAGGGCACGGCCATGGAGCTGGACGACTGCGCGTTCCCGCTCCTCCAGGGCATCGACATCACCGACGACCCGAACGTCGCCTTCGACGGCGCCAACGTCGGTCTGCTCGTCGGCGCCCGCCCCCGCACCAAGGGCATGGAGCGCGGTGACCTGCTGGAGGCCAACGGCGGCATCTTCAAGCCGCAGGGCAAGGCCATCAACGACCACGCCGCGGACGACATCAAGGTCCTGGTCGTCGGCAACCCGGCCAACACCAACGCCCTCATCGCCCAGGCCGCCGCGCCGGACGTCCCGGCCGAGCGGTTCACCGCGATGACCCGCCTCGACCACAACCGCGCGCTGACGCAGCTCGCGAAGAAGACGGGCTCGACGGTCGCCGACATCAAGCGCATGACGATCTGGGGCAACCACTCCGCCACGCAGTACCCCGACATCTTCCACGCCACGGTCGCCGGCAAGAACGCCGCCGAGGTCGTCAACGACGAGAAGTGGCTGGCCGAGGACTTCATCCCGACCGTCGCCAAGCGCGGCGCCGCCATCATCGAGGCCCGCGGCGCCTCGTCGGCCGCCTCCGCCGCGAACGCCGCCATCGACCACGTCTACAGCTGGGTCAACGGCACCGCCGACGGCGACTGGGTCTCCATGGGCATCCCGTCCGACGGTTCGTACGGCGTGCCGGAGGGGCTCATCTCCTCCTTCCCCGTCACCACCAAGGACGGCCGGTACGAGATCGTCCAGGGCCTGGAGATCAACGAGTTCTCCCGCGCCCGCATCGACGCCTCCGTCAAGGAGCTCGAGGAGGAGCGCGAGGCGGTCCGCGGCCTCGGCCTCATCTGACGCCACGGCCGAGAGCCTTCTCTCCGCGTTCGTACGCAGGCCCCGTACCGGTCGCTTCCGGTGCGGGGCCTGCGGGCTTCCCGCGGCCGCAGTCCCCGCCGGCCCGGCCGTGTCCCACGGTGACCGCCACCGTGGCCGCCAGGACCAGCAGGCCCACGACGCGCAGCGCCGGTGCCATGCCGCTGTGCAGATCGCCGTGGGAGGTCAGGACCGTGCCGGTGACGGCGACGCCGAGGGCCGCGCCGATCTCGCGTGCGGAGGTGCCGAGGCCGGAGCCGAGTCCCGCCTGGTGGGGCGGCAGGGACGTGACCACTCCCAGGGTCAGCGTCGGCATGCACAGTCCCGTGCCGGACGAGATGACCAGCAGCCAGCAGGCGTAGAGCGGGTAGGGCGTTCCCGCGCCGGCCGTGGAGACGCCCAGCAGGCCGGTGCCGATGAGGGCGAGGCCGACGCCGATGACGGGACGCGGGTGGGCGGACCAGCGGGCCGCCAGCCGGGGCACCAGGGCCATGCCGATGATGAGCGGCACGATCGCGACGCCGGTGCGGGCGGGGCCGTAGCCCTTGACGCCTTGCAGGTACTGCGAGTTGACGTAGAAGAGGGAGAACAGGCCGAAGAAGCCGGTCGCCATGCCGAGGGTCGTCGCGCGCAGCCGGGGCGCTGCGAAGACGCGCGGGTCGAACAGCGGGGCCCGCGAGCGCAGGGACACGAGCGTGAACAGGGCGACGAGCAGGGCGCCCGCCGCGAACGCGAGCAGGATCCGGGGCGAGGTCCAGCCGTACGCCGGGCCCTCGATGATGCCGAAGAGGACCGCCACCAGCCCGCCGGTGAGGAGCAGCGTCCCGGCCGGGGCCAGGGTGCTGTGCGGGGAGCGGTCCGTGCGCGGGGTGGTGACGGCGACCGCGACGACGAGCAGTGCGGCCAGCGGCACCATGGCCGCGAACAGGACCCGCCAGGACGCGTACTGGCCGGCGAGACCACCGCCCAGGTTCCCGGCCAGCCCGCCCAGGCCGAGCGCCAGCGTCCAGGAGGCCATCGCGCGGGCGCGCCCGCCCGCTCCGGCGAGGTGCACCAGGATCGACATCGTCGCGGGCGTGATCAGCGCGGCCCCGGCCCCGGAGACGCCGCGCCCGGCGATCAGCAGGGCGGGGTCCCGGGCGAGGGCGCTGAGGGCGGCCCCGGCCGCGAACAGGGTGAGCCCGGCGAGCAGGGCGCCCTTGCGGCCGTACCGGTCGCCGAGGGCTCCGGCCGGGATGAGGAGTCCGGCGAAGACGATGACGTAGGCGTCGACCGTCCACAGGATCTCGCCGGTCGAGGGGTGCAGGGACGAGGCGCTCAGCTGCGGGATCAGCAGGTTGACGGCCGCGACCATGCTCTGTGCGACCAGGGCGCAGGCGCACAGGGCGAGCAGGGCCGGCCGTGTCAGGGCGTACGAGGGCAAGGCTCCTCCCTGGAGCTCGGTGGGTGGGGATGCGCACTGCCGACCGTAGGCTCGGGAGGTACCTGTACTCCAGTGCAACCTTTGCAAGGGATCGATGCGTGTGACGCAATCAGGCGGTCTGGATCTGAATCTGCTGGTCGCGCTGGACGTGCTGCTGGAGGAGCAGAGCGTCGGCGGGGCGGCGCGGCGGCTCCATCTGTCCGAGCCGGCGATGAGCCGCACTCTGGGCCGGATCCGCAAGGCGCTCGGGGATCCGGTGCTGGTGCGGGCCGGGCGGCGGATGGTGCCGACCCCGCGGGCGCTGGCCGTGCGGGCCGAGGTGAGTGCCGTGGTCGAGCGGGCGCGGGCCCTCTTCGCGCCTCCCGCCGACACCGACCTGCGCACGGTGAGCCGGACGTTCACCGTGCTGTGCCACGACGCCGTGGCCGCCGCCTGCGGTCCCGGCCTGTTCGCGCGGGCCGCCCGCGACGCGCCCGGCATCCGGTTGCGGTTCCTCGCCGAGAGCCATGTGGACGCGCCGCTGCTGCGGGAGGGCACCGCCGATCTGGAGGTCGGGGTGATCGACACGGTGGCACCCGAGGTTCATGTGGAACCGCTGTACGAGGACCGGATGCTGGGTGTCGTGCGGGCCGGACATCCTTTGCTGGAGGGCGAGTTGACGCCCGAGCGGTTCGCCCGGGACGCCGATCACCTGATCGTCTCCCGGCGGGGCAGGCTGCACGGCCCGGTGGACGAGGCCCTCGCCGGCCTCGGTCTGACCCGGCGGGTGGTGGGCTCGGTGGGCACCTTCCCGGCCTCCCTCTTCGTCGTCCGGGCCACCGACCTGACGGGGCTGATCAGTTACTGGAGCGTCCCCATGGCGCGGGCCCTCGGGGTGGCCACCTTCGAGGTGCCGCTGCCGCTCCCGCCGCTGCCGGTCGGGCTGGCCTGGCACCCGCGTCACGACGCCGATCCCGCGCACGCCTGGCTGCGGGGCGCGGTGCGGGAGATCCTGGCCGACTGGTCGCGCGGGGAGTGATCATCCGGGCCGGCCGGACGGGTCGGTGACCGTCAGGTCACACTCCGTCCGCCGGGCTGCCCGGTCGCCCTGGGTTGCCCGGTCGCCCTCATCGCCCGGTGTGTGATGAGAGGTTGGCCCTCGTTTGTCCGCATTTTCAGTGACGCAGCGCACTTTCGGCCACGGGTGCGCATGCAATTGCGGGACCCGGGCAGGCGAACTCGGTCTCTTAGTGACACGAATGTGACACAGGGGCGCTGATCAGGAACGGAAGGCGAAGAGCGATCATGGCGGAAAGTACCGAACTTCAGGCGCGTCAAACCATCCATGCGGGAGGAGAGTGGCGCGCGGCCACCTCCGGGGCCACCCGCGAGATCCTCGACCCCGCGGACGCGCAGCCCTTCGCCGTCGTCGCGGAGGGCGACGAGAAGGACACCGATCTGGCGATCGCCGCCGCCCGGCGCGCCTTCGACGAGGGGCCCTGGCCGCACACGCCCGTCTCCGAGCGGGCCGCGCTGCTGCGCCGCGTCGCCGATCTCCTCGTGCGGGACCGCGAGAAGCTCGGCCGGCTGGAGGCCCAGGACGCGGGCAAGACCGTCGAGGAGGGCCGCGTCGACATCGACTGCGTCGCCGACGCCTTCCGCTACTTCGCCGACCTCGTCGCCGGTGAGGCCCCCGGCCGGGTCGTGGACGCGGGCTCGCCCGACATCCACAGCGTCGTCGTGCACGAGCCCATCGGCGTCTGCGCGATGATCACGCCCTGGAACTACCCGCTGCTCCAGGCCAGCTGGAAGATCGCCCCCGCCCTCGCCGCCGGCAACACCTTCGTCATCAAGCCGAGCGAGATCACGCCGATGACGACGATCGCGCTCATCGACCTGCTCGTCGAGGCCGGGCTGCCCGAGGGCGTCGCCAACATCGTCACCGGCCCGGGGCATTCGGTCGGCGCGCGCCTGTCCGAGCACCCCGACGTCGACCTGGTCTCCTTCACCGGTGGCCTGGTCAGCGGCACCAAGGTCGCCCAGGCCGCCGCCCCCACGGTCAAGAAGGTCGCCCTCGAACTGGGCGGCAAGAACCCCAACGTCGTCTTCGCCGACGCCTGCGCCACCGAGGAGGGTTTCGACACCGCCGTCGACCAGGCCCTCAACGCCGCCTTCATCCACAGCGGCCAGGTCTGCTCGGCCGGGGCCCGCCTCATCATCGAGGAGTCCGTCCGGGAGCGCTTCGTCACCGAACTCGCCCGGCGCGCCGAGAAGATCCGCCTCGGCCGCGGCACCGAGGACGGCGTCGAGTGCGGCCCGCTCGTCTCCGAGCAGCAGCGCGCCAAGGTCGAGATGTACGTCGAGTCCGCCCTCAAGGAGGGCGCGGTGCTGCGCTCCGGCGGCAAGCGCCCCGAGCCGTCCCCGCAGCGCCCCGAGAACGGCTACTTCTACGAGCCGACCGTCCTCGACCACTGCCACCGCGAGATGCGCGTCGTACGGGAGGAGGTCTTCGGGCCGGTCCTCACCGTCGAGACCTTCCGCACCGAGGACGAGGCCGTCGCCCTCGCCAACGACACCGAGTACGGACTCGCGGGCGGCGTCTGGACCGCCGACCCGGGCCGCGCCCGGCGCGTCGCCGGACGGCTGCGCCACGGCACCGTCTGGATCAACGACTTCCACCCCTACCTGCCGCAGGCGGAGTGGGGTGGCTTCGGCAAGAGCGGAGTGGGCCGGGAACTCGGCCCGGCCGGACTCGCCGAGTACCGAGAGACCAAGCACGTCTACCAGAACCTCGCTCCGAAGCCGGTGCGCTGGTTCGCGGGCTGAACCCCGTCCCCCGCGGGACCGCCGACCGCCCATCCCGGGCTGACCCCCACATCCCGGGCTGACGTCCCCGTCCCCCGAGCCCGTTCACTTCCTCCCCACTGGAGCACGTACGCCATGTCCCACACCCATGAGTACGACTATGTCGTGATAGGCGGCGGAACCGCTGGTTCCGTGATCGCCTCCCGCCTGACCGAGAACCCGGACGTCACCGTCGCCGTCATCGAGGGCGGCCCCAGCGACGTCGGCCGTGACGACGTACTGACCCTGCGCCGCTGGATGGGTCTGCTCGGCGGCGAACTCGACTACGACTACCCCACCACCGAACAGCCACGCGGAAACTCGCATATCCGGCACAGCCGGGCCCGCGTCCTGGGCGGCTGCTCCTCGCACAACACCCTGATCGCCTTCAAGCCGCTGCCCGCCGACTGGGACGAGTGGGAGGCCGCAGGTGCCAAGGGCTGGGGCGCGGTGCAGATGGAGGCGTACTTCGCCCGGCTCAACAACAACATCGTCCCGGTCGACGAGAAGGACCGGAACGCCATCGCCCGCGACTTCGTCGACGCGGCCCAGGAGGCGCTGGGCGTACCGCGCGTGGAGGGCTTCAACCAGAAGCCGTTCACCGAGGGCGTCGGGTTCTTCGACCTCGCCTACCACCCCGAGAACAACAAGCGGTCCTCGGCGTCGGTGGCCTACCTGCACCCCGTGATGGACGAGCGTCCCAACCTGACGATCATGCTGGAGACCTGGGCGTACAAGCTCCAGCTGGACGGCAACCGTGCCGAGGGCGTGCACGTGCGCACCAAGGACGGCGAGGAGATCCTCGTCAAGGCCCGGAGCGAGGTCCTGCTGTGCGCCGGCGCCGTCGACTCGCCCCGGCTGCTGATGCACTCCGGCATCGGCCCCAAGGCCGACCTGGAGAAGCTCGGCATCCCCGTCACCCACGACCTGCCGGGCGTCGGCGAGAACCTGCTCGACCACCCCGAGTCGGTCATCGTCTGGGAGACGAACGGCCCCATCCCGGAGAACTCCGCGATGGACTCCGACGCGGGCCTGTTCGTGCGCCGCGACCCCGAACTGGCGCACCCGGACCTGATGTTCCACTTCTACCAGATCCCCTTCACGGACAACCCGGAGCGACTGGGCTACCAGCGGCCGGAGTTCGGCGTCTCCATGACCCCGAACATCCCGAAGCCCAAGAGCCGCGGCCGGCTCTACCTGACCAGCGCCGACCCCGAGGTCAAGCCCGCGCTGGACTTCCGCTACTTCACCGACGAGGACGACTACGACGGCAGGACCCTCGTCGACGGCATCAGGATCGCCCGCGAGATCGCCAAGACCGAGCCGCTGGCCGGCTGGCTCAAGCGCGAGGTGGCCCCCGGCCCGGACGTCACCGGCGACGAGGAGCTCAGCGAGTACGCGCGCAAGGTCGCGCACACCGTCTACCACCCCGCCGGGACCTGCAGGATGGGCGCCGCCGACGACCAGCAGGCCGTCGTCGACCCCGAGTTGCGCGTCCGCGGCCTGGAGGGCATCCGCATCGCGGACGCCTCCGTGTTCCCCACGATGACCACCGTCAACCCGATGATCGGAGTCCTCATGGTCGGTGAGAAGGCCGCCGAGCTGATCGGTGGTGGTTCCCGATGACCGCGACCCTCGAACCCCCCACGGAGCAGACCATGGACACCGCACCCGTCTTCTCGGTGGAGGGCCTGTGGAAGGTGTTCGGCCCCAAGGCCGACCGCGTTCCCGGCGACCCCGAGCTCACCGCCCTCGACCCGGCCGAGCTGCGCTCCCGCACCGGCTGCACGGCCGCCGTCCGCGACGTCACCTTCGACGTGCGCAAGGGCGAGGTCTTCGTCGTCATGGGTCTGTCCGGCTCCGGCAAGTCCACGCTGGTGCGCTGTCTGACCCGGCTGATCGAGCCGACCGCCGGCACCATCGCCATCGACGGCGAGGACGTCCGCGCCATGGACCGCTCCCGGCTGCGTGAACTGCGCCGCCACCGCGCCGCCATGGTCTTCCAGCACTTCGGCCTGCTGCCGCACCGCACGGTCCTCGACAACGTCGCCTACGGCCTGGAGATCCAGGGCATGGGCAAGGCCGAGCGGCGCGAGCGGGCCGCCGAGGTCGTCGCCAAGGTCGGTCTGGACGGCATGGAGCACCGCCGCCCCGGCCAGCTCTCCGGTGGTCAGCAGCAGCGCGTGGGCCTCGCCCGCGCCCTCGCCGTCGACCCCGAAGTGCTGCTCTTCGACGAGCCGTTCAGCGCCCTCGACCCGCTCATCCGGCGTGAGATGCAGGACGAGGTCGTCCGGCTGCACCGCGAGGAGGGCCGCACGATGGTCTTCATCACCCACGACCTCCAGGAGGCCCTCAAGCTGGGCGACCGCATCGCCCTGATGCGCGACGGCCGGGTCGTGCAGCTCGGCACGCCCGAGGAGATCGTCGGTTCGCCCGCCGACGACTACGTCCGCGAGTTCGTCCGGGACGTCCCGCGCGAGCAGGTCATGACCGTCCGCACCGCCATGCGCAGCCCCGCGGCGGACCAGGACGGCGGCGGACCGGCGATACGCCCCGACGCGACGGTGTCCCAAGCCATCGAGGCGGTCGCCCGCGCCGGCGCCCCGGCCCGGGTCGTGGACCAGGGCCGCTGCGTGGGCGTGGTCGACTCCGACACGCTCCTCGGCGTCGTCGCCGGGACGGAGCAGCCCGCTCCGCCCGGGACACGGCAGCCCGAGGAGGCGGTGTGATGGCCACGATCACCGCGAATCCGCCCCGCGTCGGGCTGCCCGGCCTCCTCAAGCACCGGGCCGTCCACAAGCTGCTGCTGCTCGCCGTCGCCGCCGCGATCCTCGTGCCCCTGGCCAACGCCCGCTGGGCCAGCGGCACCTGGCCGAGCGCGCTGACCGTCGACTTCTCCGAGCCGCTCGCCAAGGCCAGTGACTGGATCATCGACAACCGCGACAGCCACCCGCTGTTCCTCTACTTCTTCGGCCACGTCAGCAATGTCGTCGTCATCGCCGTACGGGCTGTCTACCTCACCCTCCTGGCCGTCGGCTGGGCCGGCGTCACGGCCATCGGCGCGCTGGTGGCCTGGCGCGTGGCGGGCGTGAAGCTGGCGCTCGGCACGGCAGCCGCGTTCCTCGCCTGCGGCCTGCTCGGCATGTGGGTGCCCACCATGCAGACGCTCGCCCTGATGGTCGTCGCGGTCCTCGCATCGGTCGTCGTCGGCGCGCTGCTCGGGCTCGCCGCCGGGCTGTCCGACCGGATGGACCGCATGCTGCGCCCGGTCCTGGACACCATGCAGGTGCTGCCCGCCTTCGCCTATCTGCTGCCGGTCGTCCTGGTCTTCGGCATCGGCGTCCCGGCGGCCGTCCTGGCCACCGTCATCTACGCCGCCCCGCCCATGGCCCGCCTGACCTCGCTCGGCCTGCGCGGCGCCGACAAGGGGGTGCTGGAGGCCGTCGAGTCGCTCGGCTCCACGGCACGCCAGCGCCTGCTGACGGCCCGGCTCCCGCTGGCCCGCAAGGAACTCCTCCTCGGCCTCAACCAGACGATCATGATGGCGCTGTCCATGGCCGTCATCGCGGCCGTCATCGGCGCGGGCGGTCTCGGTGACCGCGTCTACCAGGCCCTGGCCTCGGTCGACGTCGGCGCCGCGCTCGCCGCCGGCATCCCGATCGTGCTGCTGGCCGTCGTCCTGGACCGCGTCACCGGCGCGGCGGGGGAGAAGCTCGGCGCCGAACCCGCACCGCACAGCGGACGCGGCTGGCTCTACGCCCTCGCCGGTGCCGTCGCCGTGGCGGTCGCCGGGCGGCTCGCGGGCCGCCTCGACTGGCCCGACTCCTGGGTCGTCGGCATCGCCGAGCCCGTCAACCGGGCCGTGGACTGGATGACCGCGCACCTGTACTCGGGCGTCCCCGTCGTCGGCGGCACCGCCGACTGGGCGGGCCACTTCACCACCTGGGTCCTCGACCCGATGCGCGACGGCCTGCAGGCGCTGCCCTGGTGGGGCGTCCTGCTGATCGTCGCCGCCCTGGCCTGGGTCATCGGCACCTGGCGCACCGCGCTCACCGCCGTCCTCGCCATGGCCGCCATCGGCGTCCTCGGCGTGTGGAAGCCGTCCCTGGACACCCTCTCCCAGGTCCTGGCGGCCGTCGCCGTCACCCTCGTCGTCGGCTTCGCCGTGGGGATCGCCGCGGCCCGCAGCGACCGGCTGGAGCGGGCGCTGCGCCCGGTCCTCGACGTCTTCCAGACGATGCCGCAGTTCGTGTACCTGATCCCGGTCGTCGCCCTGTTCGGCGTCGGCCGCGCCCCGGCCGTCGCCGCCGCGATCGTCTACGCGCTGCCGGCCGTCGTCCGCATCACCACCCAGGGCCTGCGCCAGGTCGACCCGGCCGCGCTGGAGGCGTCCGGCTCGCTGGGCGCGACCAGCTGGCAGCAGCTGCGCCAGGTGCAGCTCCCGCTGGCCCGCCGCTCGCTGCTGCTCGCCGTCAACCAGGGCCTCGTGCTGGTCCTCGCCGTCGTCGTCATCGGCGGCCTGGTCGGCGGTGGCGCCCTCGGCTACGACGTCGTCTTCGGCCTCGCCCAGGGCGACCTGGCGACCGGTCTGGTGGCCGGCGCGGCGATCGTCTGCCTCGGCCTGATGCTCGACCGGGTGACCCAGCCCACCGAACGCCGTGCGAAGAAGGGAGCGTGACATGCGCGTCCGTACCACTGCCGCGGTCGCCGCGGTGAGCTCCCTGGCGTTGCTCACCGGCTGCGGCGCGGCCGACATGACCAAGCAGGCGTCGCCCTTCGCCAACGCGCAGGGATCGAAGACGGTGACCCTGTCCGTGCAGTCCTGGGTGGGCGCCCAGTCCAACGTGGCCGTCGCCCAGTACCTCCTGGAGCACGAGCTCGGCTACCGCGTCGACACCGTCCAGGTCGACGAGGTGCCCGCCTGGGACGCCCTCAGCCAGGGCCGCGTCGACGCGCTCCTGGAGGACTGGGGCCACCCCGAGCAGGAACAGCGCTACGTCAAGGACAAGAAGACGATCGCGCCCGGCGGCGGACTCGGCGTCACCGGCCACATCGGCTGGTTCGTCCCGACGTACCTCGCCAAGCAGCACCCGGACATCACGAACTGGAAGAACCTCAACAAGTACGCCGACCTCTTCCGCACTCCGGAGAGCGGCAACAAGGGCCAGCTGATGGACGGTTCACCGTCCTACGTCACCAACGACAAGGCGCTGGTGAAGAATCTGAAGCTGGACTACCAGGTGGTGTTCGCCGGGTCCGAGGCGGCGCAGATCACGCAGATGAAGCAGTTCGCCAAGGAGAAGAAGCCCTTCCTCACCTACTGGTACTCCCCGCAGTGGCTCTTCAAGAAGGTCCCGATGACCGAGGTGAAGCTGCCGCCGTACAAGGAGGGCTGCGACGCCGACCCGGAGAAGGTCGCCTGCGCCTATCCGCACACTCCGCTGCAGAAGTACCTCAACGCGGACTTCGCGAAGAAGGGCGGCAAGGCGGCGGCGTTCCTGAAGAAGTTCAAGTGGACGACCGAGGACCAGAACGAGGTCTCCCTGATGATCGCCGACAAGAAGATGACGCCGGAGGACGCGGCGAAGAGGTGGGTGGACAGCCACGAGTCCACGTGGAGGAAGTGGCTGTCCTGACGGCTCCTACGCCAGCCGGTCGGCGATCTCTCGCAGGGCCCGCGCGGCCTGCCGCTGGAGCCCCGGCCCGAAGGTGATCCGGGTGGCCCCTCGCGCGCCGAGTTCGGCGGGCGAGGGGCCACCGTCGGCAGGGGCCCACGCGTTGACCGGCCCCTGGATGCCGGCCCGCAGCAGGGGCAGCACCTCCGGCGGGGCCCCGATCGGATACACGCAGTCGGCCCCGGCCGCCACGTACAGCGCCGCCCGTTCGATGGCCGCGCCCGGGTCGTCCACCCCGCGGACGAAGGTGTCGATGCGGGCGTTGACGAACAGCCGGTCACCGGCCGCCTCCCGCACCTCGGCCAGCCAGGCGGCGTGCGCGTGGGGATCCTTCAGCACCCCGTCCGCGGAGTCCTCCAGGTTGCATCCGACCGCCCCCACCTCCAGCAGCCGCTCCACGAGCTCCTTCGGGGCGAGCCCGTAGCCTCCCTCCACGTCCGCCGACACGGGCACGTCGACGGCCCGGACGATCCGGGCGACCGCCGCGAACATCTCGTCGGCCGGGACCTGCCCGTCCTCGTACCCGAGGGAGGCTGCGACCCCGGCGCTGGGCGTGGCGAGCGCCGGGAAGCCCGCGTCGGCGAACACTCGCGCACTGGCCGCGTCCCACGGCCCGGGCAGCACCAGCGGATCCCCGGGCACCCGGTGGTGGTGCAGGGCGCGGAATGTCTCGGCCTTGCTCATCGGCGGGCCCTCCCGATCGCCGGTCGTCACGTGTACTGGCCCGGCTCGTAGTGACCCGGCGCCATGCGGCAGGTCACCCCGAACCGGTTCCAGGCGTTGATCACCGTGATCGCGGCGATGACCTGCGCCAGCTCGGCCTCCTCGAAGTGCTTGGCCGCGTTGTCGTAGACCTCGTCCGGCACGAAACCGTCCGTCAGGACCGTCACCGCCTCCGTCAGCTCCAGCGCGGCGAGCTCCTTCGCGGTGTAGAAGTGCCGCGACTCCTCCCACGCTCCCAGCTCGATGATCCGCTCGACGCTCTCCCCGGCGGCGAGGGCGTCCTTGCTGTGCATGTCGAGGCAGAACGCGCAGCCGTTGATCTGCGAGGCGCGGATCTTCACCAGCTCCAGCAGCTTGGGGTCCAGGCCCTGCCGGGCCGCCACGTCGAGCCGGACCATGGCCTTGTAGACCTCGGGCACGTGCTTGGCCCACTCCAGACGGGCGGGCCGTTCGGGGGCGTACGCCACGCTGTCCGGGGCCGTCGTTTCGTCGGTGTGCGTCGTCATGACCTCGACCCTAGGGAGGAAGCAGCCCAGGAGTATGGTCCATTTCCATGGCGGAATCCTGGGCCACTCTGGGGCTGGACCTGCATGTCGAGCCGACCGGGCCGGGCCTGCGCCGGGGGCTGACCGATGCCCTGCGCGAGGCCGTGCGCTCCGGCCGGCTGGCCCCCGGCACCCGGCTGCCGTCCTCCCGGGCCCTCGCCGCCGACCTGGGCATCGCCCGCAACACCGTCGCCGACGCCTACGCCGACCTGGTCGCCGAGGGCTGGCTCACCGCCCGGCAGGGCTCGGGGACCCGGGTCGCCGAGCGGCGGGTCGTCCCGCCCGCCGGCACCGCCCCGCACCCCCGCGCTCCCGGCCGCCCGGCCTACGACCTGCGTCCCGGCAGCCCCGACCTCGCGTCCTTCCCGCGGACGGAATGGCTGAAGGCCGCCCGCCGCGCCCTCACCACCGCCCCGTACCAGGCCCTCGACTACGGCGACCCGTACGGCCGACCGGAGCTGCGGGCCGCGCTCGCCGGGTACCTCTCCCGGGCCCGGGGTGTGCGCGCCGACCCCGACCGGATCGTGGTGTGCGCCGGGTTCGCGCACGGCCTGAAGCTGCTCGCCGGCGTCCTGCGGGCGCGCGGGGCGCGAACGGTCGGGGTCGAGTCGTACGGCCTCGACGTGCACACCAGAATTCTGTCCGGCTCCGGTCTGGCCACCGCCCCGCTGCCGTTCGACCGGCTCGGCACCGACCCGGGGGAGCTGTCCGGAGCGGACGCGGTCCTCCTCACGCCCGCCCACCAGTTCCCCATGGGCGTGCCCCTGCACCGCGACCGCCGCAGGGCCGTCGTGGACTGGGCGCGCAGCACCGGCGGTCTGGTGCTGGAGGACGACTACGACGGCGAGTTCCGTTACGACCGGCAGCCCGTCGGCGCGCTCCAGGGCCTGGACCCGGACCGGGTGGTCTACCTGGGCACGGCGAGCAAATCCCTCGCGCCCGGGCTGCGGCTGGCCTGGATGGTGCTGCCGCCGGGCCTCGCGCAGGAGGTCGCGGCGGCCAAGGGCGGCGTCGACCTGTGCGGTGCGCCGGACCAGCTGACCCTGGCCGAGTTCCTCACGTCCGGTGCCTACGACCGTCATGTCCGCGCGGCCCGCCTGCGGTACCGGCGCCGGCGGGACGCCCTGGTCGCCGCCGTCACGGCCCGGGCCCCCGAGGCGCGCGTCAGCGGCATCGCGGCTGGTCTGCACGTCCTGCTGCGGCTGCCGCCGGGTACCGAGCAGTCGGTGGTGCAGGCGGCGCACTGGCGAGGTCTCGCGCTCCACGGACTCGCCCGCTACACCCACCCCGGAGCGCGGGCCGAGCCCGTCGACGCCCTGGTCGTCGGATACGGCACCCCGCCGGACCACGCCTGGTCGGGAGCCCTGGACGGACTCTGCGCGGTACTGCCGGAATGACACCGGCACCCCCTCCGGCCGCGCCGGCCGGGGGCGCGCCGTACCCCTGGCCCGGGTTCGGCGCGGCCCGTCGGCTGTTCGCGGAATCGCCCCCTGGGGGCGCTTTTCGGCGGCCGGAATGCGCCTGCCCTCACGGCCGGGCGGGTGCCCTTTCCTCCACTTCCACCGGCGCCTCCCCGAACCGCGACAACGCCAGCGCCCCCGCCACCGCCACCGCGAACCCGACGATCGCCAGCCACCCCAGCCCCGGCCGCGTACGGTCCCCGAGCCACACCACCCCGATCAGCGCGGGCGCCACGGTCTCCCCGAGCACCAGCCCGGCCGTCGCCGTGGTCACCGACCCGCGCTGCAGGGCCGTGGTCAGCAGCAGGAACGCCGCCCCGCCACCGAGCAGCAGCGCGTACGTCGCCGGATTCGGGAACAGCTCCCCGGGCGAGAAGCCGTCGATCAGCCGCACCGACACCTCCACCACCCCGAACCCGAGCCCCGCCCCCAGCCCGAGTGTCAGCGCCCGCCCCCGCTCCGGAAGCCGCCCGCCGAACACCCCGAGCAGCAGCACCCCCGCCGCCGCACCGAGCATCGCCCACGGCAGCCAGCCCGGCCCGGACTCGTCGCCCTCCGCCCCCGACGCCAGCCCCAGCAGCGCGAGCCCGGCGCACACCACCGCCACCGCCGCCCACTCGAGGCGGCTCAGCCGCACCTTGAGCAGCCGCGCCGCCACCACCGCCGTCACCGCGAGACTCGCGGCCAGCGCCGCCCCCACGGCGTAGATCGGCACCGACCGCAGCGCCAGGATCTGCAGCAGGAAGCCGAGCCCGTCCAGCGCCAGACCGGCCAGATACCGCCACTGCCGCAGCGCCCGCCACAGCAGCGCCACGTCCCCGCCGGGCCCGCTCGCCGCCGCCGACCGCGCGGCGATCGCCTGCAACACCGTCGCCGTACCGAAGCAGACCGCCGCACCAAGGGCGCACACCATTCCAAAGATCACAAAACGACAGTAGGGGAGCGGCCACGGCCGGGGGGCCATGCGCGCCCGTCCGCACCCCTCTCTAGGCTGACCGTCTGTCAGTGCACGGACAGGGAGACACGGGGAGACACGCACATGGCTGAAACACGGCGACGGCTGCGCTCGAGCACGGTGGTCCTGGGCGGCATGGGCGTCCTCGCGGCGGCCCTGTCCGCCTGCGGCTCCGACCCGGACCGCCGCTGTGTGGACCGGGACAGCTACGACTACATCAACGGCTACAAGATCGTCGCCGACAAGAACTGCTCGTCCGGCACGTCCTCCTCCGGCAAGGGCCGCAAGAAGACCGGCAAGACCAGGGTCGCCGACGCCGACTGGTACTACGACGCCGACGTCAGCGGCGGCTACGCCGACCACGGCACGTTCAGCCGCAGCGAGGCCGTCGACCGGGGCGGCTTCGGCTGCTCCGGCTCGGGCAGCGGCGGCGGCTGACGGGCGGGTACGGCACATGGAACGCAGAACCGCCGAGCCCCGCCCCGGCTGGCAGCAGACGGTCGAGGAACAGGGCCTGATCTACCCCCTGACCCGCTACCCCGACGACTCCCTGCGCCCCTACTGGGACGAGAGCGCGTACTACGTCTTCTCCCTGGAGGAGGTCGAGGCGCTGGAGGAGGTCGTCGAGGACCTGCACCGCATGTGCCTGGCGGCGGCCGGCCACATCGTCGCCGAGGACCGCTTCGCCGACCTCGGCATCACCGACCCCCGCGTGGCCCGCAGGGTCGCCGAGGCCTGGCACCGCCGCGCCGAACTCCCCTCCGTCTACGGCCGCTTCGACCTCCGCTACGACGGCACCGGCCCGGCCAAGCTGCTGGAGTACAACGCGGACACGCCCACCTCGCTGGTCGAGGCCGCGTCCCCGCAGTGGTTCTGGATGGAGGACCGCTTCCCCGGCGCCGACCAGTGGAACTCCCTCCACGAGCGCCTCGTCGACGCCTGGAGGAAGCAGGCCGCCCTCCTCCCGCCGGGCAGCCCCCTGTACTTCGCGTACTCCTCCGCCGACGAGCTCGGCGAGGACATGATGACGGTCGCCTACCTCAAGGAGACCGCCGAGCAGGCGGGCCTGGCGACCGACTGGATCGCCATGGAGGAGATCGGCTGGGACCGCCTCTCCGGCCGCTTCGTCGACAACCGCCTGCGCTTCATCCGCAGCATCTTCAAGCTCTACCCCTGGGAATGGCTCACCACCGACCGCTTCGCCGACCACGTCCTGGCCACCCTGGACAACGGCGGCGGAACGGGCTCCACCCTGTGGATCGAGCCGGCCTGGAAGATGCTCCTCAGCAACAAGGCGCTGCTCGCGATCCTCTGGGAGCTGTATCCGGACCACCCGAACCTCCTCCCCGCGTACCTGGACGGCCCCCGGGACCTGTCCGCCTCCGAGGGCTGGGTCGCCAAGCCCCTCCTCGGCCGCGAGGGCGCGGGCGTCACCGTCCACGAGCCCGGCTCCGCCCTCACCCTCCGCGACGAGCCCTGCTGCTACCAACAGCTGGCCCCCCTCCCCGACTTCGACGGCAACCGCGTCGTCCTGGGAGCCTGGGTGGTGGAGAACGAGTCGGCGGGCCTGGGCATCCGCGAGTCCTCGGGCTTGATCACGGACGAGTACGCGAGATTCCTGCCCCACGTGATCTTGTAGACGGGGTTCGGGGGCGTGCCCCTCAGGGGGGCGGGGCTGTGACATGTGCGGCTCCGCCGCGTGGGCGCGATCAACCACGGCGCACCCGCACCCGGCACCGAAGAGCAACCCGGCAGATGATCCCCCGGCCCCCCACCCGGTAGGCTGACCGAGGGCCGTGACTGGCGCGCTGGGATGGGACCAACCATCGGGGAGCGGCCCGAGCAGACAGAGCCGTGCGCCTGGGCCGTACCGTGAACGCTGAACGCAACGTCCGGAGGTCCCCATGTCAGCAGAGCTCAGCCCCGCTTCCACCGCCTACCGCGCCGCCCTCGACGTGATCCGCGCCGTGGAACCCCGCGTGGCGGACGCCATCGGCCAGGAGGTCGCCGACCAGCGCGAGATGCTCAAGCTGATCGCCTCCGAGAACTACGCCTCCCCGGCCACCCTCCTGGCCATGGGCAACTGGTTCAGCGACAAGTACGCCGAGGGCACCATCGGCCGCCGCTTCTACGCCGGCTGCCGCAACGTCGACACCGTCGAGTCCCTCGCCGCCGGGCACGCCAAGGAGCTCTTCGGCGCCCGCCACGCCTACGTCCAGCCGCACTCCGGCATCGACGCCAACCTCGTCGCCTTCTGGTCGGTCCTCGCCCAGCGCGTCGAGGTCCCCGCCCTGGAGAAGGCCGGCGCCCGCCAGGTCAACGACCTGTCCGAGGCCGACTGGGCCGAGCTGCGCCGCGCCTTCGGCAACCAGCGCATGCTCGGCATGTCCCTGGACGCCGGCGGCCACCTCACCCACGGCTTCCGTCCCAACATCTCCGGCAAGATGTTCGACCAGCGCTCCTACGGCACGGACCCGGCCACGGGCCTCATCGACTACGAGGCGCTGCGCACCTCCGCCCGCGAGTTCAAGCCGCTGATCATCGTCGCGGGCTACTCGGCTTACCCCCGTCTGGTGAACTTCCGGATCATGCGGGAGATCGCCGACGAGGTCGGCGCGACGCTCATGGTCGACATGGCGCACTTCGCCGGCCTGGTCGCGGGCAAGGTCCTCACCGGCGACTTCGACCCGGTCCCGCACGCCCAGATCGTCACGACGACCACCCACAAGTCGCTGCGCGGCCCCCGCGGCGGCATGGTGCTGTGCGACGACTCGCTGAAGGACCAGGTCGACCGCGGCTGCCCGATGGTCCTCGGCGGCCCGCTCCCGCACGTGATGGCCGCGAAGGCCGTGGCCCTCGCCGAGGCCCGCCAGGAGTCCTTCCGCGACTACGCCCAGCGCATCGTCGACAACTCCCGCGCGCTGGCCGAGGGCCTGATGCGCCGGGGCGCGACGCTGGTGACGGGCGGCACGGACAACCACCTCAACCTGATCGACGTCGCCACCTCCTACGGCCTCACCGGCCGCCAGGCCGAGGCCGCCCTGCTCGACTCGGGCATCGTCACCAACCGCAACGCCATCCCCGCCGACCCGAACGGCGCCTGGTACACCTCCGGCATCCGCATCGGCACCCCCGCCCTGACCACCCGTGGTCTCGGCACGGCGGAGATGGACGAGGTGGCCGGGCTGATCGACCGCGTCCTCACCACCACGGAGCCGGGCACGACCAAGTCGGGCGCGCCCTCCAAGGCGTCCCACGTCCTCGACGCGAAGGTGGCGGACGAGATCTCCCAGCGCGCCACCGACCTCGTGTCCGGCTTCCCGCTGTACCCGGAGATCGACCTCGGCTGACCCCGACGGCCCACGACCCGCCCAGGACCTGGACGGCGCGCTGCCCGCGACCCGTCCAGGACCGTGGACGGCGCGCTGCCCGTCACCCGCCCAGGGCACGGCCGGCGCGCTGCCCGCGACCCGTCCAGGGCTTGGCCGGCGCGCTGCCCGTCACCCCTCCAGGAGCGGGCCGGTGCCGGTGGCCTCTCACTCGTCCAGGTCGATCAGCACCTGACGCGGTTCCTCCCGCGGCGGTCCGGCTTCCCGCCGGGCCGCCGCGCGGCGTATCAGCAGCGTGCCGGCGGCACCGGCCGCGAGCCCCCCGGCCCCTGCCGCCACGGCCCACTTGTTACACCGCCGGAGCCGAACGGGCGCCCTGCTGTTTCCAGCCGGTTCCGGACCGGCCCCCGGGACCTGAGAGAATGGTGAGCATGGCCTCTGACCGACCTCGCGTGCTCTCCGGGATCCAGCCCACCGCCGGCTCGTTCCACCTCGGCAACTACCTCGGCGCCGTCCGCCAGTGGGTGGCCCTGCAGGAGACCCACGACGCGTTCTACATGGTCGTCGACCTGCACGCGATCACCGTCCCGCAGGACCCGAAGGACCTGCGCGCGAACACGCGCCTGGCCGCGGCCCAGCTCCTCGCGGCGGGTCTCGACCCGGACCGCTGCACGCTCTTCGTGCAGAGCCACGTCCCCGAGCACGCCCAGCTCGCCTGGATCATGAACTGCCTCACCGGCTTCGGCGAGGCCGGCCGGATGACCCAGTTCAAGGACAAGTCCGCCAAGCAGGGCGCCGAGCGCGCCTCGGTCGGCCTGTTCACGTACCCGATCCTCCAGGTCGCGGACATCCTGCTCTACCAGGCCAACGAGGTCCCCGTCGGCGAGGACCAGCGCCAGCACATCGAGCTCACCCGCGACCTCGCCACGCGCTTCAACGGCCGCTTCGGCGAGACGTTCACGCTGCCCAAGCCGTACATCCTCAAGGAGACGGCGAAGATCTACGACCTCCAGGACCCGTCGATCAAGATGAGCAAGTCGGCGTCCACGCCGAAGGGCCTCATCAACCTCCTCGACGAGCCCAAGGCCACGGCCAAGAAGGTCAAGAGCGCCGTCACCGACACGGACACCGTGATCCGCTACGACGCCGAGAACAAGCCGGGCGTCAGCAACCTGCTCACGATCTACTCGACCCTCACCGGCGAGAGCATCGCCGAGCTGGAGGAGAAGTACACCGGCAAGATGTACGGCGCCCTCAAGACGGACCTCGCCGAGGTCATGGTCGACTTCGTCACGCCGTTCCGGGAGCGCACCCAGCAGTACCTGGACGACCCCGAGACGCTCGACTCGGTCCTCGCCAAGGGCGCCGAGAAGGCCCGCGCGGTCGCCGCGGAGACCCTCGCCCAGGCGTACGACAGGGTCGGGTTCCTGCCCGCCAAGCACTGAACCGGCCCCCCGCGCACAGCCGTACCACCGAACAGCGCTGTACATCACTCCGGTTGCGCCTGCCCGTAACCCGGCCGTGGCCGTACAGTCGATAACCGGGTGGTCGTATCAGCGGCCACACTGACACGACAGGAGACGACGTGGGGACCGTAACGATCGGTGTCTCGATCGCGGTCCCGGAGCCTTACGGCAGCGAGCTCCAGCAGCTGCGCGCGGGCTTCGGCGACGCCGCTGCTCACGGCATCCCCACACATGTCACCCTGCTGCCGCCGACGGAGGTCGACGAGGCCTCCCTGCCGGCGGTCGAGGCGCACCTGGCCGAGGTCGCCGCGGCCGGCCGCGCGTTCCCCATGCGGCTGTCCGGCACCGGCACCTTCCGGCCCCTGTCGCCGGTGGTGTACGTCCGGGTCGTCGCGGGCGCGGAGGCCTGCACCTCGCTCCAGCAGCAGGTCCGCGACCCCGCCGGGCCGGCCGCACGCGAACTGCAGTTCCCGTACCACCCGCACGTCACCGTGGCGCACGGCATCGACGAGGCGGCCATGGACCGGGCCTTCGAGGAACTCGCCGGGTACGAGGCCGAGTGGCCCTGCACCGGCTTCGGCCTCTACGAGCAGGGCGCCGACGGCGTCTGGCGCAAGCTCCGCGAGTTTCCCTTCGGCGGCTCGGTGGTCCCCCCGCAGACCGGCCGGACAGAACGCGGCTCGGTCCCCATCCGCTGACCCTTCCAACCGCCGAGCCGCCCCCGCCGGAACACCTCGCGGACGGACCGGCAGCCGCGATGGCCCCGGCCGGTCAGACAGCGACACCCGCCGCACCACTCGCCCGCCGGTCAACCGCGGCGGACGCCGGTACGCCTCGCGCGACGAACGGCGGCCGCAGAGGCCCCGGCCGGTCAACCGCGGCGGACACCGGAACACCTCGCGGACGGACCGGCAGCCGCGGAGGCCCCCGCCGGTCAGACCGGCAGGCGGCGGAACACCCAGGCCCGCCGGTCAGACCGGCAGGCGGCGGAACACCCAGCCCCGCCGGTCAGACCGGCAGGCGGCGGAACACCCCGCGGGGGAGGTGCCGCAGGGCCGCCATCACCACGCGCAGCGTCCCGGGCACCCACACCGTCTCCGTGCGGCGCCGCAGCCCCAGCTCGACGGCCGTCGCGACCGCCTCCGGCGTGGTCGCCAGCGGTGCCTCGGGCAGCCCGGCGGTCATCCGCGTCCGCACGAAGCCCGGGCGCACGACCATGACGTGCACCCCCGTGCCGTGCAGCGCGTCGCCCAGGCCCTGCGCGAACGCGTCCAGGCCGGCCTTGCTGGAGCCGTAGATGAAGTTCGCCCGGCGGGCCCGCTCACCCGCCACCGACGACATCACGACCAGCGAGCCGTGCCCCTGGGACTGGAGCGAGCGGGCGCACACCAGCCCGGCCGAGACCGCGCCGGTGTAGTTGGTCTGCGCCACCCGCACCGCCGCTTCGGGCTCGCGCTCGTCACGGGCCTGGTCGCCCAGCAGCCCGAACGCGAGCAGCACCATGTCGACGTCGCCCTCGGCGAAGACCTTGCCGAGCACGGCTTCGTGGGAGGCCGGGTCGAGCGCGTCGAAGGCCACGGTGTGCACGTCGGCCCCGAGCCCGCGCAAGTGCCCGGCGGCCTCCTCCAGGGCGGGGGAGGGGCGGCCCGCCAGCCAGACCGTGCGGGTGCGGCGGGCGATCAGCCGGCGGGCGGTCGCCAGCGCGATCTCCGACGTACCGCCGAGGACGAGCAGGGACTGGGGGAGGCCGAAGGCGTCCTTCATGACAGCTCCTAGGGGAGGGCTCAGAGACTGAGGCGGCGGGCCAGGTCGGACACGAACACCCCGCTCGGATCCAGCCGGGCGCGCAGCTCGCGGAAGTCGTCGAGACGCGGGTACATGGCCGCGAGCAGCTCCGGGCGCAGCCGGGCGTCCTTCGCGAGGTAGACGCGTCCGCCCGCGGCGGCGACCTCCTCGTCCAGTTCGTCGAGGAACGCGCCGAGGCCGGGCAGGCCCGCCGGGATGTCCAGCGCCAGCGTCCAGCCCGGCACCGGGAAGGACAGCCAGCCCGGGTCGGACTCCCCGAAGCGCTTGAGGACGGCGAGGAAGGACGGGCAGCGGCGTTCGGAGATGCGGCGCACGATGCGGCGCAGGGCGTCCTCGCGGCCGTAGCCGACGACGAACTGGTACTGCACGAAGCCGCCGCGGCCGTAGACCCGGTTCCAGTGGGGCACGCCGTCCAGGGGGTGGAAGAAGCCGGAGATCCGCTGGAGTTGGCCGGTCCGGGCGCGCGGGGCCTTGCGGTACCAGAGCTCGTTGAACAGGCCCACGGTCGTCCGGCTGAGCAGGCCCTCGGGGAGGATCGCGGGGGTCGCCGGGAGCCGGGGGGTGCGGAAGGCGAGCGGGTCCCGGCGCAGGCGGGCGGGGAGCGCGTCCAGGGGCGCGTGGTCGCCGCGGGTGAGGACCGCGCGCCCGGTGGCGGCGCCCCGGGCCAGCAGGTCGATCCAGGCGACCGAGTAGCGGTAGCGGTGGTCGGTGGCCGCGAGCCGGGCCATCAGGTCGTCGAGGTCCGACGCCCGCTCGGTGTCGACGGACATCAGTGACGTCTCGACCGGCTGGAGCCGGATCGTCGCGGTGAGGATCACCCCGGTCAGGCCCATGCCGCCGGCCGTCGCGTCGAACAGCGGCGTGCCGGGGATCACCGTGTGGATCTCGCCGTCGGCGGTGAGCAGTTCGAGCGCGAGCACGTGCCGCGCGAAGGAGCCAGAGACGTGGTGGTTCTTGCCGTGGATGTCGGCGCCGATCGCCCCGCCGACCGTGACGTAGCGGGTGCCGGGGGTGACCGGCACGAACCAGCCGAGCGGCAGCAGCACCTCCATCAGCCGGTGCAGGGAGACGCCCGCGTCGCACAGCACGGTCCCGCCGTCGGCGTCGATCGCGTGCACCCGGTCCAGGGCCGTCATGTCGAGCACGGAACCGCCCGCGTTCTGCGCCGCGTCCCCGTACGCCCGCCCCAGGCCCCGGGGGATCCCGCCGCGCGCCCCGCAGTCCCGGACGGCTGCCGCGGCCTCCTCGTACGTCCGGGGACGGACCACCCATGCGGCGGTGGGGGCGGTGCGGCCCCAACCCGTGACGGTGGTGTGGTCCAGGCCCATGACGTCCGGGTCGTAATCGGTGTCGGCAGACATGTCCGTGACCGTATCGCCCTAGTCTGGGCGATCAGTTCGGGAACATGGCATCCCTCCCCGAAATGGGTGATTAATGGGATGTCGCTCAATATTGCCGGAGTTCAGGCCTGATGGGCGTGAACAGTGAGTCCACATGGACGACCTCGACGACCTGCACGACATGGACCACCGGATCGTTACGGCGCTCAGGGAGTGCGGCACCGACCCGCGCGTCGCCGGCGCCGCCCGTGCCCTGTCCTGGGCGGGGGAACACGCGGCGCTGTGGCTCGCGGCGGGGCTCGCCGGAGCCGCCGTGGACGGCGGGCGACGCGGCGCCTGGCTGCGCGGCACCGCCCTCACCGCCGGGGCGCACCTGGTCAGCATGGGGGTGAAACGGGTCGTGCGCCGGCCGCGCCCCGCGCACGTCGAGCCCCTGGTGCGCACCGCCGGCCGGCACTCCTTCCCCAGCTCCCACGCCACCTCCGCCGCGGCCGCCGCCGTCGCCTTCGGCGCCCTGGGCGCCCACGCGGTGCCGCCGCTCGCCGGCCTGGTGTGCGTCTCACGGCTGGTGGCCGGCGTCCACTTCCCCACGGACATCGCCGCCGGGGCCGCGCTCGGCGCCCTCACGGCCCGGCTCGGCGCCCGCTGGATGCGGGGAGGCGTCGACCATGACTGAGACGGCCGTCCTGCGGCAGCGCACCCACGAGGAGCGGCCCGCACCACCCCACAAGGGGGGCCTCCTGGCCGGGCTCCTCAGGACCGCGCGCCCCAAGCAGTGGGTCAAGAACGTCCTCGTGACCGCCGCCCCGGCCGCCGCCGGCGAACTCTTCTCCCGCCACGCCCTGATCCGACTCGCCCTGGTCTTCGTCCTCTTCACCGCCTGCGCCGCCGCCGTCTACCTCGTCAACGACGCCCGCGACGCCGACGCCGACCGCGCCCACCCCGTCAAACGGCACCGTCCCGTCGCCGCGGGACAGGTCCCCGTACCCGTCGCGTACGCCGTCGGCGGCTGCCTCGGCGTCCTCGCGCCCTGCGCCGCGGCCTGGCTGTGCGGGCCCGCCGTCGCCGCCCTGCTGACCGCCTACCTCGCGATGCAACTGGCCTACTGCGTCAGCCTCAAGCACGTCCTCGTCGTCGACCTGGCCGTCGTCACGACCGGCTTCCTGATGCGGGCCATGATCGGCGGACTCGCCCTCGGCATCCCGCTGTCCCGCTGGTTCCTGATCACCACCGGCTTCGGCGCGCTGTTCATGGTGTCGGCCAAGCGCTACTCGGAAGCCGTCCAGATGGCCGGAAAGGCGGGCGCCACGCGGGCGTTGCTCACCGAGTACACCACCGGCTACCTCCGCTTCGTCTGGCAGCTCGCGGCCGGTGTCGCCGTCCTCGGCTACTGCCTGTGGGCCATGGAGGAGGGCGGCGTCCCGCACACCAGCGTGCTGCCCTGGCGCCAACTGTCCATGGTGGCCTTCATCCTGGCGGTCCTCCGATACGCCGTCTTCGCCGACCGCGGCACGGCCGGCGAACCCGAGGACGTCGTGCTGCGCGACCGCGCCCTCGCCCTCATCGGCGTGGTCTGGATGGCGATGTACGGCCTGGCCGTGGCGAATTGGTGACCACACCCACGCGGCGAGGCCCCGCCGACCCCATCCGCCAGGCCCGGGCGGGCCGAACCCCCGGCACCCCCGCCCCCCGGGACCGGGCGTGGCGGCGAGGCCCCGGCACCCCGGCCCGCCGGGAGCTGCTCGGCTTCGCCGCCGTCGGGATGCTCGCCTACGCCGTCGACCTCGCCCTGTTCAGCACGCTGCGCGGCCCCGCCGGACTCGGGCCGATCACCGCCAAGTCCCTGTCGTTCCTGGCCGCCTGCACGGTCGCCTACGCGGGCAACGCCCTCGGCACCTACCGCACCGCCCGCACACCCGGCCTGCGGGCGTACGGGGTGTTCTTCGCGGTGAACCTCGCCGGAGCCGCCGTCCAGCTGCTCTGCCTGGCCGTGAGCCACTACGGCCTCGGCCTCACCTCGCAGCGCGCGGACACCGTCTCCGGAGCGGTCGTCGGTATGGCGCTGGCCACAGTCCTGCGGTTCTGGGGTACCCGTACATGGGTGTTCCGGGCGGAGGGCAGAGTCGGATCATGGACTGGCTGAAAAGACTCCCGGTGGTCGGGCCGTGGGCGGAGCGGCTGATGATCACCCACGCGTGGCGGTCGTACGAGCGGCTCGACCGCGTGAAGTGGACGCGGCTGGCCGCCGCGATGACCTTCACCAGTTTCGTCGCGCTGTTCCCCTTGCTGACGGTGTCCGCCACCATCGCCGCCGCCACCCTCAGCACGCAGCAGGAGCACACACTTCAGGACAAGCTCGCCGAACAGGTCCCCGGCATCTCCGACCAGCTGGACATCGCCGGCCTGGTCGACAACGCCGGCACCATCGGGCTCATCGCGGGCGGCCTGCTGTTCTTCACCGGCGTCAGCTGGGCCGGGTCGATGCGCGAGTGCCTGCGGGCGGTGTGGGAACTGCCCGACGAGGAGGAGAACCCCGTCGTGCGCTACGGCAAGGACGCGGGCGTCCTGATCGGCCTCGGCGGCGCGCTCCTGGTCACCATCGCCGCCTCCGCCGTCGCCTCCGCGATGATCGGCTGGATCATCCGGGAACTCGGCATCGACGAGGGCGGGTGGGGCGGGGTCCTGCTGCACCTCGCCGCGTTCCTGATCGCCGTGCTGGCCAACTTCCTGCTGCTGCTCTACGTCCTGACCCTGCTGCCCGGCGTCGAGCCGACGCGCCACCGCCTGTTCGTGGCCGCACTGACCGGCGCCATCGGCTTCGAACTGCTGAAACTGCTGCTCAGCGGCTATCTGCAGGGCGTGGCGGCGAAGAGCATGTACGGCGCGTTCGGAGTGCCCGTCGCGCTGCTGCTGTGGATCAACTTCACCTCGAAGCTGGTGCTGTTCTGCGCCGCGTGGACGGCGACGCAGAGCAAGGCGGACGAGGTCCCCGAGGTCACGGACGGGTGCGGCGGCGCACCAGATCCGGCAGCGGCCACCGGCGGTTGACCAGGAACGCGGCGCCCGCGAGCACCACCAGCACCCCGCCCGTGATGCCGAGCGCGGTCCCGATGCCGCTGGAGCCGTCCGCGGCCGGGGCGCTCGCCGCCGGCTTCGAACCAGTCCCGGCCGTACCGCCGCCGCCGTCCCCGGATCCCCCGGCCTCGCCGGAGGGGTTCGCCCCGGGCTTGGCCTGGGCCGCGCCCTTCGGCGGCACCAGCTCACCCACCGGCTGCACCTTCCCGGCCGCCTTGAAGCCCCAGTCGAACAGCCGGGCGGTCTCCTTGTAGACCTCGTTGTGCTCGGGCTTCTCCGGGTTCATCACCGTCACCAGCAGCACCTTGCCGCCGCGCTCGGCGACACCGGTGAAGGTGGCCCCGGCGTTGGTGGTGTTGCCGTTCTTGACGCCCGCGATGCCCTGGTAGACGGGCACGTCCGAGTCGCCGGACAGCAGCCGGTTGGTGTTCTGGATCTCGAAGGACTCGCGGGTCTTCTTGCCCTTCTTGCCCTTCTTGGTCTCCCCGGGGAACTTGGCCCGCACCGTCGAGGCGTACTCGCGGAAGTCCTTCTTCTGCATCCCGGACCGGGCGAACAGGGTCAGGTCGTACGCGGAGGAGACCTGCCCCTCGGCGTCGTAGCCGTCCGGGCTGACGACGTGCGTGTCGAGGGCCTGGAGTTCCTCGGCGTGCTCGTTCATCTCCTTGACGGTGTTGTCGACGCCCTGGTTCATGGCGGACAGCACGTGCACGGCGTCGTTCCCGGAGCGCAGGAAGACGCCCAGCCACAGGTCGTGGACCGTGTACGTCTCCTCCTCCTTTATGCCGACCATGCTGGAGCCCACGCCGATGCCGGCCAGGTCGGCGGGCACGACCTTGTGCTTGGTGTCGCTCGGGAACTTCGGCAGCAGGGTGTCCGCGAACAGCATCTTCAGCGTGCTCGCCGGGGCGAGGCGCCAGTGCGCGTTGTGCGCGGCCAGGACGTCACCGGACTCCGCGTCGGCGACGATCCAGGAGCGGGCGGTCACGTCCTTCGGCAGCACCGGCACGCCGCTCGCCAGGTTCACCTGCGTCCCCGGCTTGCCGAGCCGGGCACCGCCCACGCTCGACATCGACGCCGGGGGCGTGGCCGAGGGGCTCGCCGACGGGCTGCCCGAGGGCTTCGGGGCGGCGACGGCGGCGGGCGCGGCCAGGGCGAGGGACGACAGGACGGCGGAGGTGACCAGCAGGGATCGCCTGACGGTCTGCTTCGGAGCGTGCACGGTCGGAAACGTACATGCCGTACGGGGGGAAGTCCCGCCTCCGGCCCCACCCCGCGAACGGAACCGGACAGGTCCTGGCGATACTGGGTGCATGAAGCTCAGCCGCCCCGTGTCCTGGTTCCTGCTCGCCTTCGGAGTGTGGAGCTGGGTCATCTGGATCACTTTCGTCAAGAACCTCGTCGCGGACGGCAGCGGACTCGCCTTCGACGACGGTGATCCCACGGCCTACTTCTGGGTGCACCTGCTGCTCGCCGTCGTTTCCTTCGTATTGGGGACGGTCATCGGGGCCATCGGGTTGCGTGGTCTGCGCGCACTGCGCCGGACGTCATAGCGGCGATCGGGAGACTCGACACCGTGGTCATCGTTTTCGTGCTCGTCGCGATCGTGGTCCTGGCCGTCGTCGTGACGGCCAACTGGTACGTGTGGCGCCGCCTGTTCCGCGACACGACCGGGGGCCCGGGCCTCGTCCGCCGCGCGGGCGCGGTCCTGATCGCCGGCGGCTGGGTGCTGGCGGTCGGGGCCCTGGTCGCCGAACGCTCCGGCGCCCCCTTCCGGCTTCAGCAGGTCCTCGCCTGGCCGGGCTTCCTGTGGCTGGCCCTGTCGATATACCTGCTGCTGGCGGTGCTGGCCGGCGAGATCGTCCGGCCGCTCCTGCGCCGCTTCCTGGAACACCGGGCGAGACGGACGGGCACGGACCGGCAACCGGGCGGCGCCACCGCGCCGCAGGCGAACGCCGGCGGCGCGACCCCCGTCCGCGCGGGTGCCGCGACGCCCGACGGCGCTGCCGGCACCGCCTCCACCGCCGTGCCCACGTCCGTTTCGCAGCCCCACCGTGCCACCGCGCCGCAGCCGAACGGCAGCGGCGCCGCCCCCGTCCCCGCCCCCGAGACCGCGACCGGCGAAGCCGGCGGAGCGCCCGCCCCCGAGACCGCGACCGGCGTAACCGGCGGAGCGCCCGCCCCCGAGACCGCGACCGGCGTAACCGGCGGAGCGCCCGCCCCCGCCGGGGACACCCCGTCGGAGGGCGCTCCGGAGCCCCCCGCCACCTCGGACCCGGCCGGCGCCACCTCGGACCCGGCCCGCGCCACCTCGGACCCGGCCGGCGCCGCCACCCCCGTCGGCCCGTCCCGCCGGCTGTTCGTCTCCCGGGTCGTCGCCGGGGCCGCCGCGGCCGCAGCCGTCGGGACCGTGGGGTACGGGACGTACGGCGTGCTGCGCGGGCCGAAGGTCAAGCGGGTCACCGTGCCGCTGGCCAAGCTGCCGCGCGCCGCGCACGGCTACCGGATCGCCGTCGTCAGCGACGTGCACCTCGGCCCGGTCCTGGGGCGCGGCTTCGCGCAGAAGGTCGTCGACACCATCAACGGCACCCAGCCCGACCTGATCGCGGTCGTCGGCGACCTGGTCGACGGCAGCGTGAAGGACCTCGGCCCGGCGGCGGCCCCGCTCGCCGGGCTGAGGGCCCGTCACGGGTCCTACTTCGTCACCGGCAACCACGAGTACTTCTCCGGCGCCGAGCAGTGGGTCGAGGAGGTCCGCCGCCTGGGCATCCACCCGCTGGAGAACGCTCGCCTTGAGATGCCGTACTTCGACCTGGCCGGGGTCAACGACGTCGCGGGCGAGGGCGAGGGGCAGGGCCCCGACTTCGCGAAGGCGCTCGGCGACCGGGACACCGCACGCGCGTGCGTCCTGCTCGCCCACCAGCCCGTGCAGATCCACGACGCCGTCGAGCACGGCGTCGACCTCCAGCTCTCCGGCCACACCCACGGCGGCCAGCTCTGGCCGGGCAACCTCATCGCGTCCGGCGCCAACCCCACCCTCGCGGGCCTGGACCGCTACGGCGACACCCAGCTCTACGTCTCCCGCGGTGCCGGCGCCTGGGGCCCGCCCACCCGCGTCGGCGCACCCTCGGACATCACCGTCATCGAGCTCGCGTCGCTCTGACGGCCCGCCCTCAGGACTCGGTGCGCCGCCGGGCCGCCGGATCGGGGACGGCGTTCGTCATCCCCGGCAGGAACTCCGTGAACAGCTCGTGCACCTCGCGCACGAGCGGCCGCAGCACCCGGAAGCGGGCCAGGGCGACACCCCGCGCGGTGAGCCGGGCACCGCGCTCGGCCAGCCGGTAGCTGCGCTCGCGCCCCTCGGTGCGGTCGAAGATCCAGTACAGGACGAGCCCCATCTGGGACAGCCACATCAACTCGGGCAGGACGTCCCGCAGTTCCTCGGGGACCTTGGTCTTCGTGGCCCCGGCGAGGACCTCCCGGTGGACGCTGATGGCCTCCTCGCGCGCGTGCTCAGACTCGGGGGAGAACGGGCTGAGCGGGCTGTCCGGGTCGGCGGCGTTCTTGAAGAACTGCACCGCGAACTCGTGGTACGGCGCGGCGATGTCGAGCCAGGCCCGCAGCACCCCGGCGAGGCGGGTCTCCAGGTCGCGCTCCCGGTCCAGGATCTCCCGGACCGCCACCTGGTGCTCGGCGGCGATCCGGTCGTAGAAGCCCTGGATCAGGTGCTCCTTGCCCGCGAAGTAGTAGTACGCGTTGCCGACGGAGACCCCGGCCTCCTTGGCGATGGCCCGCATCGTCGTCTTGTCGTAGCCGCGCTCCTGGAACAGCCGCATGGCCGTTTCCAGGATCAGGGCGCGGGTCTGCTCGGACTTGCTGGGGTGGGCGCCGTCGTCGGGGCCGTCGTTCTTCGCGGACACGGGAAGAGAGCCTAACGTCAGCGGGGGTCCGGCTACCGGGGGGCGCAGCTGCCGTCGGCGCAGCCGGGCGCGGTGTAGCTCCAGCCCCCGTCCGGGTCGTACGACCAGCCGTCCGCCCGCCGGTAGACCCGGCCGCCCCACTGCGTCCCGCCCCACCGTGCCCCGCCGCCCTGCCCCCGGTGCCACTGCGCGCCGCGCCATCTGGCGGCGGCGAGCACCGCGCCCTTGGCGAGCCGGGCGCCGGCCGGGGTGCTCAGCCGGTGGGCGAGCGGCCGGTGCTCGCGCAGCGCCCACAGCGTGACCACCCAGGCGGCGGGGCCGCGGTAGACCTGCCCGGCGTCGCCGACGACGGTGATCTCGTCGAGGGTGGCGCCGTGGTCGAGGCCGGGAAAGCGCCGCCTCGCCTCCTCGGAACCGGCCGGGACCGGCTCCAGCGGCACCAGTTTCGGCTGCCGCAGGAGCCAGTCGCGCAGGAACGCGCACAGGGAGCACTCGGCGTCGTAGAGGACGGTGAGGCGCCGGACCGGTGCGGATGCGTTCATGCCGTCGTCCCCTGTCCGCTCAGGCCTGCGCCTGCGGGGCGACCCAGCCCTGCGGCGGCACCGGCGGCACCTGCTCGCGTTCCATGGTGCCCCGGCGGCGGATCCGGTTGAGCACGTAGACGTTGGCCAGGTGCATCACGCCGAGGACCAGCAGCACCACACCGAGCTTGGTCGACAGGGCCTCGAAGACGCCGCGGGCGTCGGTGATGGTCCCGTCGCCGCTCAGGTACAGCGCGACGAACCCGAGGTTGACGAGGTAGAAGCCGACCACCAGAAGGTGGTTGACGGCGTCGGCGAGCTTCTCGTTGCCGTGCAGCACGTCGGCGAGGAAGACCTTGCCGTTCCGGCTGAGCGTACGGGCCACCCAGACGGTCAGGCCGATGCTGACCAGCAGGTAGATGACGTAGGCGATGACCGTGCGGTCCATTGCCCCACCCTTCTTGAACACGTTCAAAACGCTGTCGGGGATGACTCTAGACCTACTTTTGAACATGTTCAACACGCGGCCCGGGGTGATTGTCAGTGGTGCCTCGTACTGTCGTCCGCATGGGAATCGTGACGTTCGTCGACGAGACGACGACGGGGGAGCGGCGCACGGCCTGGGGGCTGGAGATCGCCGAAGAGCGGCTGACCGTAAGGGAACTGATCCGGCGCCGGGTGTTCCAGGAGGTCGCGGAGTACAACGCCCGCACGCCGGAGGTCTTCCAGGGGCTCGTGCAGCCCGAGGGCACCGAACGCGTGCTGAACGGCTACGCGGTGCGCACACCCCGCCGGATCGACCCCGAGAGGCAGACGGCCCTGGCCGAGCGCGCCTTCGCGGGGAACGGCTTCCTGGTGCTGGTGGGGGACCGTCAGGTCACCGACCCGGCCGAGGAGATCGACCTCGCCCTCGGCACCGAGGTCACCTTCCTGAAGCTCGTCCCCCTGGTCGGTGGCTGATGAGCTCCTTCCGCACGCCCCGGTCGCACGCGGACCGGCTGCGCGACAGGATCGCCGACGGCGACATCGACCGGGTCGCCGACGAGGCGCTGCGCGTCATGGACTCCAGCCGCGGCGCCTGGAGCGGGGGCTGGGAGAAGGCGCTGGACCAGCTCCGGTCCCTGCCGGCCGGGCACCGCCGCGCGCTGCTGCACGCCCTGGCCGACCGTTTCCACCAGGCCGGTGACGACACGGAGGCCCGCTGCCGCCATCTCGCCCTGTGCACCCTGATCGCCGAGGGCCTCGACGGTGCCGAGCGGCTCACCGACGATCCGCTGGCCGCCGAGCGCCGCAAGGCCCTGGACGACCTCGCCCGCCACCAGTCCTTCTGGTACGTCGCACGCTTCGAGGTCCTGATCCGGGCCGAACTGGCCGCGGGGCGCCCCCTCCCGGCCCCCGTGGTGGCCGTTGTCCGCCGCGCGGCCCTGGACGCCTACCGCGGGGCCGACCTCGTGGCGCTGGCCCGGCAGCTCACCGACCCCGTCCTCAACGTCGGCGAGGCCTGGGCGGAACAGGCCCTGAGCGATGCCATCGGCCCCGACTGGCAGGCCCTGCTGGCCCACGTCCTCACCGCCACCGCCTCGAAACCCACGGCCAGGTGGGACAAGCGGGCCCATGCCCTGCTGGACGCCCTCGGCACCGACCGCGTCCGCGAGACGGTCCTGTCCTGGCTCGCCCTCGCCGGCCGCCCCCGCACCTTCCCCCTGGAACGCCAGGAGTGGCAGCCGGACATCAACAACGCCTACGACCCGTACAACGCGACGGCCCTGCGCGGCCTGGCCTGGCTCCTCTCCCTGCTGCCGCCCGACGCGGGCACGGCACGGGCCCTGGGCGCCCTGGTCGAGACGTCACTGAAGAAGGTCGCGGGCCTCGGCCCCCGCAATCCGAAGGTCGCCAACGCCGGTGTCGTCGCGCTGGCCCGCATCGACTCCGAAGCGGCCCTCGCCGAACTCGCCCGGCTGGCCACCCGGGTGACGTACAAGAACACGGCCAAGCTCCTCGACACCGCCCTGGAGGCCCGCGCCACCGCGCTCGGCCTCGCCCGCGAGGAGATCGAGGAACTGGCGGTACCGGCGTACGGCCTGACGGACGTCGGCCGCGCCGAACACCGCCTGGGCGAGACGACGGCACTCCTCGAAGTCCGCGGCACCCGAGCCGTGCTGAGCTGGCGCAACGCCGCGGGCAAGCCGGTCAGGACGGTGCCGGTGGCCGTGAAGCGCGACCACCCGGACGAACTGAAGGACCTCAAGACGGCGGTCAAGGACATCGACAAGATGCTCTCCGCGCAGAGCGAGCGCCTGGACCGCCAGTTCCTGGCCCGCCGCAGCTGGCCGTACGCGGTGTGGCGCGAGCGGTACCTCGACCACCCCCTGGTCGGCACCCTGGCCCGCCGCCTGCTGTGGACGATCGACGGCACCACGGCCGGCTGGGCCGACGGTGAGCTGCGCACGCTGGCCGGCGACCCCCTGACGGGGGGCGACCGGGTCGAGCTCTGGCACCCGGTCGGCCACGAACCCGCCGAGATCGTCGCCTGGCGCGACTGGCTGGAGCGGCACGGCGTCACCCAGCCGTTCAAGCAGGCCCACCGCGAGGTCTACCTGCTCACGGACGCCGAGCGCGCCACCGGCACGTACTCCAACCGCTTCGCGGCCCACATCGTGCGCCAGCACCCGTTCCACTCCCTGGCCGCGCTGCGCGGCTGGCACAACAAACTCCGCCTGTGCGTCGACGACTCGGCCCCGCCCGCCACGCGCGAGCTGCCCCGGTGGGGTCTGCGCGCCGAGTACTGGATCGAGGGCGACGGCGAGGAGTACGGCGTCGACACCACCGAATCCGGCAGCTACCTGCGCCTGCGCACCGACCAGGTCCGCTTCTACCCCATCGACGCCCCGCAGAACTCGGCCCACTGCTACGGCGGCGCGTACACCATGTGGCTCCGCGACGGCCAGGACCGGGCCGACCCGATCCCCCTCCGGGACATCCCGCCCCTGGTCCTCTCCGAAGTCCTGCGCGACGTGGACCTGTTCGTCGGCGTGGCCAGCGTCGGCAACGACCCGACCTGGCAGGACGGCGGCCCCGGCGGCCGCTTCCAGGAGTACTGGACGTCGTACGGCTTCGGCGAGCTGAACGCGAGCGCCGAGACCCGCAGGCTCCTGCTCGAACGCCTGGTCCCGCGCCTGGCGATAGCCGACCGCTGCACGCTGGAGGGCCGCTTCCTCCACGTCCGCGGCGACCGCCACACCTACAAGATCCACCTCGGCTCGGGCAACATCCTCATGACCCCGAACGACCAGTACCTCTGCATCGTCCCGAAGCCGGACCCGGCAGCCCTCCAGCCCGGCTACCTCCCGTACGAGGGCGACCGCATGCTGTCGGTGATCCTGAGCAAGGCGATGCTCCTGGCAGCCGACACGAAGATCACAGATCCTTCGATCCTGAGTCAGCTGTGAACGGACCGCTGGGGCCGGCACGCTCGGAGCAGCCGACCCCAGCTCCCTGCTCAGCCCGTCACCCGATGCCGATCCGGGTCTTCCAGTAGTCGGCCCGGGCGATGACCTCGGTACCCGAGCCGCTCAGCGCGGCCTTGCCACCCGCGTGGAAGCGCACGGATCCATCGGCCAGTACGGCCCAGATGTCCGGGACCGTGTCGCCGTTGGCGCTCGGGGTTCCCATCAGGTGAGGCTTGGCGCTGCTCGCCCAGCCGGATGCGCCGTACTCGTTGTCCTCACCACCGGAGGAGTCCGCCGCTGTCGCCAGTGAGGTGAGATTGACTCCGCCCCCGGAAGCGGCGATGCCCTTGCGGAGCCACAACTTCCCGGAGACGTCCGATCGGTAGACGAGGTCGGTGACGCCGTCGCCGGAGACGTCCTGGGTGACGACGAGGTCGCGCTCCTTCCAGGCGGAGGAGTTGAGGCGGACGGCCGCGTCCACGGTCGCGCCGTGGTAGCCGGTGAGGGCCCAGAGTTCGTCGTCGCTCCCGGCGGAGCCCCGCACCGTGGCGAAGAAGTCGGGGCGGCCGTCTCCCGTGACGTCCCCGGCGCAGACGATCTGAGTGAAGTCGGCAGGGCTGGGGGCCCCTTCGGGCAGAAGGATCTCCTGACGCCGGTCGATGTTGACGGCGCCGTAGCCGTCCCCGGGGTAGACCCATAGCTTGCCGGACAGGCGCACGACGAGGTCCTGCAGGCCGTCACCTCCGTAGATGTCACCGTTGTGAGTGATCAGGGCTCCCTTGAAGTGCCCTGAGGGTGCCGGGACGTACGGGGGCAGGTCGTCGCCGTTGGGGTCCTTGTCGGGGTTGGACCGGTAGGCGCCCGCCATCGAATAGTCCAGGTCGCCGGTGCCCTTGGCCAGATCGTCCTTGTCGGCCTGGGACGGGTACATGGCCAAGTTGCCACCTTCGGTGACGACCATGAGATCGGGCAGCTTGTCTCCGGTGAAGTCACCGGGGCTGTCAGCCTGATCCCGCGGCGAGACGTAGAAGAAGTACTTCGTGGGATCCGATGGGTTGCCCGCGCTGTCGACGGTACGAACGTAGAGGACGTTGGGTCCTGCCGCGGGCGGCTTGGCCCCGGACAGAGCGGCACTCACGCTCGTCGCCGCCCCGTTGTCGCGGCCCACGCTTCCGGTGTACGTGGCTGAGTTGAAGCCGTACTCATAGCGCACGACATCGCTGTTCAGGGCACGCACGGTGAACGAGCCCGGAGTGCCGAACTTCTTGGTCGACCAGTTGGCGTCCTCGGCGTCGTTGCCGAAGCCGTTCTGATTGCCGTCCGCGTTGGGATAGTCGGTGGAAGTGACCACGGGCGGTCGAGGCGCGGAGGTGTCCAGCACGAACCGGCAGGGTGTCTTGGCCGGGTAGTACGAGGACGTCGTACCGGCATCGTCGATCGCCCGGACTCGCCACGAGTACGTGGTTCCGTTCTTGAGTTTGCTCGTGGAGAACTCCTTCGTCGACCGCAGGGCCGTTCCCGTATCGCCTCCGACGGACACTTTCCCGGTCGAGCCGAGCAGATCGCCGGCGGAGTCCCACTGCCCGGTCGGCCAGAGGTCGAAGTCGAGGGCGTCCAGGTTCTTGTCCTTGTCCGTGCCCTTGGCGGTGAAGGTCAGTCCCCCGGAACCCATGCGGACGTACGGCTTGGTGGTGGTGCACTTGCCGTCCGGGCCGATGTCCAGCGAGTTCGAGACGATCGAGGGGCGGCGGTTGTAGACCAGCTCGAGGATGGGCGGGTACTCGCCGTTGGCCTGGAACTTCTTCCATGCGTACTGCGACTTCTCGTCGCGGGCGCGCAGGCCGAAGGTGAGGGTGTCGTCCCCCCGGTCGGCTGCCTTCTGGGCGCCCTTCTTCACGTCGAAGCCTTCGAAGGCGTCCCGGCAACCGGATTTGTAGCCGTGCGCGAAGCTCTTGGTCGCCAGTTTGTTGCCGTCGTGGAGCTTGGGGGCGTTCTTCCAGTTGGTGTGGGAGTCGATCTCGCCGGTGAGGTGCACGCTCATCGAGCGTGCGCTGCAGGACCAGGAGTAGGTCTCCAGGACACGCAGCGTGGCCTTGGTGATCTTCGTGCCCTTCAGGTCCTTGTCGAAGTACATGTTGAAGAAGGACCGGGAGGTGCCCCACGTGTCGGACTCGAAGCCGACGCGGGCCTCGTGAGTGCCGCCCTTGTTGAAGCCCTTGCCGTTGTAGAACGTGGCGTGGGGGTGACGGTCGTAGGCGGTGGTCCAGTTCTGGACCTGCTTCTTGACCGACGGGTCGACGAACACCGGATAGGTGGTGGCCGGGTCGGTGAGGAAATCCTGGTCCGGCGTCAGCGTCCACTGCCCCGTGGACAGATCTGCTTCGACGAGCTCACCCCGCGAGTCGGGAGAAGGGCCCTCCAGCGAGGCAAGACCCAGGGTCGCGGCAGCACCTGACGGTGCCGGCGCCGGCGCCGTCTCCGCCGGGGCGGAGGGCAGTGGCGCCCCGGACGGTTCGGCGGCGGGGCCGTCGGTCGCCGACGGCAGTACCTCGACGTCAGTGTCGCTCTGCTCGTCGGACTCGACCGCATCCTCTTCGGCGGTGGGGGCCGGGCTGTCGTCGGGGAGTTCCCCGCTGTCCGTCGGTCCGGGGGACTCGGGCCCGCTCGGCTGAGCCGTCGCCCCCACGCCGCCGTCGGTGACGGCCGGTTGCCCACTGCTGTCCCACATCAGCGGGGTCGGCGACATGGCGACCTCTTCGTCATCGGCGTTCTCGGCGCTGACGATCCCCGTTACCGGGTCGAGACGGAAGGAGAGCTGGGCGGAATGCAGGCCGTACACCAGGCGCTTGACGTGCGGGTCGGACGCGGCTTGACGGTTCTTCAGCACCACCAGCTGGCCGAACCCGTCGTCGTCGGCGGTGAGCACGAGGTCTCCGCCGGGGAAGATCTCCGGGTACAGCGCGCGGTTGCCGTCGATGATCGGCGTCGGGACGGGGCCGGGCCACGTGAGCTCGATCTTGTACTCACCGCCACCCCCGACATACAGGGTGACCAGCGGGTTCTCGGCTGCGTCCGCCGTGCTCTGCCTCACCAGGGACACTCGGCGCGCGGTGGAGCGGGATGCCCGCCGTCCGTCCTGCTCGCCGGTCCCCGGTGAGAACACCATGCGGGTGTTGGTGGCCTTCGGTTCCCACCCGGCCCCCGTGCGGCGCAGACCTGCGTCGATCTTCTTCCATTCGCCGCCCACCTTGGCTCGAACGGGCGCGGAGTACAGCTGCTTGGCCATCTGGCCGTCCGGGCGTGCCCATGTGGTGGAGCGGGCGGCGCGCTCGGTGGTGACCTCGACGGGCTTCCCGGTCCGTGCCGCCTGCTTCAGGGCGGTGCGTTCCGTGACGGTGCCCGCGCCCGGCCTCTGGTCACGGCTGTCGTGAGCGGGACCGTCGTCCGGCCGTACTCCGGCGTAGACGATGCCGGTGGTGGCGACCGCGGCGGCGAGTAGCACCACACCGCCTCGACGGCCGGGCCTCAGGCGCCAGTTGCGCGTCATCGGGCGGACTTCCCTTCCCCCGTAGTTCCCCCTGGAATCCGGCGTGCGACTGGGCGCGGCCGGGCGAGCCGATGATGACCCATGGGGGATCTGTCGTCACCCTGTGGAGATTCGGGTGGTGCGACGTGAGAGCCGGTGGTCGCGCATCCGTACAGAAGGAACGAGAAGCTTGCGGGCGAGAAGTCCTGGGTCGGCGCGTGTCCACAAAAGGGGGCGAAGCGGTCCTGGACGGCTTCTATTGCGGACTGCTTTGTGGGTGACGGTCTTGTACATGCCAAAAACATCGGTAAAGGGCAGAACTGTCCTTCCGTGAAGCGCTTTTCGGATTGGCCTGCCTTCGTCAAGTAACGGTCCGTTACCTTCCGTGATGATGATCACAGCAGGGCGTCACCTCTGGCTTTCCTTCACGGGGTGATCACAGAATCTTCCGCATCTGATATGTCGTCACGCGTGGTCCGTCGCCGGTCCCGCTCCACTGGTCCGGGGGGACCTCGCCGTGTTCGATCGACATTCGCGTGCCCGCAAGCCGCGCCTGGCGCGCAGTGCCGTGCCGGTGACCGCTGCCGCACTGCTGTTGGGGCTGCTGCCCGCGCCGGCGGCGCTGGCCCTTCCGCCGGATCCGGCCAGGGAGGAGGTCGGGCGGGAATCGCTGACTCTCGAGGAACTCGAACGCGAGGAGCCCGTTCCGGGCGGCGAGTTCAGCCGGCACCTCAGCACGCTGAAGGCCGACGTACCCGAGGATCTGCTCGCCCCCCCGACGGGCACCATCAATCCGCCCTCCAACCAGACGGACACGATCACCTTCGGTGCCGCCCCGACGCCCGCGTCGGTGCGAACCGCCGCGGCCACCGCCGAGCCGACTGCTCTGAACCCGGTCGGGTCACTGCCCGTCAGCCTGGGCCCGGCCCCCGACCAGCCCGCCCCGACCGGCACATGGCAGGTCACCATCCCGGACCGGACGTCCTCGGTCGCCCAGGGAGTGGACGGCGGCCTCCTGCTGGTGCAGGCACCCGACAACGGCTCGGTACCCGTCTCGGTCAAGCTCGACTACGCCAAGTTCAAGAACCTCTACGGCGCGGACTGGGCGTCCCGACTGAGCTTCGTCATGTTCCCCGACTGCTACTGGACCACGCCGGACGACGAGGCGTGCCAGACGTACGAGGAACTGGAGACGACCAACGACACGGCGGCCAAGTCCCTCATGGCCACTGTCGACCCGGCGGCGGACGGGACGGTCACCCCCGCTGTCGCGCCCTCGTCCCGACCCGGTTCCTCCGGTGTGACGCAGGCGTCCTACGGCAGAGCTTCCGCAGCGACCCCCGTGGCCGCCGCAGGAAGCACCGCGGTCGTCGGAGTGGTCGACTCCGGCAACAGCGGTGGCGGCACCTTCAAGGCGACGCCGCTCGCCTCCGACGGAAAGTGGGAGGCCGGTGGCTCATCCGGCGCTTTCACCTGGTCCTACCCGCTGACCGTGCCCAGCCCGCCGACGGGCCCCGCGCCCACGATCTCCTTCAACTACAGCTCGCAGACCGTGGACGGGCGTACGGCCGTCTCCTCGCCCCAGGCCTCCTGGATCGGTGAGGGCTGGTCGTACGACCCGGGCCACATCGAGCGCCGCTATCGCTCCTGCCGGGACGACCGCAAGGCCCTCAATGCGGGCACTCCCAACAACACCGCCAAGAAGGACAAGACGTCCGACCTGTGCTGGGTGTCGTACAACGCGGTGATGTCCCTCGGCGGCCGGACCACCGAGTTGGTACGCGATGCGAGCTCCGGCAGCGATCCGGACAAGGACACGGAGATCTACCGTCCCCAGCAGGACGACGGCACCCGGGTCGAGCACCGCGTCGGCGGCAGCAACGACGACAACAACGGCGAGTACTGGGTCGTCACCACGACCGACGGCACCAAGTACTACTACGGCCAGAACAGCGTCGGCGGAGGTCACGCCGACACGTCCTCCGTCTCCACCGTGCCGGTCTTCGGCAACCACCCCGGCGAACCGTGTCACGCCGACGGCTTCGCGGACTCGCGCTGCGGCTCAGGCAAGCAGCAGGCCTGGCGCTGGGGCCTCGACAAGGTCGTCGACGTCAACGGCAACACGATGATCGTCAACTGGAAGCAGGAGACGAACCACTACGCCGTCCGCAAGAAGTTCAAGTCGCCGGAGCAGTACGACCGCTACGCCTACCCTTCCTCGATCGAGTACGGCATGCGTCCGGACACCCTCACCACGCCGTCGGCCACCGTCACCTTCGGCGCGAAGCAGCGGTGCCTGAGATCCGAGTCGGCGTGCGACGCGGCCAACTTCGCCAAGACCGACGACCCGGGCGCCTACCGGCCCTGGTGGGACACACCAGGCAACCTCAACTGCAAGTCCACCTCCAAACTCTGCCCGGCGTTCCCCTCGTTCTGGACGCAACTCCGCCTGGACACGGTGACCACGAGGGCCGCACGTCCCGGACAGACCGGCCTCGGCAAGGTGGACACCTACACCCTGCACCAGTCGTTCCCGGAGGACTGGTACGACACTTCACCCGGCCTCTGGCTCAACTCGATCACTCGCACGGGGTACGGCCCGGGCGACACCACCGGCACCCTCCAGACGAAGGACGGCATCAGCTTCGCCCCCTACACGGTCGGAGCCTCGTCACCCCTGCGCGCTCGGCTGAAGGACCGCCAGCTGCCCAACCTGGTGCTCACCGGCAAGAGCGACCAGCGTCCACCCTTCACCCGCCCCCGTATCGGAACGGTCTCCACCGAACACGGCGGCGACATCGAGGTCGAATACACCGGCGGGTGTGCGAGTGAACCCTCCGAGGACAAGGGCGAGAACAACGGCACCTGCTACCCGGTGCGCTGGTCGCCCGACGGTGACGAGAAGACCCCGGCGAAGTCCTGGTTCAACAAGTACGTCGTCGCGTCCGTGACCGAGACGGACAAGGTCACCTCGCACAGCAAACCGACCGTCACGACGTACTCGTACTCGGGCCCGGCCTGGGCGAAGAGCGACGACGAGTTCACGCGCCCCGCCCTGCGGACGTACAGCGACTGGCGGGGGCACCGACAGGTCATGGTCACCAAGGGCAGCAAGCTCACCTCCGAGCCGGGCGTGCCGCGATCCCAGTCGCGCTCGGTGACGCGGTACTTCCTCGGCACAGGCGGAGCGGTCAAGGACTCCACCAACGCCTACACCCTTCTCGCGGACGACGCTCCCCAGTACGCCGGCCTGACCGCGGAGACCATCACCTATGCCGACTCGGGCGGAGAGGTCCTCACTCGCACGCTGAACTACCCGTGGTCGAAGGAAACCGCGTCCCGCTCCCGCGAGAACGAGGACGGGACGACCGCCGATCCACTGCTCGCACACCGCACGGGCACGAAGCGGTCGGACGAGATCCAGACGGTCGGCTCCAGTTGGCGGGCGGTACGTACCCTCACGACACCGGACGACACCTACGGCCTGCCCGTCCAGGTGGAAACAGCCGTCGTGAAGCCGAGCGGCTCATCCGAGACCTTCTCGGATCAGACCTGCGCCAAGACCACCTACGTGCACAACACCACCGCCTGGCTCATCGGCCTGCCCAAGGAACAGCGCACCACCGGTACGTCCTGTGCCGGATACGCCTCCGCCGACCCCGCCACCCAGCTGAAGTCGGCACGGCAGTACAGCTACGACAAGCTGGCCCACGGGGCGACACCGACCAAGGGCTTGCCCACCACCGTGGCCGAGACCGACGGCACGGGCACGTCCTACTCGGTCGCGACCGAGACCACGTACGACGACCTCGGGCGCGTCCGTACGGTCACCAAGCCCGGCGCGGGCACCTCGGAGACGAGATACACACCGGAGACCGGTGGCCCGGTCACCACGACGAAGACGATCAACGCCAAGGGCCACACGGTCACCACGACCTACGACCCCGGCCGGGGCCTGCCGCTGACGGTCACCGACGCCAACGGCCGCACGACACGCAGCGAGTACGACGCCCTCGGCCGTCTCGTGAAGGGCTGGACGGCGTCCCGTGCCTCCGGTGGCAAGTCGCCGAACGTCGTCGTCTCGTATCAGCCGGCCATCGCCACATCCAGCGCGAACAAGCCTGCCGCGGTGACGGTGGGAACCCTCAAGGACGACGGCTCCTACAGCCAAGAGGTCACGCTCTACGACGGCCTGGCGCGGGAGGTCCAGAAGCAGGCCGAGGCCCACGGCCCCGGCCGGATCATCGTCGACACCAAGTACAACGATCACGGCCTGGTCGCCGAGAAGACCGGTGCCTACCTGGCCAAGGGTGAACCGGACACGGCGCTCTTCAGGCCCAGGTCCACGTCGCTGATCCCGTCCTGGACCCAGTACCGCTACGACGGACTGGAGCGCGAAGCCCGCGCCTCCGTCTACCAGGGCGGCGGCTACAAGTACGCGACCTTCACCTTCTATGACGCCATCAGCAAGACGGTGAACCCGCCCGGTTCCACGGCCCCTCGCACGCGCACCTACTTCGACGCCCTCGGCCGGACCACCTCTGTCAAGCACTTCACCCAGGACGCCTCCAGCGCGACCGCGGGCCGCACCACCACGTACAGCTACGACGCACGAGGCAACCGCGACAAGGTCACCGACCCGGCCGGCAACGTCTGGTCCTACACCTATGACGCCCGCGGCCGGGTGACGTCCGCCACCGACCCCGACACAGGGACCACGGACACCTGGTACGACGCTGCGGACCGGCCGACCCGCGTCCGCAACGCGCGCGGTCAGGAGACCTTCACCGAGTACGACATCCTCGGCAGGCCCAGATACGTGCGGCACGGGTCGGCGAGCGCCACCCCGGTCAAGGAGTACATCTACGACGATGCGCCCGGAGGCCTCGGCCAACCGGCGACGAGCAAGCGGCACACCGCCAATGGCGACTACGTCAACCGCGTCACCGGATACGACTCCGAGTACCGGATCACGGGCAGTGAGACGGTCGTCCCGGCCAACTCCATGACTGCGGGCCTCGCCGGCACCTACACGTACGCCTACACGTACACGCCCACCGGCAAACCCCAGTCGGTGACCCTCCCGGCCGTCGGTGGTCTGGCCAAGGAACGGGTCGTCACGCGCTACAACGGTGACGGCATGCCGGAGTCGACCTCGGGCCTGACCTGGTACACCGCCGACGCCACGTACTCGCCCTACGGCGAGGTGCTGCGCACGGTCTCGGGCGCACAGCCGAACCGTGTCTGGACCACCAACTTCGTGGACCCGCACACCGGTCATCTCCAACGCACGGTGGCAGACCGCGAGACGGCTGGCCCGCACCGCATCACGGACAGCTACTACTCCTACGACGCGACCGGCACCATCACCTCCAACGCACGCAAGCTGAGCGAGACGACGGGCAGTGCGTGGGACACCCAGTGCTTCACGTATGACGTGCTGGGCGAACTGGCCCACGCCTGGACATCGAAGATCGAGCCGACCGGCGGTGGCACGGGCTGCAAGTCGGCGAACGGTACCGCTTGGGGGCCCCGCACCACCTACGCGATCTCCTCGGGCCCGGTCGCCGACGCCGCGGACGCGGAATCGGACACCTCGTCCCCCGACGACTCCCTGGCCTCGACACTGGGCGCGGCAGCCCCTGCCTCGGACACGGTGGCCACGGGCACGACGGCCTACCGTCAGTCGACCACCTTCGACTGGCTCGGCAACCGCGCGACGCTCACGGAGCACGATCCGGCCGACGCGACGAAGAACATCACGTACTCGTACGGCTACGGCAAGACGGTCGCAGGCAGCGGCACGACGTCGTACAAGTCCCAGCCGCACACCATGACGTGGATCAGCTCCACCCCGACGGGCAAGGGCAGCGCCTACACCTACGACGCCACGGGCAACACCACAGCCCGAGACCTGTACAACACCACGCAGACCCTGGACTGGACGCCGGAGAACAAGCTCGACTCCATCACGGACGACGGCAAGAAGACGACGTACGTCTACGATGCCGACGGCAACCGCCTTCTGGAGAACTCGCCGACGGGCTCGACGCTGTACCTCGGCGAGGCCGAAGTGACAACAAATGCGTCCGGCACGATCACCCGAGCCTCCCGCTCCTACGGCCAGGCGGGCGCCCCCACGGTGGTGCGCACGACGACGAACGGCTCGACGACAGGCCACAAGGTCAGCACGCTGCTGACCGACCACCTGGGCACGGCGAACACCTCGATCGACCTCACGGCCGGCCAGCCGGTCACCCGCCGCGCGTTCAAGCCGTACGGCGAGACCCGCGGCGCGAAGCCCTCCACGTGGCCCAACAAGCGCGGCTACTTGGGCGTGGGCATCGACGACACGGCCACGGGCCTGACACACATAGGAGCCCGCGAATACGACCACACGTCGGGCCGCTTCCTCTCGGCAGACCCGATCATCGACATAGCGGACCCGCTGCAGATGAACGGGTACGCATACGCCAACAACAGCCCGGTCAGCCAGTCCGACCCCTCGGGCCTGTGCCCGGTGGACCTGTGCGGAGGGGGCGAAGGCAAGGGCGGCGCCACGAACGGCGAAGTGACCAAGCCGGCCAAGTCGAGCCCCGTTTATCAGCAACTCCCGTACGAGCACACCGTTCCCGGAACCAGCAAGCGGCAGATCTTCCCGGGTGTCTACATCAAGAAGAGCTTCCCGGGTTGGCAGAAGGTACGAAACCGCTTCTATGACCTGTGGTTGGGCACTGCGAGCTACAGCCACTACACACCTGAATACCTCAGCAATACGCAGGACCCCAACCAGCAGCGGCAGGTCCAGCTTTGGCTGTACCAGGCGTGCCGGGGCGGCAAGGACTGCCCTGAGGGCACGACCTTGAACTTCATGCAGGTGGTAGCCGGCGGAATCTTCTCTTTCGGCTGGCAGGGCAGGGGCGGCTTGGGGGCCCCTTCCGGACGCCGCGGCGGCAAGCCGCTGTCTGACTGCAATTGCTTCCTGGCAGGCACTGATGTCCTCATGGCCGATGGCACCACCAAGGACATCGAGGACATCGAGATCGGCGACGTTGTCCGGGCCACCGATCCAGAAACGGGCGAGACCGGCGCTCGGAAGGTCACCCGGCTCATCCGCACCGAGGCCGACAAGTACTTCAACGAGCTGTCCGTAGCAACCGAAGACGGCATCGAAAAGCTCACCGCCACCTACGAGCACCCCTTCTGGTCACCGTCCGAGCAGGACTGGATCGAAGCGCGCGACCTCAAACCGGGCATGACCCTGCGCACCGACGACGGCGACACCGTCATCGTCACGACCAACCGCCCGTTCACGAAGCACGCACGAACGTACAACCTCACGGTCGACGACCTGCATACGTACTATGTGCTGGCGGGCGAGACTCCGGTCCTGGTTCACAATTCAAACTGCCAATTCTGGTCGCGGACCGACTATAACGGTCAGCGAATCTATCAGCGGGATGATCTGGTGAATCCGGGCTTTGTTTCACCTGCGGACAAGTACGGTCGAAGCAATCTCAAGAGAATGACGCAGGGCCTCGCCCCGATGGGCCCGGACGGCAAGCCGATGAACCTCCATCACATGCTCCAGACGCAGGACGGGCCGATTGCCGAGGTGACACACTCGATGCACTTCGGGAACTACAATCAGCTGCACTGGAAGGCGGGCACCAAGATCCCTAGTGGAATCGATCGAGATGCCTTCAACGCATGGAAATCCCAGTACTGGAAGGACCGAGCGGCAGGATTTGGTGGATGATGAACGCTGTCGAGGCGAGTGAGCGACTGATCGAGCTGGTTCGCGGGAACGATGACATCGCGAACCACGCTGACGGCTGTGACGCAGGGACGGTGGCAGCCGCCGAGAGTGATCTGGGTGTGGCCTTCCCTCCCTCGTACCGTCGCCTGATCGAAGAATTCGGGACCTGGGATATCGCTGGTGAGGAATTCCTCGGCGTGTATCAGACACCCGCAATGGGGCTGAAACTGTTGGGTTCCGTTGCGGAAACTCTGGATGCACGCAATCAGTATGGGATGCCATCCGATCTGATCGCTGTGATGTTCGATGGAATGGGTGGCCTGGTTGTCCTCGATTCGTCTCTCGTGGATAAGGAAGGTGAGTACCCCGTCCTCGTTTGGAATCCCGGCGTTGTGGACCGTGAGAGCACGGAGAGGCTCGGGGATGATTTCGGGTCGTTCGCTTTCGCTCTGTGTCAGCGAGCCGTAACACGCTGGCGGGAATCTGACTGCAGCTGAAAGTCAGGTGAATAGCGAGAAGTCTCGCCAGAGTTTTCTGGCGAGGCTTCTGCGGTTCTTGACGGCAACGCTGACGGCAACGTCAGCGGACGACCGCTGCGGCAGGTGGGTTGTCAGGGTCGTCGTCCTGGCCGCCGAGTGCATGGCCTAGGGCGTCGATGGCTTGGCGCTGGAGGCGGAGTCAGACGTGGGCGTAAACGCCGGCGGTGACGCCGATGTGTGCGTGGCCGAGGAGTTCCTTGATCACGACGAGGTCGACGCCCTGTTCCAGGAGCAGGGTCGCAGTCGAGTGCCGAAGATCGTGAAAGCGGATGCTGCGGAGCCCTGCCCGGCTGAGGAGTCGGCCGAAGCGGCGGGTCAGGTTGGTGGGGTCGAGGGCGGTGCCCGTAGCGGTGGGGAAGACCAGCCCGCTGTCCGCCCAGTTGGTTCCGGCGTCCTGGTGTTCTTCCTGCTGGCGTTCCCGGTGGCTCTTGAGGGAGTGGATGCACTCGGTCGGGGGGGCGATACGGCGTTCGGAGGCACCGGTCTTGGTTTGCAGGGTGGTCAGGCCGCCGGTGGGCGTGCGCTGGAGGGAGCGGTGGATGCTGGCCGTGCCGCCGTCGAGGTCGAGGCCTTCCCAGCGCAGGCCGAGGAGTTCGCCCTTGCGGAGTCCGGTGCGCAGGGCGAGTTCGTACAGCGCGTGCAGCCGGTCACCGCTGGCGGCCTGGAGGAACTGTTGGGCCTCGGCCGCCGTAAGAGGCTGGAAACGTCTCGGGCGGGGCGCGGTGGTCTTTACGTTCCGGGCCACGTTGCGCGGCAGTTCGTCCTCGCGGACGGCGTGCTCCAAGGCCGACTTGAGGACCGAGTGAACGTAGGTCACCGTCAGCGGCGACAGCGTCTTGCCGCAGCACTGACCGACGGCGCGGCACGACCGCCGGGCCGCGTCCCGTTCCTGTGTGCAGCACTGGCAGGTGGTGCGGAGCCCGTCGAGGAAGGCGCGTACGTCGCGGGCGGTGAGCCGCGCGAGCTTCTTCTTGCCGAGCCTAGGGATGAGGTGAAGGCGGACGCAGGCCGCGTAGCGGGTGTGCGTGTTTTCGCGGAGCTGGTGTACGGCGACGTTATTCAACCAGTACGTGAGGTAGTCACCGACGGTGCTGTCGGCCGCAGCGATGGGGAGGCCGCGGTTGCTGGCGGCGATCTTCTCGGTGAGCTTGGCCAGAGCGGCTTTGCGGGTGGTGCCGTAGACACGGACGCGGCGACGGGTGTTGCCGGGGGCGAGGACGTATCCGGCGGCCTCCCAGCGTCCGTCCTGGCGCTGGTAGACGGTCCCGTCGCCGTTGGCGCGGATACGGGAGCGGCGGGACGGAGTAGGGCGGGGCGTGGTCATCAGGCGGCGTCCTGTTCGAGGCGGGTGCGGATGAAGTCGGTCTGGGCGTGGGCAGGGATGCGGCGGGCGCGGCCGAGGGTGATCGAGGCGAGCTGGCCGGTGCGGAGCAGGTCGTAGACGGCGGAGCGGCCGAGCTGGAGGCGGGTCATCACCTGAGGCACCGTGAGCAGATCCAGCGCCGGTGCCACCTCCGCACAGGGGATGGTGGTCTGGGGCGAGGCCATCAGCAGCCCTCTTCGGCTACGAACTGCCGTTCCAGTTCCCTGCGGTGCCAGACGTGGGCGGCGAGGAGCGCGGCGCCGGGGCTGTAGCCGGTGCCGAGGTAGTCCCAGTGGCCGATGACGAGCGTGGTGTCCGGTTCGGGTTCGGGCAGGCCAGCGTGGGTGCGGGCCTGTTCGGCACGCCAGGAGCGGCGGGCGTCGCGCAGCGCGTCCAGGGTGGTCGAGTAGGAGCGGGACTTGGTGGTGGAACTGGGTGAGGAAGGCGGGGCCGACGTGTCCCCAGCCGAGCAGCAGGAGCGGGGCGACGGTGTCCAGGCAGGCGCGTCCGTAGCGTCCTGTGAGCAGGGATTCGGCGGTGTTGAGGGCGAGGGTGAGCAGTCCGCACAGGTGCAGCAGTCGGGTGCCGGCCTTCAGGTCGTGGTCGGGGACGCCGCGCAGGGCGAGGAACCGCAGGGCGACCAGGAGACCGACGACGGACAGGTCCACCATGGGGGCGATCAGCGGCGCGATCGGACAGGGAACGCCGAGCCGCAGGGCGAGCGCCCAGACGTTGCCGAAGGAGAAGACGAAGGCCAGGGCCGAGATGACCGCCATGACCCCGGTCACGGTGGTCGTGTTGTTAATCGGAAGCTCCCGGTCCGACTCAACAGCAGACTGGCCGGGCACCTGAGAGGCCGCCCGGCGGGCTCGCGCCGTCCCGGACGCCTATGCTCGCTGCCTGGCTGGGGGCCGTGACGATGGAGATAACTGGGCTGATCCCGGTGCGGGGTTGGGCGAGACACACGTGACGGGTGATCGGTCGACACGCCCGCCGTCGTGGCTGACTTTCTGTGGCTGATGCCAGAACCTCATGACCATGGGCCCGGCACGCACCTGTGGGCCCGTCCCTGCCGGGGCTGACGAGGACGGGGGAGCCTCGACCGGTCGTGTCCGGCAGAGACGGGAGTCGGGTGGGTCAGTAACGTGCGGCGCCTGGATGAGGAGAGTGGTTCACGTCTGCCGCCAGGTCCGCCAGGGCCGGGTGATGATCTCCCGGTAGGTGTGGTGGGACGGGTTCTGGCCGCAGTGCCGCAGCACCCAGTCCTGCTGTTCGGCGAAGTCCTCGCTTGTCGGTGAGGTCTCTCCGTCCACGGCACACTGCATCGCGTACAGGACCGGCTCCGCGTCCGGCTCGCGGTCGGGCTGGAGGGTCCAAGTCTCGTAGCGCAGGACCGAGCGAGGGGTCACCGTCCCCACCTCCGGTTGGCCACAGCCACCTTGGCGCTCAACACCTCGGCCGGCGTCGGCGGACGAACGTCCTCGGGCGGCACGTCCCACTCCCGGCCACCGCGCGGCGGCCGAAGCTGCACGTACGGCCCCACATGCCCCATCACCACGCCCGCCTTGCCGTTCCGCCGGTCGACCATCACGGCGCCCACATCGGGCGAGGCGGTGTGCTTGACCGCATCAGGGTTGCGGGCCGTCATCGTGACCACCCCGGCGAGGCGGTCTGCGACGAGGCATCCCGTCGCCGGTTGAGAACACATGGGGTGGCGCTCATTCGCACGGTGACGCTCCTCGGCGGCGTTGATGCATGCCCCTGGGCCCGTCGGTGCCGCAGGGTCGGCACCGATCCTCACGCCGGTCACCGGGACGAAGGAACCTCCACCAAACCCCACTCCGGGACGTCCCGCACCGTGTAGAACGTCCCTGGTGCCGTTCTGAGACCAAGGGGGAGACTCGTGCCGAACGAGAGACTGCGAGCCGTCATGGCAGCCGGAGGCTGGACGTACGCTGCCCTCGCCCACGAGGTCGAGATTGACCCCAAGTCGGTCGAGCGCTGGGTGAACCTCGGGCGCACCCCACGCCGTGCCACCGCCCTCCAAGCGGCCAAAGCCCTGGGAGAAGACGTGCACGCACTCTGGCCGGCGCTCCGCCAGGCCCGCCCCGCCCGCGCCATCAGCCCCGAACTGGTGGCGCTTTACGAGCAGCGGGCCGACATCCCCGTCTCGGCGTTCACCGACCTGATGGCCCAGGCCCAGGAACGGATCGACATCCTCGTCTACGCGGCCGTCTTCCTCCACGAGGCGTACCCGCGGCTGAACGAACTCCTCACCGAACGCGCTGCCGAAGGCTGCGCCGTTCGCATCGCGATCGGGGACGCCGACAGTGACAACGTCCAAGCCCGCGGCCAGGAGGAGCGGTTCGGCCACGGCATCGAATCCCGCTGCCGCCTCGCACTCATGCACTACAGGCCGCTCGCCGACACCCCCGGCATCGAAGTCCGAACCCACGGCACCACGCTCTACAACTCCTTCTACCGTGCCGACGATCAACAACTCGTCAACGCGCACGTCTGGGGCGTCAACGCCTACGCGGCCCCCGTGTGGCATCTTCGCCGACACCAGGAGAGTGGCATGTTCGACACCTACGCCGAGAGCTTCGACGCCGTGTGGGCGACGGCAACTCCCGTACGAGAGGAAGGCTGACCGTGGCGCGAACCGAGTACTACGACGACCCCAGCGCACCCAAGCCGAACAGCATGGTCGTCGCCGCCTCCGCCGTCGTCACCGACGACCACGGTCGCATCCTCCTCCAACGCCGCCGCGACAACGACCTGTGGGCCCTGCCCGGCGGCGGCATGGACCTCACCGACTCCCTGCCCGGCACGGCCGTCCGCGAGGTCAAGGAAGAGACCGGCCTCGACGTCGAGATCACCGGCCTGGTCGGCACCTACACCGATCCGAAACACATCATCGCCTACACCGACGGCGAGGTCCGCCGCCAGTTCAACGTCTGCTTTACCGCCCGCATCACCGGCGGTCAGCTGGCAATCTCCGACGAGTCCACCGAGCTCCGGTTCGTACCGCCGGAAGAGATCGAGCACTTGCCGATGCACCACACCCAACGGCTCAGGCTCCGGCACTTCCTGGAACAGCGCGAGAAGCCGCACCTGGGCTGAACCGACTGACGGCAGTAGCGACGGCAACAACCCCGCACAACTACGGACACCCGCGCACCTCACCGGACCAGCGAACCGCACTTGACCTGCTAAAAAGCAGGTCGAAGGCTTCGCGTAGCACACGTACTATGTGCTGGCGGGGGAGACGGCGCTCCTTGTTCACAATTCCAACTGCTCCAGTAACGCCAAGATTCTCGGTGGGAATCTTGAGGCTTCCGGGCTCACTCGACCTGTCGAAACTGCCGCACATCACATCGTGGCCAGTACCTCGCCGAAGGCCGCGGCGGCAAGGCAGCAACTCGCCAAGTTCGGCATTGATATCAATGATGCTAGCAACGGAGTTTTCCTGCCACGAGGGTCGACGTCTGCGAATCCGACAGGTGCGTCAGTGCATTCAAGAATTCACACGAATGAATACTATGCCTATGTCAATGACTTGATCGGCGGGGCGAGGAGCGCCAGTGAGGCCCGGGACGTGCTGGACCATGTACGACGACAGCTGCAAGGCGGACACTGGCCGTAGCTGACTGTGTAGCCTTGCCGTGGTGCGACTGCGTCTTTGCGGTTCGCACCACGGCACAGCTGCGTGAATCTTGGAGCGAGCGAGGGAGACATGCAATGAGACGACCGATCGACTCTGCGCTAAGCGTGGTGCAAGATATCGTTGGCCAAGTGGGAGCGAGTCGAGAGGTTCCGACTTTCGAGGAAGTTATGGCGACTGTCCGCAACTTCGAGCGAATCCGTTTCGAGGTCCCCAGCGGCGCTGACTCTGACGGTTTCCTCTTTCAGTATGGCGAAGTGAACTGGTTTGCTGAACCTACATTCGTAGTGGGTTTCGTGCGCCAACTCGAAATCGTTGATACTGAAGGCGAGCATGAAGGGTATTCGCAAGTTCAGCTTGAGTACAGATATCAGGCCGATGTCGACTTGCGGTCGCTTGAAAGTCACAACTCCTGGTGGTTCCGTGAGAGCGGAACGTCATTCAGTGAATGGCTCGAATCGGTGAAACGAGACCCCCTTTGGGGGATCGTTCGAGGTAAACTTCCAATCGAATTTAGTGTCTCGCAAGGGCTTGCTTAAACTTATTCGATCGGCGTATGGCTCCACTCGTCAATAGAATTCTGTGCTGAATTTAGATCTCGTGGAGCGGACAGCTAATGGGCTCCTTTCGAGGCTTCGAAAGGGGCCCATCGGGCGTTTGACGGCGACGCTAGCGCCAGCGGCACCCGTCTGAATTCGGCCGGTTCCGAGGCCCCGACTCACTCGCTCGTCCTCGCCAGGCCTGCCTTGAGGATCTCGGTCACGTCGAGGGTCACCTTCGCGCCGATGGAGTCGGGGAGGGTGACCAGCTCGCCGGGGGCGTGCGGGCGGTGTTTCTCGTAGCCGCTTCCCATCGGGTCGGTCAGGACGTGGAGGCGCTGGTGCTTGCGGTCGACGACGACGTAGACCGGGACCTTCGGCTCGGCGTAGGCGGCGACCTTGGTCTTGAGGTCGTCCTTCCAGTTCCCGGACGGGCCGGGTCGTACGCGTTGTTCTCGACGAAGTGGTCGTCGATGTCGGCGTCCACCACCACGAGGTCGGGGATGGCGTAGTCCTCGCCACCCGTGGGGAGCCAGAGTCCGACGTTCTGGAGGACCTCGGTCTCGCCGTCATCGAGTCCTGCTGCCATGAACGGACGCATGAGTTTGGTCAGGGCCCGGGCATGAGGTGCATCCCGGAACGGGGTCACGAGGAGATGGCCTCCGATGATCTCGACGCGGTAGCCCGGATGGCACTCCATGATCTCGTCGGCAATGGTCGTCAGGGTGACCGGCTCTTCTTCGTGGAAGGGTTGCTCGACGGAAGCTGCGGACATCAGGTGCCTCCTGGGGAGCTGGTGTCGAGAGCATCATCAAAGGTCGGACACCGCCCGCGCGTCCGGTCCCGGACTCGTTCACCCGATGGTGTGGCATATGCCAGAGGGCCCCGTTTCCAGCGGAAACGGGGCCCTCGTCAGTGAGCGGCGGGGCTCAGAAGCGGCGCGTGATCAGTGCGCGCTTGACCTCGGCGATCGCCTTCGTGACCTCGATGCCGCGCGGGCACGCGTCCGTGCAGTTGAAGGTCGTGCGGCAGCGCCACACGCCGTCGCGGTCGTTGAGGATCTCCAGGCGCTGCTCCCCGGCCTCGTCACGCGAGTCGAAGATGAAGCGGTGCGCGTTGACGATCGCGGCCGGACCGAAGTACTGGCCGTCGTTCCAGAAGACCGGGCACGAGGTGGTGCAGGCCGCGCAGAGGATGCACTTCGTGGTGTCGTCGAAGCGCTCGCGGTCCTCGGCGGACTGCAGACGCTCACGCGTGGGCTCGTTCGTGTCCTTCGTGATGAGGAAGGGCATGACGTCGCGGTACGCCTGGAAGAACGGCTCCATGTCGACCACGAGGTCCTTCAGGACCGTGAGGCCCTTGATGGCCTCGACCGTGATCGGCTTCTCGGGGTTGATGTCCTTGATCAGCGTCTTGCAGGCCAGGCGGTTCTTGCCGTTGATCCGCATGGCGTCCGAGCCGCAGATGCCGTGCGCGCAGGAGCGACGGAAGGTGAGGGTGCCGTCGAGGTCCCACTTGATCTTGTGGAGGGCGTCGAGGACACGCTCCTTGGGGTCGATCTCCACCTTGAAGTCTTCCCACACCGCCTCGGCCGCGACCTCGGGGTTGAAGCGGCGGATGCGGAAGGTGACCGTGATGTAGGGGGAGTCGGCGAAACCGGGCTCGGGCTTGCCGGCCGCGTCTTCCTTGTCCAGAACGGGGGTAGCCATCAGTACTTACGCTCCATCGGCTGGTAGCGGGTCTGGACGACCGGCTTGTAGTCGAGACGGACGGTTTCGGAGCCGTCGGCGCCGACCTCGCGGTACGCCATGGTGTGCCGCATGAAGTTGACGTCGTCGCGGTTCGGGTAGTCCTCGCGGTAGTGACCGCCGCGGGACTCCTTGCGGGCGAGCGCGGAGACGGCCATGACCTCGGCGAGGTCGAGCAGGTTGCCCAGCTCGATGGCCTCCAGCAGGTCCGTGTTGAACCGCTTGCCCTTGTCCTGGATCGAGACGTTCTTGTAGCGCTCGCGCAGCTCCGCGATCTTCTCGACCGCCGTCTTGATCGTCTGCTCGGTGCGGAACACCATGACGTTGGCGTCCATGGTCTCCTGCAGCTCGCGCCGCAGCTCCGCCACCCGCTCGGTGCCGGTGGCGTCGCGCAGCCGCTCCACCTGCTCGATCACGAGCTCCGCCGGGTTCTCCGGCAGTTCGACGAACTCCGCCTTCTGCGCGTACTCGGCGGCGGCGATGCCCGCGCGCTTGCCGAAGACGTTGATGTCCAGCAGCGAGTTCGTGCCGAGGCGGTTGGCGCCGTGCACGGAGACGCAGGCGACCTCGCCGGCCGCGTACAGACCCGGGACGACCGTGGTGTTGTCCGCCAGGACCTCACCCTCGACGTTGGTCGGGATGCCGCCCATGGCGTAGTGCGCGGTGGGCTGGATCGGGATCGGGTCCGTGTAGGGCTCGATGCCGAGGTACGTGCGCGCGAACTCCGTGATGTCCGGGAGCTTGGCGTCCAGCTGCTCCGGCGGGAGGTGCGTGAGGTCGAGGTAGACGTGGTCGCCCTCGGGACCGCAGCCGCGGCCCTCACGGATCTCCGTGTAGATGGAGCGGGACACGACGTCACGGGACGCGAGGTCCTTCATGACCGGCGCGTACTTCTCCATGAAGCGCTCGCCGTCCTTGTTGCGGAGGATGCCGCCCTCACCGCGGGCGCCCTCCGTCAGCAGGATGCCCATGCGCCAGATGCCGGTCGGGTGGAACTGGAAGAACTCCATGTCCTCCAGCGGCAGGCCACGGCGGTAGACCGCGGCCTGGCCGTCACCGGTCAGCGTGTGCGCGTTGGACGTCACCTTGAAGAACTTGCCGCAGCCGCCGGACGCGTAGACCACGGACTTCGCCTGGAAGACGTGGATCTCACCGGTCGCCAGCTCGTAGGCGACGACGCCGGCCGACTTCTTGACGCCGTCGACCTCGGTGATCAGCTGGTCCAGGACGTAGAACTCGTTGTAGAACTCCACGCCCTCCTTGACGCAGTTCTGGTAGAGCGTCTGGAGGATCATGTGGCCGGTGCGGTCGGCCGCGTAGCAGGAGCGGCGGACCGGGGCCTCGCCGTGGTTCCGGCTGTGACCGCCGAAGCGGCGCTGGTCGATCGTGCCGTTGGGCGTCCGGTTGAACGGCAGGCCCATCTTCTCCAGGTCGAGGACCGAGTCGATGGCCTCCTTCGCCAGGATCTCGGCGGCGTCCTGGTCGACCAGGTAGTCACCGCCCTTGACCGTGTCGAAGGTGTGCCACTCCCAGTTGTCCTCCTCCACGTTGGCGAGCGCGGCGGCCATGCCGCCCTGCGCGGCGCCCGTGTGGGAGCGGGTGGGGTACAGCTTGGTCAGCACGGCGGTGCGGCTGCGCTTCGTGGACTCGATGGCCGCGCGCATGCCCGCGCCACCGGCGCCGACGATGACGGTGTCGTACTTGTGGATCTTCATGATTCTCGCAACCCCGTGCCTAGCGGATGTTCGGGTCGAAGGTGAAGATCACCAGCGTGCCCAGCAGGATGGTGAACACCGTGGCGGTGTAGAGCAGGCCCTTGAGCCACAGCCGGGTGTTCGCGCGCTCCGCGTAGTCGTTGATGACCGTGCGCAGGCCGTTGGCGCCGTGCAGCATGGCGAGCCACAGCATCAGCAGGTCCCAGACCTGCCAGAACGGGGACGCCCAGCGGCCGGCCACGAAGGCGAAGCCGATCTTGGAGACGCCGCCGTCCAGCACGAGCTGGATCAGCAGGTGGCCGAGGACGAGGACGACCAGCACGACGCCGGACAGGCGCATGAAGAGCCAGGCGGCCAGCTCGAAGTTGCCCCGGGTGCTCTTCGGGGTCTTCTTGGTGCGCTGGCGGGGGGCCTCGATGAAGGGCGCCGGGTTGTCGACGGTGTAGACGGCGCCGCCCTCGACGGGGCCGACGCCGGCGGCGGACTTCTCAGTCGTGGACATTGGCGTCAGCTCCCGAACAGTTCACGAGCGGCGTGGCCGAGGACGGGGTAGATCGCCCCGAGCATCAGCACGACCCACAGGGCTACGACGGTCCAGAGCATCTGCTTCTGGTACCGGGCGCCCTTGATCCAGAAGTCGACGGCGATGACACGCAGGCCGTTGAGCGCGTGGAAGAGGATGGCGGCCACGAGGCCGTACTCCAGCAGCGCGACGATCGGCGTCTTGTACGTGGCCACGACGTTGTCGTAGGCCTCAGGGGACACGCGGACGAGGGCGGTGTCCAGCACGTGAACGAACAGGAAGAAGAAGATGAGGACGCCGGTGACTCGGTGAGCCACCCAGGACCACATTCCTTCCCGGCCGCGGTACAGCGTTCCAGCCGGCACGGAAGTTTCCTCCGGGAGCGGGGATTGGGGCCGCGCCGGCTTGGTGTGTCGGTCGGGCCCGGCCGGGTACGGTCCACCGGCCCCCAGCATCGTAGCGAGGCGCTGCCGCCGGGCTGCGCCGGGGTCCCGGGGTGTGATCAAACTGGCACGCAAAGGGGTACTGGTGGGCTAGTGCGGCCAGGGGTGCGGGTGGTCCGTCCGCGCTGCCGGACGCGGGGCGTCAGTGGTGGATCGCGCCCGCGGGGCGGCAGCCGCGTGCCGACTGCGGTCCCGCGCCCCTGAGGGCGTGCAGCAGACGTTCCCTCGCCAGCCGGCGGAGTTCGTCCGCCGTCACCGCCCGCTCCTCCTCCGGATCGTTCGTCAATCGTGACCGGATGGCCTCCAGGAGCCGGTCCAGGGTCTCGGAGGGGGACACCCCGTCCAGGCAGATGACGAACACATGTCCGAAGCGGGCCTCGTAGGCGGCGTGGGCCGCGCTCAGGGCCGTGTGGGCGGCGGAGTACGTGTCGGGCGGGAGCGTGGGCAGCGACTCGGCCGCCAGAGCTTCGGTGAGGTCGGGCCAGCCGAGGTCGTAGGCCGCCTCGTCCACCGCGGCCAGCAGGGAGTCCAGGTCCGGGTAGGGGCGGTGCTCCGCGACGCGCCGGGCCCAGCGGAGGCTGCGCAGGCAGGAGAGGAGGGCCTGCTCCAGGTCCTCCTCGGAGGCTGTGTTGACGTAGTCCACCGGTATGGCGAGTCGGCCGGGGAGATCTGGGAGACGGTGCGCGGGCAGCGTGGGTCCTCGTGGGCGTCACGTGTGTCGGCAGGGCAAGGTGTGAGAGATGTGACGCCACGCTATCGAGTACGACCATGACGTGTCCGAAGGATGCCTGAATTTCACCCGCGAGAGAGAGTTTCCGCGCGCGTGGTGGACGCGCGCCGTGCGCCGCCGGGTTTTAGGTTGGCTGAGTGAGTCAGCACAGGCGCCGGACTTCGGCGAAGCAGGGGAAACAGCGGCAGGTGCTGGTCGTGGCCATGGCGGTAGCCCTGGTCGTGGTCGCGGCCGGGGTGAGTCTCGGGCTCTGGGCGGCCTCGGGCGGCGACGGCGGGTCCACGGGCTCGGAGGCCAGATCCTCACAGGGGGCGCCCGAGGCCGCGCCCCCGGACCGGGCGCCGGAGGCGAGCCCGACCCCCAGCCCGACCCGCTCCTACCCCCTGTCCGAGGCGCCCCGCACCATCCCCGCCGTGCGCGACCACGAGCCGGCGCGCGGCCCGGGCTGGCGGCCCGAGAAGGGCAACCGGGTGGTCGTGGACGACCCGGCGCTGGCCGACGAGGGGAAGCTGGTCGCCGGCGAGCTGGGGATGACGTACGCGGGTGAGAAGGACGACGAGAAGTCCGGGGACCTGCGGCTGGCGCTGAACGGCGGCAAGGGGGCGAACCCCGAGTCGTACGTGATGACCGTGCGCGACGGGCGGGTGGAGATCGACGGGCCCACCGACGCGGGTGTCTTCTACGGCACCCGCACGCTCAAGCAGGAGACCCACGACGGCGGCACGGCCCCCGAGGGCGTGGTGAAGGACGAGCCGGCCAAGCCGCAGCGCGGGTTCATGCTGGACATCGCGCGCAAGTACTTCACGGCCGACTGGATCGAGGACCGCGTCCGGGAGCTGGGCGACCTGAAGTTCAACCAGCTGGGGCTGCACTTCTCCGACGACCAGGGCTTCCGCATCGAGTCCGACACGCAGCCGCAGATCGTGTCCCAGCCGCATCTGACCAAGGCGCAGGTGCGCAAGATCATCGACCTCGCGGAGAGCCGGCACATCACGGTCGTGCCCGAGATCGATTCCCCCGGGCACCTGGGCGCGGTCCTCCGCGCCCACCCCGACCTGCAGCTGCGCACCGCGCAGGGCTCGCCCGTGCAGGGCGCCATCGACATCTCCAAGCCGGAGAGCGCCGAGATCGTCGACGAGCTGCTGAACGAGTACGCGGAGCTCTTCCCCGGCAAGCCCTGGCACCTCGGCGCCGACGAGTACCAGGCGCTGGTCCGCTCCGACCCGGAGGCGACGTTCCCGCAGCTGGCCGAGGCCGCGCGGAAGAAGTACGGCTCCGGCGCCACGGTCGCCGACCTCACCACCGGGTGGCTCAACGACCGGGCCGCCACCGTCCGCGAGCACCAGCGCACCCCCCGCGCCTGGAACGACGGCTTCTTCCGCGGCACGTCCGTCGAGCCCGCCGGCGACATCCAGGTCGCCTACTGGACCGGCAAGGAGATCGGCGCCCGGGAGCCGCTGGAGTACCTCCAGGCGGGCCGCAAGGTGATCAACTACAACGACGAGTTCCTCTACTACGTGCTCGGTGAGCCGCAGACCTTCGTCTATCCGACCGGGCAGCGGATCTACGAGCAGTGGACGCCTCGGGTACTGCGCGGCACCGCGGCCGTGCCCGCGCGCTACGACGGCCAGATCCTCGGCGGGAACTTCGCCGTCTGGTGCGACCTGGCGGACTCCCAGACGCAGCAGCAGGTGGCGGCCGGGATCCGGATGCCGCTGCGGGCGACCGTCCAGAAGCTCTGGGACCCGGGCGAGCCCGGCCTCACCTGGGCGCAGTTCCAGGCGCTGGCGGACAGGCTCGGCTGACCGGCACGAATTGGCCCATACGCCTGCGAACTTCCGTACGCCTGTGGTGGTCTTCTGGCGAAGGGCACCGAATATGCCGGGGGGAACCGGGACATGGGCTACTGGGGATACTTCGTCGTGGGCCGCGGGGAGCGGCCGCTGCCGGAGCTGGACGCGCTGGCGGGGGCCGGGGAGGGCCTCACGCAGCGCGCCTCGGCGCCGGGCGGCTGGCAGGTGTGGGAGTACCCGAGCAGCGACGGCGACATCGGGAACATGAACGCCCTCGCCCGGGAGACCGGGGCGCCCGCGCTCTTCGGGTACGTCATGAACAGCGCGTGCGTGGTGCTGGAGGCCGCGGCCCCGGAGAGCGGGGCGTGGACGACCTGCCTCGCGCGCTCCGCCATGGCCGGGTACCTGGGGTCGGACCGGGAGGGCCTCACGCTGGAGGACTACTTCCTGGAGCCCGGTGACGCCGCCGAGCGGGCGGTGCGCTGGGCCGCGGAGGCGGGGCGCGAGGTGAACGCCGACGCCCTCGTGGACGTACTGACGTCAGACCCTGATCCCCTGGCCGAAAACCTCTTGTTCCGTTTCCTCGACAGACTGGGCGTGGTGCCCCTGTGACACTCCGGGGCCGTCGCACGCAGTAAGGGGAGGTGCGGGTTCCGTGAGGGGTGAAGGCCGTCAGCGGCCTGATCGGGCCCCGGAGAAGGCCCGCGGAGGGAGACGTGGATGAGCCTGGTGGAGTTGATCGCACAGGCCGACGAGCGCGGGCTGGCCGCGAGCGGGCTGGCTTGTTTGGACCGGTGCGTGCCCCTGCTGGGCGGCGACGACGAGATCCTCAGGCCGGTGTGGGCGAGCCTCAGCGACGGTGCCGGTGCCGAGGAGTGGGGTGAGCGGCTGGAGCAGGCGCGCGGCAAGCTGGACGCGGCAGGCGCCGGGGACGAGGCGGCAGCGCTCGCCCACCGGATGCTCGAGGCCGCCCCCGCCGAGCGGTCCGCCGCCGCGGTCCGGGTGTGGGCCGATGCCTGTTCCGTGGCCTCCCTCCAGATCCACCGGCTCCTGGACACCGCGGAGGACGAGGCCGCGTCCGTCGACTCCCGCCGCGAAGGGCGCACGGACGGCATGTCGCCCCTCGTCGCCGCCGAACTGCGCCGCCAGGTCACCGTCCTGGAGGTCCTCGCCGGGCACGGTCCGGCCGGGCTGCGCCGGGCCCTGGAGGTGTCGGTCGAGGGGCGTCGGGTCCTGCGCGCGGTGGTGTCCCGCCGCAGTCGGCAACAGGGCTGACGCAAGCGGTCCCGGGTGCCGCGAACCGCGTAAACCCCGTTCCTGGGCAAGTCCTGTGACTGTCCCTTGGGTGAGGTGGGGTGGTCCTGCGCCGCTTCGGGGAAGCCGTCGATTCCGGGTGACGAAACGCTTCGCCCGAGCGCTTTCCCGGGTGTGACGACTCAAGCGGAGACCAGGCCATCGGCGGCTGCGAAGCCGCTGCGATGGGCGGCGGACACGGTGGCGACGATGCGCGAGGGAGCCCGGCTGCACCTCGACTACTCGGCGCAGAGCCTGTGGAGCGTCGACCGGATGATCGAGGGGATACGGCGGGAGGGGGCGCCCGGCGCCGCCGTCCAGCACGTGCTGCGCGGCTTCGGCGCGTACGCCGGTGAGGTGGTGGCGCGTCAGACCGGCGCCGAGTGGTGGGCGAGCGGCGGCGACCACTGGATCCGCACCCCCGACGGGCGGCTGTGGGACCCCATCGACGAGGCCCGCCGCTGCTACGGCGGCCATGGCTCGCTGCGGCTGTTGTGCCGGGACGCGATGAGCACGGCGCCCCGGCGTTAGCGTCAGCGCGCCGGGAGGTACGTGCCGCGGTCCTCGTGGCGGTCCTCGTGGCGGTTCTCTCCCAGGCCGTCGTCCAGGCCGTCTTCCAGGCCGTCTTCCAGGCCGTCGTCCAGGCCGTCGTCCCCGGGCCCCGGTGGCTCGGTGGCCGGTGCGGCCGTGGTGGTGGCGTTCGCGGCCAGGGTGCGGATCTCGGGCAGGTCGTCGTAGAGGTGCTGGCCGGGGCATTCGGTCGGGTAGCCGTCGCGGTGACCCGAGATGCGGTGGAACGTCACCTTCTGGCCCAGCTTGTACTTGCCGTTGTCGGCACCCGAGGTCAGCACGACCGTCCCGGTCGGGTCGATGCCGTAGAGGCCGAGCTTCCACGCGGCGACCTTCGCGACCGACTGGCGCACCGCCGTGTTGGTGGCCGCCGTCGAGTAGTCGCCGAGCACCGAGACGCTGCTGGTGGCGGTGTTGAACCCGTAGGTGTGCGCGCCGAGGACGGGCTTGTCGACGCCGCCCGCACGCCCCTCGAAGACCGTGCCGCACTTGTCGACGAGGAAGTGGTAGCCGATGTCGTTCCAGCCGTTGCTCTGCACGTGGTAGAGGAACACGCCGCGCACGATCGACGCCGACTCGGAGCAGGCGTAGTCGTTGGTGCCCGCCGTGTGGTGGACGAACATCGCCTTCGTGTCGCCCGTGTAGGTGGGCGGGTCCTTCACCAGGGACTCGTCGGCGCCCCAGGCGGAGCGCGAGGTCATGACGGGACGCTCGGCCGACCGCGTTCCGGCGGCCGGCGGGACGGTGCCCGGCTCGACGGCCGCGGTGTGCACCGCGTCCGACGCGGCCTCGGGGTCGACCAGTTCGACACGGAGCCCCTCCGGCAGGCGGGGGCCCGTCACGCGCACCTGGACGCCGTCCGAGGGCCCGGTCCACAGCGGCTGGGTGCTGCCGCGCACGCCGGTCCGGTCGCGGTCGGGGCCGGTCTCGGGCGCACGGACGTCGGCCTCCAGGGGGCGCCAGGCGGTCCACGCGCCGCTCTCCCGGGAGCGGGTGCGCACCTGGGCGGTGCCGTCCAGGGCCGCGTGCGGGTCGTCCCAGGTGATGCCGACCATGCTGAACGGCTCGGTGATGCGCGGGGCGAGGGACCGGTCGTGGGGGTCGCCGTCCGGCACCCGGACGGTGTGCACCCCGTCCGAGGGGGTGGCCCGGGCGGGCTGGGTCAGGCCGAGGGCACCGAAGGCCAGAGCGGTGGCGACGGCGGTGCGCAGGAGGCGGGATGTCATACGGCGCTCGCCTTTCGTGGGCGGTGGCATCGCCGCCAGAGGTCCCCGGTACGTCACTCGGCCGAAACGTCCGCGGGGTCTGGGTCCCGAGGACGGCGGGCCGGGATGACCCGAACGGTCGCCGGGCGTGACGTCCCGAACCGGGCAGCCCCCGCCGCCGTCGTGCCCCGGCGTACGACCCGCTGTGACACTTCCGTGCGGACCGGCGCTGATCACCGTGGCAGGGCGCGCACGCGGCACGGACGAGGACGGTACTTGGGTCAGGGAGCGGCACCCCGGCGCGGGCAGGCGTACGACGGGGAACTGGGCGCGGCCGTGGCGCGGGCCCAGCAGGGCGACGAGGCGGCCTTCGCGGACGCCTACCGGTTGGTGCAGCCCGGACTGCTCGGCTATCTGCGCGGCCTGGTCGGGGACGACGCGGAGGACGTGGCGTCCGACGCCTGGCTGGAGATCGCCCGGGACCTCGGCAGGTTCCGGGGCGACGGGGCCGGCTTCCGCGGCTGGACGGCGACCATCGCCCGGCACCGGGCGTTGGACCACCTGCGCCGGCAGCGGGTACGGCCCCGGTCGTCCGCGCTGGAGCAGGACGTCCTGGAACTGCCCGGACCGCAGAGCACGCATGACCAGGCGCTGGAGGCCATCTCCACCGAGCGCGCCCTGGAGCTGGTGCGGGGGCTGCCGCGGGACCAGGCCGAGGCCGTGCTGCTGCGGGTCGTGGTCGGCCTGGACGGCCCGGCCGCCGCACGGGTCCTGGGCAAGCGGCCGGGCGCCGTCCGCACGGCCGCCCACCGGGGTCTGAAGCGCCTCGCCGGGCAGCTGGGCGCGGAGAGTGTGACGGATGAGGCTCCCCGGACGCTGGGTGAGTCGACGTAGCGGAACCGATGGTTTCGCGGACGGGCCCGTGGGAACGGCGCGGGCCGGGCGCCCTGAACAGGGCGGACCGGCGGGACGTACTGGGGCCCGGCGGGCCGGCCGGCGCGGGTGCGGCAGAAGGATCGATCGGATCGAGCAGGGACGGACAAGACATGGGTGAACGGCCGAACGACGGCGGGCTTTCCGGCCGTGGTTCCCGTCATGCCCTCCTCGACTCCGACGTGGAGGCGCTGATCGTCGCCTCCCTCGTCCCGGACGGTGTCGACGCCGGGGCCGAGCAGCGGGCCGTCGCCGCCTTCCGGGCCGCCCGGGCCACCGGGGCCGTGCGCACGCGCACCCGCCGCCGGGACGACTGGCGGGCCGGTGAACGGCGGCACCCGGGGCGGTCCCTGCGGACGACGCTCTCCGTGCTGCTCGCCGGCCTCACGCTGGGCGGCGTCGCCGTGGCGGCGATCGGCGTGACGGGATCGCCTGGGGAGGGCACCAGGGACACACCCGAGCGCCGGCCCGCCCCGAGCAGCGCCCCGCGCGACCCGGCGGGACAGCCTGCCCCCGGCAGCCACAGCCCCGGCGCCGGCGTGAGCACCCGCCCGGCCCCGGCACACCCCGAACGCCCGGCTCCCGCCCGGGACACCGAGGCCCACTGCCGCGCCTACGAGGGGGCCCGGCGGCACGGCAAGGCGTTGGAGGCGACGGCCTGGCAGCGTCTCGTGGCCGCCGCGGGCGGTGAGAGCAACGTCACGGCGTACTGCGCCGAGCGCCTGGACGACCCCAAGGGCAACGGCGGCGGCTCCGGGAACGACGATCCCGCGCAGGACGGCGACAAGCCCACCACGGACCCGGGCGGGGACAAGGAGCGGGGCGGCGACTCGGGCGGGAGCACGGACACCGGCGGGGGCAAGAACCGCGGCGAGGGCAAGAAATCGCCGTCCAACGGCCGTCATTCCTGAGGGAGTTCGCGAGCGCCGGCCGTCACCGCCGGGCGATGCCGCGAACCTTCCGGTCCCCGCCTTGGCAACGGCCGAGGCCGCCACCCCCCACAGGAGAGGCCCCGGCCGTCGCGCGGCACGGGCCGCGCGGCGGCCCGTACTCCCTACAGCGCCTCGTGTGCGTTTTCTGTCACACCCCAGCGCGTCACGGCTTAGTTGCATCCTGGACGGACATGGACGGGGAGTGGTTTCAGGTCGTAACGTGCCGTTCGCGCCAAGGCGAAGGCGGCAGGACCACCGCAACCACCTGCGGTGCAGGCACCGCACCGACCTGCGGTGCGGTCACCGCAACCATTGATCGAGGAACCACGACGGCGAGAACCCGGTCCGCGAGAGCGGTGCCGGTGTGGGCGCAGAAGGGCGCGCGGTGCTGGGGGACGACGCGGAGCTGACCACCGCGGTGCGCGCGGCACAGGACGGGGACGAGGAAGCGTTCCGGACCGTGTACCGCACCGTGCACCCGCGGCTGCTCGGATACGTACGGACGCTGGTCGGCGACCCCGACGCCGAGGACGTCACGTCCGAGGCGTGGCTCCAGATCGCCCGCGACATGGAGCGGTTCACCGGCGACGCGGACCGGTTCCGCGGCTGGGCCGCCCGCATCGCCCGCAACCGTGCGCTGGACCACATACGCATGCGCGGGCGCCGGCCCGCGATCGGCGGTGACGAGACCGAGCTGACCGGCCGGGCCGCCGAGTCGGACACCGCGGGCGAGGCCATCGAGGCGCTGGCCACCGACGGCGCGTTCTCCCTGATATCCCGGCTGCCGCAGGACCAGGCCGAAGCGGTCGTGCTGCGCGTGGTGGTGGGGCTCGACGCGAAGACGGCCGCCGAGACGCTCGGCAAGCGCCCCGGCGCGGTCCGTACGGCAGCGCACCGGGGTCTGAAGCGGCTCGCCGAACTGCTCGGCGACGACCCGCAGGCCGATCCGGAATCCGCCGGGGTGCTCGACGCCCTGCCGCCCCCGAGAGAACCGCGCGGTGGCGCGGTGACGTCCGCAGGTGTGACGCACAGCGTCGCGCGGGCGCAGAAGGATGTGTGATGGCCGACGAGCAGTACAGGTGGCTGGACCGCGAAACGGCGGAGCGTTTGCTGAGCGGAGAGCCACTCGGAGCTGTCGAAGGCGCCGGCCGGGACCAGGCCGAACACCTTGCCAGGACCTTGGGCGCGCTGTCCGCCACACCGCCGCTGACCAGCGATGAACTGCCCGGCGAGGCCGCCGCGGTGGCCGCTTTCCGCAAGGCCCGTGCGGAGCGCGCCGACACGGCCGCGGCCCGTGCGGACGCCGGTGGTGAGGACGCGGCCGGAGTCTCCGACGCCGGTCTGGTCCGTATCGGGGTCCCCGCTGACCGCGGCACCGTCGGTGTCCGGCCGCCGCGCTGGGCCCGCCCCGTCCGTCTCGCCCTGACCGCCGCGCTGGCCGTCGGCATGGTCGGCGGGGTCGCTCTCGCGGCCGGAACCGGAGCGCTGAGGGCGCCGTTCGGCGAGGACGAGCCGCATCCCGGCGCCTCGGTCTCCGCCTCCGTGAGGCATCCGGAGCGCCCGCTGGTGTCGCCGTCGCCGAGCGACGCCGCCCAGGGCGGTTCCACCCCGGGCCACGACCCCACCGGGGAGGGGGACGGGCAGCGCGACGACGCCGCGGCGGGTCCGGACGGCCCGAAGGCGCGCTCCGGCGGCGACCGCGAGGAGATCGTCTCCGCCTGCCGCGACCTTCGCGACGGGCGGCGGCCGGATCCCGACCGCAGACGTGCCCTGCGGGACGCGGCGGGCGGCCTGCGGGTGTGGACGTACTGCAAGGGCGTCCTGTCCTCCGACGGCCGGGGCCGTCATCAGGGAAAGGGCGCGGACCGGGACCACGGGCAGGACCGCGACCGGCACGACCGCAAGCACGACCGCAAGCACGACGGGAAGCAGGGCCGGAAGCAGGACCGCGGCCGGGACGGGCAGCAGGACACGGCCGACCGGAAGGCCGAGAAGCGGGCCGCGCGGCAGGACAAGAACAAGGACGAGGACAAAGGTGAGGACAAAGACGGGGGCAAGGACGGGAGCAAGGACGGGGGCAGGAGTGGCGACGGGGACGGCGCGGAGCGTGGCCGGTTCCGGACCTCGCTCGCACCGCTGCGACCTGCGGTTTCGTACTCCGTGAAAATCATCGGGCCGAGGGTGTGACGTTTTCGGCCGCCCCGGCGCAGTAATGAGTGAGCCGACTGGTCATCGGCCGTCGCACGGAGCCGGGGTTCCCCCCGTACCTACGGCTCGTGCACCTGAGCGCGGGGGGGGCACCGTGCCCCCGGGCCCCCCCCGCCCCCGCAGGCGCCAGTGGCGTTTAAAAAAAATGAGCGGGCGGCGGCGGGATAAGGGTGTTTGTCGGGGGGGGGGGGGTCATTAAAAAA
>NZ_JBHWFG010000001.1:82990-213835 GCF_042733745.1 Streptomyces sp. NPDC059696
CGGCGCTGTATTGAGTGTGCCGAGTGGTCATCGGCCGGCGCCCGGAGCCGGGGTTCCCCCCGTCCCTAGGGCTCGTCCCCCTGCGCGCGGGCGGGACACGTCCCCCCGGTCCCGCCCGCGCCCCATCTTCCTCTCCGCGCCGTCACCAGGACACGACGACCTTGTCGCCGTCGCGGACCTGCGCGTAGAGCGCCGCGATCGCCGCCTCGTCCCGGACGTTGACGCAGCCGTGCGAGCCGCCCGCGTAGCCCCGGGCGGCGAAGTCCGCCGAGAAGTGCACGGCCTGGCCGCCGCTGAAGAACATCGCGTAGGGCATGGGCGAGTCGTAGAGCGTCGAGACGTGGTCGCGTGACTTCCAGTAGACGGAGAAGACACCCTCCCGGGTCGGGGTGCCGCTCGACCCGAAGCGGACCGCCATCGTCGACACCGTCCGGCCGTCGATCATCCAGCGCAGGGTCCTGCTGGTCTTGTCGATGCACAGCACCCGGCCGCTGCGGCAGCGCGCGTCCGGCGGGTCGGCCTGCTGGCCGCCCATCAGGTACAGGTCCCAGCGGCCCGGCTCGCGCGTCATGGCCAGCAGCCGCTGCCAGGTGACGGTGTCGGTCCGCCCGGTGCGCGGCAGCCCGCGCTTGCCCTGGAAGCCGCTGACCGCCCGCTGCGTCGGCTCGTCGTACGTCCCGGTCGGCCCCTCGAAGAGCCAGGCGACCTGGCGCAGCCGGGCCTGGAGCTCCCGGACGTCCCGGCCGGTGTCGCCGCGCGACCACAGCACCCGGGACGGGGTGGGAGCGGCAGGGGGCTTGCCGTCGTGGGACGGCGGTGCGGAGCGCGGCTCCGCACCGCCACCCGCGGGCGTGCGGCCCGGGGCCGGGGTGTCGTCGGGCCGCTCGATGTGCACCGGCGAGCGGTGCTCGCCCTCGCCGCCGGGGGTCTGCACCGTGCAGCCGGCCAGCGCGGCCACCACGGCGAGCCCCGCCACGCACGCTCTCCCCATGCCCGTACTACGCACACGGCCCCCCGCTCGTCTCACCGGCACCCCCGGATGTCACCTGAGATGTTCCCCGGGCGTGACCCGCGCCGAACCAGGGGGCATGGTGGTGAGCGAGGTCACTGCTCTGCGGGAGGCAATCCACCATGGCGCGTGAGTCGGAGTCCGGACTGCCCATCGAGCCGCTCTACGGGCCGCGGGACCTTCAGGGCTGGGATCCGGCTCAGAAGCTGGGGGAGCCGGGGGCGTTCCCGTACACCCGCGGCGTGTACCCGTCGATGTACACGGGTCGCCCCTGGACCATGCGCCAGTACGCCGGTTTCGGCACGGCCGCGGAGTCCAACGCCCGCTACCGGCAGCTGATCGCCCACGGCACGACCGGGCTGTCGGTCGCCTTCGACCTGCCCACCCAGATGGGCCACGACTCCGACGCGCCGATCGCCCACGGCGAGGTCGGCAAGGTCGGGGTGGCGGTCGACTCGATCGAGGACATGCGGGTGCTGTTCGGCGGGATCCCGCTGGACCAGGTCTCGACGTCGATGACGATCAACGCCCCGGCGGCCCTGCTGCTGCTCCTGTACCAGCTGGTGGCCGAGGAGCAGGGGATCCCGGCGGACCGGCTGACGGGCACGATCCAGAACGACGTGCTGAAGGAGTACATCGCCCGGGGCACCTACATCTTCCCGCCCAAGCCGTCCCTGCGGCTGACCGCGGACATCTTCCAGTACTGCCGGGCCGAGATCCCGAGGTGGAACACCATCTCGATCTCCGGCTACCACATGGCCGAGGCGGGCGCCTCGCCCGTGCAGGAGATCGCCTTCACCCTGGCCGACGGCATCGAGTACGTGCGCACCGCGGTCGCGGCCGGCATGGACGTCGACGACTTCGCCCCCCGCCTGTCGTTCTTCTTCGTGGCCCGCACCACCCTCCTGGAGGAGGTCGCCAAGTTCCGTGCCGCGCGCCGGATCTGGGCCCGGGTCATGCGCGAGGAGTTCGGCGCGCGCGACCCGAAGTCGCTGATGCTGCGCTTCCACACCCAGACGGCCGGGGTGCAGCTGACGGCCCAGCAGCCCGAGGTCAACCTGGTCCGGGTCGCCGTGCAGGGGCTGGCCGCGGTGCTGGGCGGGACGCAGTCGTTGCACACCAACTCCTTCGACGAGGCCATCGCCCTGCCCACCGACAAGTCCGCCCGCCTCGCCCTGCGCACCCAGCAGGTCCTCGCCCACGAGACCGACGTGACCGCCACCGTCGACCCCTTCGCCGGGTCCTACGTCGTCGAGAGAATGACCGACGACGTCGAAGCCGCCGCCGTGGAGCTGATGGCCAGGGTCGAGGAGCTGGGCGGCGCCGTCGACGCCATCGAACACGGGTTCCAGAAGGGCGAGATCGAACGCAACGCCTACCGCATCGCCCAGGAGACCGACTCCGGTGAGCGGGTCGTGGTCGGCGTCAACCGCTTCCAGCTCGACGAGGAGGAGCCCTACGAGCCGCTGCGCGTCGACCCGGCCATCGAGGCGCGGCAGGCCGAGCGGCTGGCGGAGCTGCGCGCGCGGCGCGACCAGCCGGCGGTCGACGCGGCCCTCGCCGCGCTGAAGAAGGCCGCCGGGGGCGAGGACAACGTCCTCTACCCGATGAAGGAAGCCCTCAGGGCGAGGGCCACCGTCGGCGAGGTGTGCGACGCCCTGCGCGAGGTGTGGGGCGCGTACGTCCCGTCCGACGCCTTCTGACCGAGGTCCCGGGCGAGGGTGCCGGATCCGCGTGCGAGACTCTTGCGCATGTTCGGTGTCGTCGATCTGCCCACCTACCTGGCGGGCCTCGTCCTGATCGTCCTGCTGCCCGGTCCCAACTCGCTGTACGTGCTGTCCGTGGCCGCCCGCCGCGGTGTGCGCGCCGGGTACACCGCCTCGGCCGGGGTCTGGTGCGGGGACGCGGTCCTGATGACGCTGTCCGCCGCCGGGGTCGCCTCGCTGCTCCAGGCGAACCCCGTGCTGTTCGCGGTCGTCAGGTACGCGGGGGCCGGATATCTCAGCTGGCTGGCCGTCGGCATGCTGCGGGCCGCGTGGGGCATGTGGCGGACCCGTGCGAGCCGGGCCGCCGCCGCTACGGAGACGCCCGCGCCCGCCGGGGAGCGGCCCTTCCGCCGCGCCCTCGTGGTCAGCCTGTTCAACCCCAAGGCGATCCTCTTCTTCGTGGCCTTCTTCGTGCAGTTCGTGGACCCGGGCTACGCCTATCCGGCTCTGTCCTTCGTCGTGCTCGGGTCCCTCGCCCAGCTCGCCAGCGCGCTCTACCTCAGCGCGCTGATCTTCGGCGGCACCCGGCTGGCCGCCGTCTTCCGCCGCCGCAGGCACCTGTCGGCGGGGGCGACCTCGGCGGCGGGCGCGCTGTTCCTCGGCTTCGCGGTGAAGCTGTCCCTGGCGAGCTCGTAGGCGCCTAGCCCTGGCCGAAGCGGGCCAGGTGGCCGGCGAGTGCGGCCGCGGTGTCCCCGGCCCAGCCGATGTGGCCGTCGGGGCGGACGAGGAACAGGCCGGGCCCGTACGGCCCGGGTGCGGGGCCCCGTACGACCGGGATCCGCGGGCCGAGGTCCGGTGCCTGCGCGTCCCCGAGGGCCAGCAGGGTCCAGTGCGGGCCGCGGAACGCGTCGAAGAGCCGGACGCCGGCCACGGACCCGTCGGGTGCGCGGTCACCCGCCCGCAGGGGACCGGGGGCGGTCCGGGTCTCGCGGGTGAGCGGTGAGCGCCGGTAGCCGATGCCGAGCTGGCCGGTCGCCTCGCCGCGCCGGGTCTCGCCGCGGTGCACACGGGTGGACAGCCCGAGCATCTCGGCGGCGACGGGCCGGCGTTCCTGCTCGTAGGAGTCGAGCAGGGCCGCGTCCGCGCCGTCGCGCAGCACCGCTCCCAGCTTCCAGCCCAGGTTGTAGGCGTCCTGCACGCTGGTGTTCAGGCCCTGGCCGCCGGCGGGGGAGTGGACGTGCGCCGCGTCACCGGCGAGGAGGACCCGGCCCGAGCGGAAGCGGTCCGCGAGTGCCGCCCGGGGGCGGAAGTCGGAGGCCCACCGCAGCTCCGTCACGGACTCCGGCGCGAGGTGCGACCGTGCGGCGACGACCTTGCGGACGCCCTCCAGGGAGAGGTCCGGTGCGGTGCCCTCCGGGAACCGGGCCACCAGCTGGAAGTCCTCGGTGCCGGCCAGCGGGCAGATCGCCAGGAAGCCGTCGCCCGCGCCGGGCGGGAAGACGTGCCAGTTGTCCCGGTCCAGGCCGGTGATCCGGACGTCCGCGACCAGGGTCGGGTGCGGGTCGACGGTCTCGCCCGCCATGCCGATGCCGAGCAGCCCGCGCACGGTGGAGCGGCCGCCGTCCGCCGCCACGGCGTACCGGGCGGTGACGGCCTCGCCCTCGGTGAACTCCGCGCGCACGCCGTCCTCGTCCTGGCTCAGCCCGACCACCTCCCGGCCGAAGGCGACCTCCCCGCCCAGCTCCTCCAGACGCGCCCGCAGGATCTGCTGCGTACGCCACTGCGGCACCATCCACGGCTCGGTGTACGGCGCGTCCTCGCTGGGCTCGACGGCGTCGAACATGCGGTGCTCGCCCGCCGGCCTGCCGTCCTGCCAGATCCGCCCCACCGGGTAGGGGCCGCCCGCCGCGCGGATCGCGTCGAGCACGCCCAGGTCGTCGAAGACCTCCATCGTGCGCGGCTGGATGCCCTTGCCGCGCGAACCGGGGAACAGCGCCCCGGCCCGCTCGACGACCAGCGCCGGCACGCCCCGCCGGGCGAGGTCGACGCCGAGCGCCAGGCCCGTCGGACCCGCGCCCACCACCAGCACGTCCGTGTCCATCACGCCACCCTCTCCTTAACGCTGTTAAGTACTCCTCGTTCCCGAGGGTCGCCTTAACGGTGTTAAGTTGTCAAGCGTGAGTACGGACCGACGCGAGCCCCTGGACCGCCGCCGGGTCGCGGACACCGCGCTGCGGCTGCTGAACGAGACCGGCCTGGACGGCCTGACGCTGCGGGCCATCGCCCGGGAGCTGGACGTGAAGGCGCCCGCCCTCTACTGGCACTTCAAGGACAAGCAGGCGCTGCTCGACGAGATGGCGACGGAGATGTACCGCCGGATGGTCGCCGGGGCCGCCCTCGACCCCGCCGACACCTGGCAGGACCGGCTGCGCAAGGCCAACCGGGGGCTGCGCGCGGCGCTGCTCGGCTACCGGGACGGCGCGAAGGTGTTCAGCGGCTCACGCTTCACCGGCATCGAGCACGCCGGGCAGATGGAGGACAACCTGCGCCTGTTCACGGCCGCCGGGTTCACCCTCGCCCAGGCGGCCCGCGCGCTCACCACGGCCTACCTGTACACGCTGGGCTTCGTCACCGAGGAGCAGGGCGTGCAGCCGCTGCCGGGCGAGCGCCGCGAGGGCTACGACATGGACGAACGCGCCCGCCTGATGGCCGACTTTCCGTTGTCGGCCCAGGCGGGCGCGGAGATCTTCGAGGATTACGACCGGCACTTCGAGGAGGGACTCGCCCTCGTGATCGGGGGGATCGGGGCGCGCTACGGGGTCTCATGACGCCCTCCGGCGCGTCAGGACCGTTTCGCGCGGGCCCGCCGCACGGCCCGGGTGACCACCGGCGGCAGCAGGTCCTTGGCGAGCCTGCGGGCCAGGGACGGGGCGGGCCGGGCCGGGCGCGCCGCACCCGGCACGCGGGCCTCGGGAGCGGCGGGGGCCGGCGCGGGTGCGGGCTCCTGGTAGTGCCGCGAGAGCGGGAAGGGCGGCGGCTTCATGCCCCGGGAACGGGTCCGGATCAGCCGGTGCCCGGCCGCCTCCTGCACGCTGAGCCCGACATCGGTGCGCAGCCGGAGCATGGCGAGCAGTTCCTCCTGGAGCGGCTCGGGATCGCCCCAGGTCGCGTACATCTTCTGCGTGCTGAGGCAGATCGGGCGCAGGCCGCGGTTGAGGACGGCCTCCCAGGCGGCGACCGAGACGCCCGGGGTGTGCTCGGAGCGGAAGTCGTCCAGCACCACGACGCCCTCGGGCAGCAGGATGTCGTGGGCCGCGCCGATGTCGCCGTGCACGTGTTCGTACAGGTGCGAGGCGTCGATGTGGATGAAGCGGCAGGAGTCCGGGGAGACCTTCTCGTCCACCAGCGAACTGGGGCCGGTGATCACCGTCGGCAGACGGTCGTGGAAGGAGAGGTAGTTCCGCTCGAACGCCTGCTGGGTGAGCGAGGCGTACGACTGGGAGGACTCCGCCTGGTTGGCGTCGTCGGGGGCGTCGCCCTCGAACAGGTCGCAGACCGTGAACCGCTCGCCGTCCTGGAGGTGGTGGCCGAGGAGGATCGCGCTCTTGCCCAGGTAGACGCCCAGTTCCAGCAGGTCGCCCTTGAGGCCGGCCTTCGTCTGCTGTTCGAGGAACCAGGTGAACAGCGTCTGGTCCAGGGCCGGGAACCAGCCCGGTACGTCGGCGAGTTCGCCGGGGTGCTTGTCGGTCGCTTGTGCGTGGGTCATGAGACGAGCCTTCTCTCGGAGCATTGCCCCGGTCGACGGCCGGTTGAACAGCCCGTGAACAGCGTCAGCGGGTCTTCGACAGGGCCGCCCGCAGCCGGGGCGTCAGCGGCTTCTCCACATACTTGTTCAGCAGCCACGCCAGCAGCAGCATTGACGCCACCGTCAGTGCGAAGGTCACCCCGGACGCCAGCCCCAGATTGCGGTGCAGGGCCTGGATCACCACCCAGCCGAGATGCTCGTGGACCAGGTAGAAGGGGTAGGTCAGCGCGCCCGCGACCGTCAGCCACCGCCAGTTCACCCGGCCCAGCAGGCCCAGCGCGATCGCGGCGACCGCCACGAACCCCAGGGTGACGACGGCGATGATCCCGAACGACGAACGGTAGGAGAAGGCCTGCGGGTCCGGGGCGTGCCACAGCGACTGCACCGCGTAGTGCTGGCCTATCAGCCAGCTGACGGCCACGATGCCCCAGCCGTACACGTCCCGCCGGTCGCGGTGCACGAGGTAGAGGCCGACACCGCCGATGAAGAACGGCGCGTACTCGGGCATCAGGACGATGTCGAGCAGCGGCATGTCCGCGTTCTCGGCGACCACGGCCGCCAGCATCCAGCCCGCGCAGAACATGATCACCCGGCGCCGGTCGGCCCCGGGCAGCACCACGCACAGGGCGAACAGGGCGTAGAAACGGACCTCGGCCCACAGGGTCCAGCACACACCCAGCACCCGGTCGACGCCCAGCGGCATCTGCATCATCGTCAGGTTGACCAGCGCGTCGCTCGGCGAGACGGCCCGGTAGGCGACCACCGGCAGCGCGAACACCGCCGTGACGAGGAGCACCGCCGCCCAGTAGGCGGGCAGCAGCCGGGAGGCCCGGGAGGCGAAGAACGACGTCAGGGGCCGGCCCCAGCCGCTCATGCAGATCACGAACCCGCTGATCACGAAGAACACCTGGACACCGAGGCAGCCGTAGGCGAACAGCGTGTGCAGGGTGGGGAACTGGTCCCGGGGCGAGGTGCCCCAGGCCTGGGCGACCTCACCGCCGCGCCCGCCGTAGTGGTACAGCGCCACCATGAGCGCGGCCACCAGCCGCAGTCCGTCCAGGGCGCGCAGCCGCCCGGCGGAGTCCCTCGCCCGTCGTGGGACGGTCGTGGCGCCCGATGGTTCGGCCGGCACGACGACGCCGGACTGTGCGACGCCGGACTGTGCGACGCCGGGCTGTGGCGTGCGGGTGCTGACGACCGTCTCGGTCACGCTGGAAACCTCTGTGTGGCTCGTATGTCCTTCGCCTGAGCCGCCTGTGGGCGGGCGCGCCTGTCACCCTAGGACGAGAGTTGACGCAATAACGTTCGATGGTGACAGGCTTCGCCTGACGGTCCCCATGGGTTCATCCGGACGTCACCGGAGCGGCCGGGCCGCCGGACGGGACCGGCTCAGCGGCGCACCGCCTTGCGCAGGGCCCGGGCCCTGCGGACCACCCGGCGCGCCGTGGAGTTGCGCGGCAGGAACGCCAGCCGCTGCGGAATGCCCCCGGGCAGCCCGAGCGCGGTCAGGCGGCGCTTCTTGAAGTAGCGCCGGGTGCGCGGCCCGAGGTGCCGGGCGAGGAACTGCTCGGCCTGCGGGCGCAGATCCGGGTAGATCTGCGGCTGCATGGTGAACCCGAGGGCCGTGACGAGCTCGGACCGTTGTGCGGCCGGCAGGACGTCACCCTCCGCGCCGCTCTCCAGGCCGGGCAGCAGCGCGTCCGCCAGGGCGGTCGGGACCCGGTTGCTGTTCTGGTACGGCGTCAGCCGCTCCAGCAGCAGCTCCGTTCCGATGCGCGCGACCGGCAGGTCGTAGAAGGCGGAGGCGGTGAACAGGGCGGTCGAGAAGCAGCCGACGACCAGCGCGGGCCGGGTCCGGTCGAACAGCACCTCGGCGAGCACGGGCGTGTCCAGGACCGTGAGGTCCACGCCGAGCTTCCCGGCCTCCGTCTCCAGGGCCCGGCTGTAGCGGGCCGGGGCGGTGGGGTGGGGCTTGAAGACGACGGTGCGGTGGCCGCGGGCGACGGCGCCCCGCATCATCCGCACGTGCAGGTCCTCTTCCTCCTCGGGGGAGAGGATGTTCAGCGCCGAGAGGTACTGGCCGAGCAGCAGCGCCGAGTCGCCCGGCAGGTCCGGCAGCTCGGGCACCGTCTCGGTGACCTCGCCGAGCACCTTCAGGAACGCGGGCGTCGGCACCAGGTGCGCGGGCACGCCGAACTCGGTGAGCAGCATCGGAGTGAGCCCCGGCACCAGATCCAGGTGCAGCAGCCGCCGCACCCGGGTGCCGACCAGCGGGTCGAGCTTGTTGCGCGTGGGGCCGTAGCTCATCAGCCCGTCGGCGTAGACGTCGACGGGCGCGTCGGTGAACAGCTGGGCCACCGTCAGGGCGGGCGCCACCTGGATGGACTCCAGGACCAGGCTCACCCGGTCGTCGCCGAGCCCCCACAGCAGCCGCAGATAGCGCTCGAAGAGCGGGATGTCGTCGGCGCGCGGCGTCCAGGCCCCCGGGTGGAAGGGGCGGATGGCCTCGTTCCAGGACAGCACCTCGTCGAAGTGCTCGCGCAGCGGCGCGAAGCCCGGCATCTCGTCGAGGGCCGGAGTGGTCTCCGGCGTCGCGGAGTTGTTGAACACCAGCAGCACCCGGCGGTCCGTCTCCTCGAAGAGGTCGGAGTCGATCGCGGCGGCCAGGGTGGCGACGCCGTACAGCGTCGAGGCGCAGAAGATCTGAGTGGGCATCAGGCGGCCGCTCCCGTCGTGGTCACCCGGCGCCGCAGCCGCCGCAGCTTGGACGAGCGGTCCATGTCCATGGCCTCCAGTGCGTCGGCGAGTGCGTCCTGCGGCATGCGCTTGATGGCCGCCGCGCTCATCGACCGCAGCTGCCTGGCCACGGCCGGTTCGAACCTGTCCTCGTTGGAGAGGTGGTGGGCGATGATCGCGCAGTAGGTGCGCACCGCCTTGGGCAGCAGCCGGTCGGCGTCGCGGTCCGCGGCCGTCTCCTCGATCACCTGGTCGAAGGCGCGGATGAAGTCGAGCTGCCGGACATCGCCGATCTGCGTCAGCGACGAGGCCACCCCCCGCCGGTAGAACACGCCCAGCAGGCTCACCACGGCGAACGACTCCGCCTCACGGTGCAGCTTCCAGATCCACGGCCGGTCCTCCGCCGTGCGCAGCCCGTGGGTGAAGTGGAGTACACCCTTGTCGACGAGCCGGCGGTGGTACGCGCCGGCCCAGGCGTAGGCGTAGTCCACGGAGGTGGAGCGGTGGGCGGGCAGGATCGCCTCCCGCGGGTCGAACGCCTCCCAGCGCCGCCCGACCGGCACCCGGTGCACGGAACGGGCGCGCGCGGTGGCCTGGACATGGTCGGTGCGCACGAAGTCGCACCCCAGGTCGTCCATCGCGGACACCAGTTCGGCGAGGTAGCCGGGGGCCAGCCAGTCGTCGCCGTCCAGGAACGTCAGGTACTCGCCCTGCGCCGCGTCCAGGCCGGTGTTGCGGGCGGTGGCGAGCCCACCGTTCTGTTCGTGGCGGATGTACCGCACCTGGGCGACATCCGACAGTTCCTCGGCCGCTCGTTCGAGAATGGCCGGGGTTTCGTCCTTCGAATGGTCGTCGACCAGGATGAACTCGAAATCGCGGTCGGCGTTCAACCGAAGGCTTCTGAGGGTGTCCGGGGCATATTGCTGCACGTTGTAGAACGGCACGATCACGGAAAGCTTAGGCACCCGCAAAACGTTAGGAGGCCGCCCGGCAGCGGAACTTTACGGTGAAGGTACACCGGGTGAACTCGATGTGTCAGAACGGTGCACCCCGTGTACTTCCCGCTTTCCGGCAGGCCAGTTCGGCTCTCGGTGGGCTGTTGTTAACTTTTCGTTGAGTCGCGGTTCCGCCATACCTAGGATTCGCTTCCTAGCGTCTTCGACGTGCCAGTAAGTACACCGAAGCGCCCGCGAATCGCCGTCCTCGCGGACTCCGACACCCGCTGGAAATGGGGTGCGCTGACCGCGGACCGCATCGCCCCGGAACCGTCCATGGAAGCCGCATCGCGCGACGCCGCGCAACCCGGCCCCCTCCTCGACGGCTTCCTGCTGCGCGGCCGGGCCACGCCCACCCCGCGCCAGCTGAGGGAAGTGGGCGTACGCGCCGACTCGCTGCGCGAGGTCACCGCCGTGGAGTTCCTGCGCGCCATGGCCGAGGAGTCCTACGACATCGTGCTCCTCTCCCTGGTCGGCGGCGGCGTACAGGCGATGCTGCACGGCCTGGCACGCGTCTGGGAACACCGCACGCAGCGGCCCGTCGTCGTCACCGGCTACGTCGGAGTCGTCTACGAGAAGCTCGCCGACGGCCTGCTGCTGCGGCACGGCGCGGACCTGGTCCTCGCCAATTCCCGCCAGGACGCGGACCGTTTCCGCGCCGTCTACGAGGGCGTGGGCGCCGACGCCTCCGCGGTGACGGAGGTCGCCCTGCCCTTCCTCGGCGGCGCGCCGTACGAGGGCCAACGCGAGCCCTGCACGGTCGTCTTCGCCGCCCAGCCGTCCGTCCCGGACAGCCGCAAGGACCGTACGTACCTGCTGAACCGGCTGGTCCAGCACGCCCGCCGGCACCCCGAGCGCGAGGTGCTGCTGAAGCTGCGCTCCAAGCCGGGCGAACACACCACCCACATCGAGGAGCTGCCGTACCAGAAGCTGGTGCAGCGCCTCGATCCGCCCGCCAACTTCCGCCTGGTGTACGGGAACATGGGCGAGGTCCTCGACCGGACCGACCTGCTGGTGACGGTCAGCTCCACCGCCGCCCTGGAGTCGCTGCACCGCCGCATCCCGACCGTCGTGCTGACCGACCTCGGCATCCGCGAGTCGCTCGGCAACCACCACTTCGTGGGCTCCGGCTGCCTCGCCTCCTGGGACCAGCTCGACGCCGGGCACCGGCCCGTGCCCGACGAGGAGTGGGTCGCCCGGCAGGGCGTCGCCGCCGACGGCTCCTACGACTCCGCCTTCGACGCGGCACGGGGGCGCATCGCCGAGCTGCTCGGCCGGCCCGGTGGCCTGCCCCCGCTGACCCCGTACTACACCCCCGTCACCGCGCCCGGTTACCTGCCCGGGATCCTCGCCCGCCACCACCTCGGCCCGGACGGCACCCCGCTGCCCGGCGCGCCCGCCGCCGACAAGGACCCCGGACCGGTCCGGCAGATCGTGCGCCGGGCGGCGCGCGGCGCCTACCGGCACGGCGTGCAGCGCGTGGCGCCCGTCATCCGGCGGATGGGCGAGCTGTGAGCCGCCCCGACCCCCCTGCCCAAGGAGTAGACCCCATGTCCCACCCGGAAGCGGGCCGAGGCGCCTCGGTGCGCCGCGTGCTCGCGGTGATCCCCGCGCGCGGCGGCTCCAAGGGCGTGCCCGCGAAGAACCTCCTGCCCGTCGGCGGGGTCCCGCTGGTGGCGCGGGCGGTACGCGAGTGCCGCGCCTCGCGGCTCGTGACGGACGTCGTGGTCTCCACCGACGACCAGGCCATCGCGGCCGCCGCCCGCGAGGCGGGTGCCGAGGTCGTACTGCGGCCCGCCGCCATCGCCGGCGACACCGCCACCTCCGAGGCCGCCGTCCTGCACGCCATGGACGCCCACGAGGCCCTCCACGGGGCGCCGGTGGACGTGGTCCTGCTCGTGCAGTGCACCAGCCCGTTCCTCGTCCGCGAGGACATCGACGGGGTGGCGGGCGCGATCGCCGAGAACGGCGCCGACACCGCGGTGACCGTGGCGCCCTTCCACGGGTTCGTCTGGCGCGACGCCGACGACGAGGCGGCGGCCGGCTCGGTGGCGGAGGCCGACGCCGCGGCCGGCGGCGGCTACGGCGTCAACCACGACAAGTCCTTCCGGCCCCGCCGCCAGGACCGCCCCCAGGACCTGCTGGAGACCGGCGCCGCCTACGCCATGGAGGCGACCGGCTTCCGCGAGCACCGGCACCGCTTCTTCGGCCGCACCGAACTGGTCCGCACGGACCCGGCGCGCGTCCTGGAGATCGACGACCCGCACGACCTCGCCCGCGCCCGGGCCCTGGCGCCGCTCTTCGACGCGGACCGCCCCGGCGCCCTCCCGACCGCAGACGACATCGACGCGGTCGTCCTCGACTTCGACGGCACCCAGACCGACGACCGGGTGCTCGTCGACTCCGACGGACGGGAGTTCGTCTCCGTGCACCGCGGGGACGGACTCGGCATCGCAGCGCTGCGCAGAAGCGGCCTGAAGATGCTGATCCTGTCCACGGAACAGAACCCTGTGGTCGCCGCCCGGGCCCGGAAGCTCAAGCTCCCGGTGCTGCACGGCATCGACCGCAAGGACCTCGCGCTGAAGCAGTGGTGCGAGGAGCAGGGCATCGCGCCGGAGCGCGTGCTCTACGTCGGCAACGACGTCAATGACCTCCCGTGCTTCGCCCTCGTCGGCTGGCCCGTGGCGGTCGCGAGCGCCCACGACGTCGTGCGCGGCGCCGCACGCGCGGTCACCACCGTCCCCGGTGGCGACGGCGCGATCCGAGAGATCGCCAGCTGGATCCTCGGCCCCTCTCTCGATTCCCTCACCAAGTAAGGACATCTCCTTCCATGAGCACCAACTCCCGTATCCGCCAGTTCGGTTCGCGCGAGGTCGGCCCGGGCCGTCCGGTCTACGTCTGCGGTGAGATCGGCATCAACCACAACGGCGAGCTCGAGAACGCCTTCAAGTTGATCGACGCCGCCGCCGAGGCCGGCTGCGACGCCGTCAAGTTCCAGAAGCGCACGCCGGAGATCTGCACGCCGCGCGACCAGTGGGACATCGAGCGCGACACCCCCTGGGGCCGGATGACCTACATCGACTACCGCCACCGCGTGGAGTTCGGTGAGGACGAATACCGCGCCATCGACGACTACTGCAAGTCGAAGAACATCGACTGGTTCGCCTCCCCGTGGGACACCGAGGCCGTCGCCTTCCTGGAGAAGTTCGACGTCCCCGCCCACAAGGTCGCCTCCGCCTCCCTCACGGACGACGAGCTGCTGCGCGCCCTGCGGGCCACCGGCCGCGCCGTGATCCTCTCCACCGGCATGTCGACGCCGAAGCAGATCCGCCACGCCGTCGAGGTCCTCGGCTCGGACAACATCCTGATGTGCCACGCCACGTCGACCTACCCGGCCAAGGCCGAGGAGCTCAACCTGCGCGTCATCAACACCCTCCAGCAGGAGTTCCCGAACGTCCCGATCGGCTACTCCGGCCACGAGACCGGCCTGCAGACCACCCTCGCCGCGGTCGCCCTGGGCGCCACCTTCGTCGAGCGTCACATCACCCTCGACCGCGCCATGTGGGGCTCGGACCAGGCCGCCTCCGTCGAGCCGCAGGGGCTGACCCGCCTGGTCCGCGACATCCGCACCATCGAGGCCTCCCTCGGCGACGGCGTCAAGAAGGTCTACGAGTCCGAGCTCGGCCCGATGAAGAAGCTGCGCCGCGTCGCCGGCGTGGTCGCCGAGGCGGAGATCGCCGACGCGGCGGGCGAGCCGGTCGGCGTCTGAGCGCACCACCCCCACCACCCCCCTTACGACGGGACGGTCGTACGTCGATGAGCCCCCGCGCCGGGAACGCCGGCCCCCACACTCTCGCCTTCGTCGAGAGCCCGGTACAGCTGCTGAACGTGCTGGAGTGGGCGCACGCGCATGCGCCCGGCGTGGGGCTCACCCTCGTGGTGCTGTCGCCCGTCGACCCGATGACGCGCGGCCAGCTGCGACGGATGTCCGACCTGGCCCGCGACGAGGGGCACGAGGTCCGCTGGGAGGAGGCCAGGGGCGGCCCGCTGGCCCCCTTCCAGACCATCGGCGGCCTGACCGGCCTGCTCCGCAGGGCGCACCGGGTCGTGCTGGGGGACCCCTTCTCCCGCTACGTCCAGCTGCTGCTGACGATCACCCGCGCCCGTGACCTGGTCGTCGTCGACGACGGCACGGCGACGATGGAGTTCGTCGGGCAGCTGGCCCGCGGTGAACGGCTGGTGCGCTGGCACCGCAAGGGCGGCCGTCCCGGCCCCCGGGACGTGGTCTTCGCACCGGTGTCCGCCTCGGCCCGCCGCCGGCTGACCCCCGGCGACCGCCGCCGTATCGAGATCTTCTCCTCCATGCCGATGGAGGAGACCCCGGTGGGCGTCACGGTCAGCGAGAACACCTTCGCCTGGACCCGGGCCCGCTTCGGCCCGCCCCGGATCACCAAGGGCGCCGACATGGTCGGCACGTCCCTGGTGGAGACGGGTGTGGTGGACGACGCCCGCTACCTGGAGGCCGTCCACGCCCTGGCCGCGGCGCACGGCGCCACCCGCTACTTCGCCCACCGTCGCGAGAGCACGGACAAACTCCACCGCCTCGCGGTCGGGACGGGCCTGGAGATCGTCCGCCCCGAACTCCCCCTCGAACTGATCGCCCGCCGCGGACCCATCGGCCGGACGATCCTCAGCTTCCCCTCCACGGTCGTCCACACCCTCCCGCTCGCCCTGACCGGCACGGGGGTGCGCGTGGCCGTCTGCGACATCGACCCCGCCTGGCTGACCGAGAACGCCTCCCCGCGCGCCCAGGGTTTCCTGTCCGGGGTCACCGGAACGGCCCGGGACGTCCACCGGCTGTCCCCGACGGACCCACCCACCGTCCCGAGGCAGGCGAGCCCACCCGACCCGGCCACCCCGGCACCCTTCACCGCCACGCAGCCGCCGTCCGCCGAATCCGCCCCGGCGCCTGCCCCGCCGTCGCAGCCTTCCGCCGGCCCTACCGCCCCGGCACCCTTCACCGCCACGCAGCCCTCCGCCGGTCTGGTCGGCCCGGCGGCGTCGTGACGCGTCCCGCTCACCGCTGCCGCGGTGCCCGAGCGGGCCGGCGCGCCAGCAGGAACGCGCGGGGCAGTTCCTCCCCGGCCTCCGGCTCGCGCAGCACGCGGGCGTGCAGTTCGAGCCCGGCCCCGGTGAGTTCCCCGATGACGGTGTCCGGCGTGCGCCAGTAGCAGTCGAGCGAGATCTCCTGCCCGAAGCGCTCGGTCTGGCGCCGGTGCCCGTCCTGCGCCCCGGACTGGAAAGCGAGCAGCACCGGTGCCCCCGGCAGCAGGACGCGGTGGAACTCGGCGAACACGGACGGCAGGTGATCGTCCGGCACGTGGATGATCGAGTACAGCGCGACGATGCCGCCGAGCGTCTCGGCCGGCAGGTCCAGGGCCGTCATCGACCCGACGTGGAAGCGCAGCTCCGGATGCGCCCTGCGGGCCAGGGCCACCATGCGGGGCGAGGCGTCGACCCCGAACACCGGCAGTCCCGCGTCGCGCAGCCGCGCGGTGACGTGCCCGGGCCCGCTGCCGAGGTCCGCGACCGGCGCCCGCCCCTGCCCGTCCGGCGCCCCGGCCAGTTCCACGAAGGCCGACAGCAGCGCCCGCTCCAGCGGTCTCCCCGCCAGACTGTCGGGGTGCTCGGCTGCGTAGGCCTCGGCGATGGCGTCGTACGAGGCTCGCGTGGACTCCAGGAACTCGGGGGCGCGCACGGGCGCACACTAGCGGTGGCGGGCGTCCGGCAGATGAACACGCCGGTGTTGGCCGCGCGGGGCGTGGTATCCGTGGAGAGGATGGATGGATACCGGAGTTCCGACGTCCATGTGGTCGAAGTCACACTCCGGGGGGTGGATGGCCCGGTCGGCCCCCAAAAGGCGGGCGAGTTTACCCATCTCACTTGATAGCTATGCGTCAGGCGGTCATATTTTCTTCCCCTATCGGGTTGAAGTTTTGTTGATCCAGGGTCAGCGGACCCCCCCGGCGCCCTACCCTTCAGAGGGTGAAGCCACTGATGTCACTGGAGTCCGAGGTCGATCTTCCCGGCGGAGCAGTCCTTCCCGGTGCACTGCCCGACGCTCTGCGGGCCGAGCTCATCGCGTTCCGGCGCGACCTCCACATGCACCCGGAGCTCGGCAACCAGGAGTTCCGCACGACCGCCGCGATCAAGGAGCGGCTCGTGCGGGCCGGCCTCAAGCCGCGCGTCCTCGCCGTGGGGACCGGACTCGTCTGTGACATCGGTGTGGAGGGCGAGCAGTGGGACGGCGGTCCCAGCATGCTCGCGCTGCGGGCCGACATCGACGGCCTGCCCATCCCGGACACCAAGGCGGAGTGCCCGTACCGCTCGACCGTGCCCGACCGCGCCCACGCCTGCGGTCACGACGTGCACACCACCGTCGTCCTCGGCGCCGGGCTCGTCCTCGCCGAGCTGCACCGTCAGGGAGCACTGCCCCGTCCCGTCCGGCTGATCTTCCAGCCCGCCGAGGAGGTGCTGCCCGGCGGTGCCGCCGACGCCATCAAGTGCGGGGCGCTGGAGGGCGTCGGCGCGATCATCGCCGTGCACTGCGACCCCCGGGTGGACGCAGGGAAGATCGGACTCCGCGAGGGCCCCATCACCTCCGCCTGCGACCGGCTGGAGATCGGCCTCGACGGCCCCGGCGGCCACACCGCCCGCCCGCACCTCACGACCGACCTGGTCACCGCCGCCGCCCGTGTCGTCACCGACGTGCCGGCGCTGGTCAGCCGGCGCTTCGACACCCGCAGCGGGCTCGCCATCACCTGGGGACGCGTGGAGTCGGGTCACGCGCCGAACGTGATCCCGCAGCACGCCGAGCTCTCCGGCACCGTGCGCTGCCTCGACCTCGAGGCGTGGCGGCAGGCGCCCGACGTGGTGGTCGCGGCCATCGACGAGATCGCCAACCTGCACCGGGCCAAGTCCGAGATCAACTACGTCCGAGGCGTCCCGCCCGTCGTCAACGAGCCCGGGGTCACGGAGCTGCTGCGCGAAGCGATGATCGCCCGGCGCGGGGTCGAGTCCGTGGAGGGCACCGAGCAGAGCCTCGGCGGCGAGGACTTCTCCTGGTACCTGGAGCACGTCCCCGGCGCGATGGCCCGCCTGGGCGTCCGCACCCCCGGCGAACGCCAGATCCGCGACCTCCACCAGGGCGACTTCGACGTCGACGAATCGGCCATCACGGTAGGAGTGGAACTCTTCACAGCAGCAGCCCTGGTCAACGGCCTCCGCTGACCGCCCTCTGGGGGCGCGGGGAACTGCGCGCCAAACCACGACGGCGCCGCACGGGCCCTCAGGGGCGCGGGGAACTGCGCGACAAACCGCGGCGCCGCACGGGCCCTCAGGGGCGCGGGGAACTGCGCGACAAACCGCGGCGCCGCACGGGCCCTCAGGGGCGCGGGGACCTGCGCGACAGCCCACGACGGCGCCGCACGGATCCTCAGGGGCGCGGGGAACTGCGCGACAGCCCACGACGGCGCCGCACGGGCCCTCAGGGGCGCGGGGAACTGCGCGACAAGCCACGACGGCGCCGCACCCGCTCGACGACCTCGCCCCCCAGCCCCGGCCCGGGGACACACACCCCCGGGCCCGACGGCCTGTCTCCGGTTGCGGGCGGCGCAGCCGCACGGCAGCCTGGTGCGCGTCACGAGGTAGGCACGCGCCGTGTTCCCGACTACACCTTTCGACCCCGTTCACTCCCGTGGTTCACAAGGGCGTAACCGGCCATCGGCACGAATGGATAACGGCCCCGCGGCGAACCGTTCCCAGGAGTGTCTACGCGCGTTAATGTGCGCCGAACCGAGCACCCATCGCGGGGCTTTGGAGAATGGGGAACTTCAGATGCGTCGGATTTCCAAACTGACCCGTGTCGCGGTGGGGGTCGCGTCGCTCGGGCTCGTCGCCACGGCCTGCGGCGGCACCAGCAGTGACAGCGGCGACAGCGACAGCAACGACAAGGGCCTGGCCATCGCGTACGACGTCGGCGGCAAGGGCGACCAGTCCTTCAACGACGCCGCCTACGCCGGCCTGACGAAGGCCAAGGACGAGTTCGGCTACAAGACGGCCGACATCGAGCCCACCGAGGGCGAGACCGACGCCGACAAGGAGCAGCGCCTGGCGTCGCTGGCCAAGCAGGGCTACAACCCGGTCATCGGCGTCGGCTTCGCCTACGGCCCGGCGATGAAGGCCGTCGCCGCCAAGTACCCGAAGACCACCTTCGGCATCGTGGACTCGGTCGTCGAGGGCAAGAACGTCGCCTCCCTCGTGTTCGCCGAGGAGCAGGCCTCGTACCTCGCCGGTGTCGCCGCCGCGAAGGCCACGAAGACCGACGTCGTCGGCTTCGTCGGCGGTGTCGACGTGCCGCTGATCCACAAGTTCGAGGCCGGCTACAAGCAGGGCGTGCAGGACACCAACTCCAAGGTGAAGGTCCTGTCCCAGTACCTGACGCAGACGGCCGAGGAGGGCGGCTTCTCCAGCCCCGACAAGGGCAAGGCCGCCGCCGAGGGCCAGATCGAGAAGAAGGCGGACGTGCTCTACGCGGCCGCCGGTCTGTCCGGTCAGGGCGTCATCGAGGCCGCCGCCAAGGCGAAGGTCTGGGCGATCGGCGTCGACTCCGACCAGTACAAGCAGGCCGCCCTGGCGCCGTACAAGAACTACATCCTCACCTCCGCGCTCAAGGACGTCGGCGGCGCGGTCTACACGCTGTCCAAGTCGGTCCACGACGGCAAGCCGCTGACCGGCACCCAGACGTTCGACCTGGAGGTCAACGGCGTGGGCCTGTCGGAGTCCAACCCGGAGTACGCGAAGATCGCGGGTCTCCAGGACGCCGTGAACAAGGCCAAGCAGGAGATCATCGACGGCAAGATCAAGGTCAACACCGAGTGAGCCGACCGGTCTGACCAGTCGAAGCGGGCGGGCACCCCCTGGGTGTCCGCCCGCTCCGCGTCTCCCGGCCGGCTGCCCGGGAACCGGATCACCCTGCGCCACACCCCGTTCGCGGTCGGCAACGGCCCGGCCAAGGACCGGTGAGGGCTTGGCCACGGGCGCATAACAAGGTGGACAGAAGGGGTTTTCAGGCAGGTCTACGCGCGTTAATCTGCGGCGAAGCCAGCGCTGAAGCTGAACCGTCCGGCGCTGTGCACCTCGGTTGTACGACAGGAGCACCCACACATGCGCCGGATATCCCGGATCACGGTCGCAGGCGCAGCGACCGCCTCCCTGGCCCTCGCGCTCTCCGCCTGCGGCGGCACCTCGACCTCCGCCGGGTCGTCGGACTCGAAGGGCGACAAGGGCCTCGCCATCGCCTACGACGTCGGCGGCAAGGGCGACCAGTCCTTCAACGACGCCGCGTTCGCGGGCCTGGAGCAGGCGAAGAAGGAGTTCGGGTACCAGACGGCCGACGTCGAGCCCACCGAGGGCGAGACGGACGCCGACAAGGAGCAGCGCCTGGTCTCGCTGGCCAAGCAGGGCTACAACCCGGTCGTCGGTGTCGGCTACGCCTACGCCGCCGCCGTGAAGGGTGCCGCGGAGAAGTTCCCGAAGACCACCTTCGGCATCGTCGACGACGCCACGATCAACACCGAGAACGTGGCCGACCTGGTCTTCAACGAGGAGCAGGCCTCCTACCTGGCCGGTGTCGCCGCCGCCAAGACCAGCAAGAGCAAGGTCGTCGGCTTCGTCGGCGGTGTGGACATCCCGCTGATCCACAAGTTCCAGGCGGGCTTCGCGCAGGGCGTCAAGGACACCGACCCGAAGGTCAAGGTCCTCTCGCAGTACCTCACCCAGACGGCCGAGGAGGGCGGTTTCGCCAGCCCCGACAAGGGCAAGACGGCTGCCGAGGGCCAGATCGAGAAGAAGGCCGACGTCGTCTACGCGGCCGCCGGCCTGTCCGGTCAGGGTGTCATCGAGGCCGCCGCCGCCGAGAAGGTGTGGGCCATCGGTGTGGACTCCGACCAGTACCAGCAGGAAGCGCTCGCCAAGTACAAGGACTCCATCCTGACCTCGGCGATGAAGGACGTCGCCAAGGCGGTGTACAACCTGGCGAAGTCGGTCGAGGACGGCAAGCCCGAGACCGGTATCGTTCGTGGCGATCTGAAGACCGGCGAGGTGAGCCTGTCGAACTCCAACCCGAAGTTCGCGGACGACGCCGACCTTCAGGCAGCCCTGAAGACGGCCAAGGAGAAGATCATCAGCGGCGAGATCAAGGTCAAGAGCAGCTGACGAGCGACTGCCTCGAAGCAGGCGGTGACCCCCGGGGTCACGTCCGCTCGACGGGGTACGGGGAGCCGCTCCCCGTGCCCCGTTGCCGCGGGGCGTAGGCCCCTCTGTATGCCCTAGGGGCGCTACGCGCGTAGACGGCCCCCGTCCCCAGGAGAGTGCGCCATCAACGCGTCCAGCAGCCCTCCGGCCGGAGCGGCGGTCAACGAATCGGTGACCGCCGTCGAACTCGCCGGGATCACCAAGCGTTTCCCCGGAGTCGTGGCCAACCACGACATCCACCTCAGCGTCCGCAAGGGCACCGTCCACGCCCTCGTCGGTGAGAACGGCGCCGGCAAGTCGACGCTGATGAAGATCCTCTACGGCATGCAGAAGCCGGACGAGGGCACCATCGCCGTCGACGGGCGGCAGGTCAGCTTCTCGTCGCCGGCCGACGCCATCGCCCGCGGCATCGGCATGGTCCACCAGCACTTCATGCTCGCCGACAACCTCACGGTCCTGGAGAACGTGGCGCTCGGCAGCGAGCAGCTCTACGGCATCGGCGCCAAGGCCCGCCGCAAGATCAAGGAGCTCTCCGACCGCTACGGCCTCGGCGTCGAGCCCGACCTGATGGTCGAGGAGCTCGGTGTCGCCGCCCGCCAGCGCGTGGAGATCCTCAAGGTCCTCTACCGCGGCGCGACCACCCTCATCCTCGACGAGCCGACCGCGGTCCTCGTGCCGCAGGAGGTCGACGCCCTCTTCGCGAACCTGCGCGAGCTGAAGTCCGAGGGTCTGTCGGTCATCTTCATCTCGCACAAGCTCGGCGAGGTGCTCTCCGTCGCCGACGAGATCACCGTCATCCGCCGCGGCACCACCGTCGGCACCGCCGTCCCGGCCGAGACGACGCCCCGTCAGCTCGCCGAGATGATGGTCGGCAGCGAGCTGCCGACGCCCGAGACGGCCGAGTCCACGGTCACCGACCGCCCGGTCATCACCGTCGACCGGGTGCGCCTCGCGGCCCCCGGTGGCAAGGCCCTCCTCGACGACATCAGCTTCACCATCCACGCGGGCGAGGTCCTCGGCATCGCCGGTGTCGAGGGCAACGGACAGACCGAACTCGTCGACGCGCTCATCGGCCTGCGCTCCGCCGACAGCGGCACCATCCGGCTCGCCGACGAGGAGATCACCGCCTGGCCCACCCGCAAGCGCCGCGAGCAGGGCATCGGCTACATCCCCGAGGACCGGCACCGCCACGGTCTCCTCCTGGAGGCACCCCTCTGGGAGAACCGCATCCTCGGCCACGTCACCGAGAAGCCCCTCGCCAAGGGCGTCTGGCTGGACCCGAAGGCGGCCCAGGAGGACACCCGCCGGATCGTGACGGAGTACGACGTCCGCACGCCCGGCATCGACGTCACCGCCGCCTCCCTGTCCGGCGGCAACCAGCAGAAACTGATCGTCGGCCGCGAGATGAGCCACAAGCCGCGCTTCCTCATCGCCGCGCACCCCACCCGGGGCGTGGACGTCGGTGCCCAGGCCGCCATCTGGGACCACATCCGTGAGGCACGCCGCGAGGGCCTGGCCGTGCTGCTGATCTCCGCCGACCTGGACGAACTGATCGGCCTGTCCGACACGCTGCGCGTGATCTACAACGGCAAGCTGGTCGCGGACGCCGACCCGGCCACCATCACCCCCGAGGAGCTCGGCTCGGCCATGACCGGTGCCGCCACCGGGCACCTCGCGCACGACGACACCCCCGAGATCTCGAAGGCCGACGCCCCCGAGTCTCCGGAAGACGAGGCCCGCTGATGAAGAAGTTCGACAAGGAGCGCGTGCTCCTCGCGGTGGCCGGACCGGTCATCGCGCTGGCCGTGGCCTTCGTCCTGAGCGCGATCGTGCTGCTCGCCTCGGGCAAGAGCCCCTTCGAGCCGTTCGCCCTGATGTTCGAGCAGCTGGGCTTCTCCGACATCCAGGTCCTGATCATCAACCAGGCCTCGATGTACTACATCGCGGCCCTCGCGGTGGCCATCGGCTTCCGGATGAACCTGTTCAACATCGGCGTCGACGGCCAGTACCAGCTCGGCGCCATGATGGCCGCCGTCGTCGGCGCCCATGTGAACCTGCCGGCCGCCCTGCAGGTCCCGCTGCTGCTCCTCACGGCCGTCCTCACCGGCGCCTTCTGGGCCGGCATCGCGGGCGTCCTGAAGGTCACCCGCGGCGTCAGCGAGGTCGTCGCCACGATCATGCTGAACGCGATCGCCACCTCCGTGATCGCCTACCTGTGGCTGCCGGACGTCTTCGGCGTCAAGGTCGGCAACAACAACACCACCGGCGAGATGTACGAGTCCGGCTGGATCCCCGGGATCAGCCTGGGCGACGCCGGTGAGATCTACGGCCTGGTGCTGCTGGCCGTCCTGCTCGGCATCGGCTACTGGATCGTCCTCAACCGCACCCGCTTCGGCTTCGACCTGCGCGCCTCCGGCGCCTCGCAGACCGCCGCCGCGGCCAGTGGTGTCGACCCCAAGCGCATGGTGCTCAGCGCCATGCTGATCTCCGGCGCCATCGCGGGCCTGGCCGGCCTGCCGATCCTGCTCGGCGACACCCACACCTACAGCCTCAACTTCCCCACCGGCATCGGCTTCCTGGGCATCGGCATCGCCCTGCTGGGCCGCAACAGCCCGGTCGGCATCGCCTTCGCCGCCCTGCTGTGGGCCTGGCTCGACAAGGCCTCGCCCGAGCTGGACTTCCACGGCTACGACAAGGAGATCGCGGTCATCATGCAGGGCCTGATCGTGCTCTCGGTCGTCGTCTCCTACGAGGCCGTCCGCGAATGGGGTCTGCGCCGCCAGCAGCGTCGCGTCGGCGCCGAACTCGCCGCCGGACACGTCCTCGGCGCTCAGAACACGAAGGAGGTGGCTGGCCGATGACCACCGCGACCGACGTCAACCAGCCCACGCTGCAGCCCGCGGCGCCGACCGGCCGCCGCCTGTCGTGGCCCGTCCTGCTGCTGATCATCGCCGGCGGACTGGCGCTCACCTCGATCGTCCGCCTCATCACCGGCGCCGACGGCATCACCAACGTCAGCCAGATGTCCACCGCACTCCAGCTCGCCGTGCCGATCGGCCTCGCCGGTCTGGGCGGTCTGTGGGCCGAGCGCGCGGGCGTGGTCAACATCGGCCTCGAGGGCATGATGATCCTCGGCACCTGGTTCGGCGCCTGGGCCGGCTTCCAGTGGGGCCCCTGGACCGGTGTCCTGGTCGGCATCCTCGGCGGCGCGATCGGCGGTCTGCTGCACGCCTTCGTGACCGTCACCTTCAACGTCAACCACATCGTCTCCGGTGTGGCCATCAACATCCTCGCCCTCGGCGCCACCCGCTACCTCGCGCCCCTCGCCTTCGAGGGCCACACCGGCGGCTCCGCCAAGCAGTCCCCGGCGGTCGACTCCCTCGGCCACTTCACCGTGCCCGGACTGTCCGACGCGCTGCGCGACCTGAACAACCAGGGCTGGTTCTTCGTCTCCGACATCGCGGGCCTGCTCGGCGGCCTGGTCACCAACGTCTCCTGGCTGACCCTGATCGCCATCGCGCTGATCCCCGCCACCTGGTGGATCCTGTGGCGCACCGCCTTCGGCCTGCGGCTGCGCTCCTGCGGTGAGAACCCGGTCGCCGCCGAGTCCCTCGGCGTCAACGTCTACAAGTACAAGTACATCGCCGTCGTCATCTCCGGCGGCCTGGCCGGCCTCGGCGGTGTCTTCCTGTCCATCGTGGCCAACCCCTTCTACCTGGAGGGCCAGGTCAGCGGACGCGGCTTCATCGGCCTCGCGGCGATGATCTTCGGCAACTGGATGCCGGGCGGCCTCGCCCTCGGCGCCGGCCTGTTCGGCTACACCGACAGCCTCAACCTGCGCGGCGGCTCCGCCAACGTGCACGCCCTGCTGCTGCTCGGCGCGCTGCTGCTGATCATCGGGGCGATCTTCCTGGTGGTCCGCAAGAAGTACGCCCCGTCGATGATCACCGCGGTCGTCGCCGCCCTGGTGTTCGCCTGGTACGCCTCCACCGACGAGGTCCCCAACCAGGTCGTCTCCGCCACGCCGTACGTCATCACCCTCATCGTCCTCGCCATGTCCGCCCAGCGGCTGAGGATGCCGAAGGCCGACGGGCTGCCGTACCGGAAGGGGCAGGGCAAGTGACCGACGCCGGTCCCGCCGTCGACTGGGAGCGGCTGCGCACGGCGGCCCGGGACGCCATGTCCCGGGCGTACGCCCCCTACTCCGGTTACCCGGTCGGTGTGGCGGCCCGGGTGGACGACGGCCGGATCATCTCCGGCTGCAACGTCGAGAACGCCTCGTACGGGCTCGGCCTGTGCGCCGAGTGCGGTCTGGTGTCGGAGCTGCACAACACCGGCGGCGGCCGGCTGACGCACTTCACCTGCGTCGACCGCAACGGCGACACGCTGGTCCCGTGCGGACGCTGCCGCCAGCTGCTCCACGAGTTCGGCGGCCCGGACCTCCTGCTGGAGACCCCGGCGGGGATCCTGCCGCTCTCGCAGATGCTGCCCCAGGCCTTCGGCCCGGAGCACCTCAGCAAGTAACTTCCGTGCGGCCCCTCTGAGTTGCTCACGCGACCGGCTCAGGGGGGCCGTACGGCTTCTGGAACCCTCGGAAGGAAGCCAAGCCATGGCCATGGACGTCATCTCCGTCATCCGCACCAAGCGGGACCGCGGTGAGCTCAGCGACGCACAGATCGACTGGGTCATCGACGCGTACACCCGCGGGGAGGTCGCCGACGAGCAGATGTCCGCTCTCGCCATGGCGATCCTGCTGAACGGCATGAACCGCCGCGAGATCGCCCGCTGGACGGCCGCGATGATCGCCTCCGGCGAGCGCATGGACTTCTCGTCCCTGTCCCGCCCGACCGCCGACAAGCACTCCACGGGCGGCGTCGGCGACAAGATCACACTGCCCCTGGCCCCCCTGGTCGCCGCCTGCGGCGCGGCCGTCCCGCAGCTGTCCGGCCGCGGCCTCGGCCACACCGGCGGCACCCTCGACAAGCTGGAGTCGATCCCCGGCTGGCGCGCGCTGCTGTCCAACGAGGAGATGCTGAACGTCCTCGACACCACCGGCGCGGTCATCTGCGCGGCGGGCGACGGCCTGGCCCCCGCCGACAAGAAGCTCTACGCCCTGCGGGACGTCACCGGCACGGTCGAGGCGATCCCGCTGATCGCCTCCTCGATCATGTCCAAGAAGATCGCCGAGGGCACGGGCTCGCTGGTCCTGGACGTGAAGGTCGGCACCGGCGCCTTCATGAAGACCATCGAGGACGCCCGCGAGCTGGCCTCCACGATGGTCGGCCTGGGCACGGACCACGGCGTGAAGACGGTCGCGCTGCTGACGGACATGTCCACCCCGCTCGGTCTGACGGCCGGCAACGCCCTGGAGGTCCGCGAGTCGGTCGAGGTCCTGGCGGGCGGCGGCCCCGCGGACGTGGTCGAGCTGACGATCGCCCTTGCCCGCGAGATGCTCGACGCGGCCGGCGTCAAGGACGCCGACCCGGCGAAGGCCCTCGCCGACGGCTCGGCGATGGACGTCTGGCGCCGCATGATCGCGGCCCAGGGCGGCGACCCGGACACGACGCTGCCGGTGGCCCGCGAGCAGCACGTGATCAAGGCTCCGGCCTCGGGCGTCCTGACCCGCCTCGACGCCTACGACATCGGCGTCGCCGCCTGGCGCCTCGGCGCGGGCCGCGCCCGCAAGGAGGACCCGGTGCAGGCGGGCGCCGGCGTCGAGATGCACGCCAAGCCGGGCGACACGGTGACCGAGGGCCAGCCCCTCCTGACCCTCCACACCGACACGCCCGAGCGCTTCGAGTACGCCCTCCAGTCGATCGAGGGCTCCTACGACGTGGCCGCGCCCGGCACGGACTTCACGGCGTCGCCGGTGGTGCTGGAACGTATCGCCTGACCAGGCGGTTTCCCCTTCGGGTGAGCGGGACCGGTGGACCCCCACCGGTCCCGTTCGGCATGCTGGGATCGGTGACGCACCGATTGGAGAACCGCCATGAGCGCACTCACCGTCGACCACTCGACGGCCGACGGCCACGAGTGGGACGACCTCGTTCGGATCTGGCAGGAGACGGACGCGCCCGAGGGCTGCAAGGTGGAGATCATCGAGGGGATCGTCACCGTGGCACCACCGCCGTCCAACGCCCACAACGGCATCGCTGACCTGGTTCAGCGAGCCCTGTACGAGGTCATCCCGAGGCACTGGGGCATCTACCAGACTCTGGGTACGGCCGTCCCGTCCCGCGACGGGCTCTACATTCCTGATCTCGCGGTAGCCCCCAGGCAGGTGCTGCGTGACGAGGGTGGCAACTTCATCCCAGCAGCTGCCGCCGAACTCATCGTCGAGATCACGTCCAAGTCGAACGCGGCGCACGACCGGATCAAGAAGGCAGCAGGCTGCGCCCAGGCGGGTGTCCCGCTGTATCTGCTCATCGACGGCTGGGCCCCCGGCGGCCCCACCATCACGCTCTACGGCGAACCGCAACGGGATGTCTACCGGGTTCTCGACGCGGGCAAGTTCGGAGAACGTATCGCGCTGCCCGAGCCCTTCGGCCTCGAACTCGACACCGGCGAGTTCGCCGAGAACTGAGTCACCCCAGCACCGCCGCCACGACCACCAGCACCGGCACCGCCAGCACCGTCGACAGCAGGATCGCCTCCCGCGCCAGTACCTCGCCCACCCGGTAGCTGCTCGCGTACGTGAAGAGGTTCTGTGCCGCCGGCAGCGCGGAGGTCACCACCACGTCGAGCAGCAAGGCACCGCGCAGACCGAAGACGCCCGCCGCCAGGGCCCAGGCGGCCACAGGCTGCACCACGGACTTCAGGGCGACCGCGAGGAGCACCGGGGCCCGTTCCGCACCGCGCAGCGGGAGCGTGCTGCCGCGCAGGGAGATGCCGAACGCCAGCAGGACCGCCGGGACCGACATGTTGCCGATCAGGGTCAGAGGATCCAGCAGAGGGCCCGGCACCGTGAGGCCGGACGCCGAGACCGCCACCCCGGCCAGGGAGCCCAGCGCGATCGGATTGCGCAACGGCGTCAGCAGCCGCTGCCACAGGGGCCGCTTCGCCCCGCCGCTCGCCAGGTCCAGGACCGTCAGCGCCACCGGCGTCACCCCGACCAGCTGGAACAGCAGCACCGGCGCGACCAGCGAGGCGTCACCCAGCACGTACACGGCGATCGGAATGCCCAGGTTCCCGGAGTTGACGTAGCTGGAGCACAGCGCGCCGATCGTGGTCCGGCCCACGCCCCACCCGCGCGCCGCGCCCACCGCCACGAAGACACCCGCCGCCGCTGCCGTGCTCATCGCCGTGACCAGCAGCCGGTCGGAGAAGATCACCGACAGGTCGGCCTGCGCGAGGGTCGTGAAGAGCAGCGCCGGGGACGCCACGTGGAAGGCGAGCTTGGTCAGGACCTCGCGGCCGCCGTCGCCCAGATACCCCCGGCGGCCGATCAGATAGCCGACACCGATGACGACGGCGATGACCGCGAACCCGCTCAGCACCCCCTGCACGGCGCCCCCTCACCGGCGGGGAAGGCATCGGGCAGCGCGGCGGGAGCGGGTGGTTGGGGCATACACCCAACCCTCTGGGGAAGACGCGGGCGGGGTCAATGTGATCCTCACGGCGCCGACCCGCCGTGACCGCGCCCCCCGGGAGGACGGGACATCGCGATGCGCCACCCCGCGATGAGTTACCGCTGTCCGCCCGGTCTACCGATCGTGGACGCCATGACACCGCCCGTACTCGTACTGCCCGGCCCCGTCACCCGGGACGAGGTGAGGGGGCTCAGCGACGATGTGCGGGCACTGCTGCACGGCAGCGGTGCCCGGGTCGTGGTGTGCGACGTCGGGGGACTGGGGCCGCCGGGCCTCGCCGCCGTCGACCTGCTGGCGAAACTCCAGCTGGCCGCCCGCCGCGCCGGGGGAGGCATCCGGCTGCGCGCCCCCGACCCGGCCCTACGCGCCCTGCTCGACCTGGTCGGGCTCCGCTTCGAGGTGGAGGGGGAGATCGAAGAGCGGGAACCAGCGCTGGGTGTCGAGGAAGCAGTGGAACCCGGTGATCCGGCCGTCTGAGATCTCCAGCACCTGCACCGCCCACGGGGTGAAGCCGCCCTTCTCCGGGTCCGGCTTGTACTGGGCGAACCCCGGCAGGCCGTTGACCTGCACCGGCACCAGCCGGGAGCCGGCGCAGGGCGCGCCGAGGGTGGTCATGAAGCCGGTGATGTCCCGCGTGCCGGTCAGCCAGAGGTCGAACGGCGGCATCGTCATGACCGCGTCCTCGTGCAGCAGGGCCGTCAGCGCCGTCATGTCGTAGCCCTCGAAGGCCGCCACGTAGCGGTCGAGCAGCTTCTTCTGGTCCTCGTCCAGTGGGTCGGAGACGGCCGCGTCGGCGCCCGGCTCCCGCCGCTCGGCCAGGGTGGCGCGGGCCCGCTGGAGGGCGCTGTTCGCCGACGCCACCGAGGTGTCCAGCAGCTCGGCGACCTCACTGGCCTTCCAGGCCAGGACCTCGCGCAGGATCAGCACGGCGCGCTGCTTGGCCGGGAGCTTCTGCAGGGCGGCCATGAAGGCGAGCCGCACGGACTCCTTGGCGACCGCCGCCTCCGCCGGGTCGCCGGTCGTGGGCAGCACACGGGCGTCCGGCATGGGCTCCAGCCAGGTGTTGTCCGGTCGGGGGGAGAGGGCGGCCCGGGCGAGCGGGGTGGACTCGGTCAGATCCATGGGCCGGGCGCGCTTGTTGCCCGCGTTCAGCATGTCCAGGCACACGTTGGTCGCGATGCGGTAGAGCCAGGAGCGCAGGCTGGAGCGGCCTTCGAACTTGTCGTAGCTGCGCCAGGCGCGGACCATCGTGTCCTGCACCGCGTCCTCGGCCTCGAAGGAGGAGCCGAGCATGCGGTAGCAGTAGCCGGTCAGCTCCGTGCGGTGTGCCTCCAGCCTGGTGTCAAGGTCCGTCGGTGTCGCCGTGCCGTTCGCCATCTCCACCCACCCCTGTGGACGTTCTGTTCACGCGCCGTTGCGCCCCAGCACTTCGGAAGCTACCGCAGCCCACTGACAACGGCCCCCCGGGCGCACGAAAGCGCAGGTCGAAGCAGTCCGACAGAAATCCCCCTGCCCCGGTCCGGTGGTCAGCCGGCGCGGACGGTGTCCGCACCCACTGACCACCGGACCCGAACAGGGGGACCGGCGCCGAGGCTCAGGCCGCCGCGGCCAGGTGGCGGCGTTGCAGGCGGGCCGCCCGGGTTCCGAAGACGATGATCGTCACGACGCCCAGGACCGCCAGCAGGCCGACCCCGACCGTCCCGGCCCAGCCGCCCGCGTGGAAGGCGATCGCGCCGAGCGTGCTGCCCGCGCTGGAGCCGATGTAGTACGCCGACTGGTACAGCGCCGAGGCCTGGGCGCGGCCGTGCGTGGCCGTCTTGCTGACCGCAGAGGAGGCGACCGCGTGGCCCGCGAAGAAGCCCGCCGTGATCAGGACCAGACCCAGCAGGACCAGCGGGAGGGAGCCCGCCAGGGACAGCAGCAGGCCCGCCGCGGTCGTGCCGCCGCCCGCGTACAGCGCGCCCCTGCGGCCCAGCCGTCCGACCAGCCGGCCCGCGGTCGACGCCGACACCGTGCCCACCAGGTACACCAGGAAGATCGAGCCGATGATGCCCTGCGGCAGCGAGAACGGGGCCTCGGTCAGCCGGTAGCCGATGACCGTGTACACGCCGCCGAACACCGTCATGAACAGCGCGCCGATCGCGTACAGCCGGCACAGCAGCGGGTTGGACAGGTGGTCACGGACCGTACGGGCCAGGACCCGCGGGCGCAGCGAGCCGGCCTTGAAGTGCCTCGGCGCGGGCAGCAGCAGCCGGAAGGCCACCGCGCACGCCACGGCGATCACCCCGATGACTCCGACGGCGACCCGCCAGCCCCACTCCTGCGCGACCCAGCCGGTGATGACCCGGCCGCTCATCCCGCCCACGCTGTTGCCCGCGACGAACAGGCCGATCGCGGTGACCAGCGCCTTGGGGCTGACCTCCTCCGCGAGGTACGCGGTCGCCGACGCCGGCAGGCCGGCCAGGGCCGCGCCCTGCAACGCCCGCAGCGCGACCAGCACACCGAGGGAGGGGGCCAGGGGCACCAGCAGCCCGAGCGTGACGGCCACGGCCAGCGACGCGGTCATGACCGCCCGGCGTCCGAAGCGCTCCGACAGGGCGCTCATCGGCAGCACGAACAGCGCCAGCCCGCCCGTCGCGGCGGCCACCGTCCAGCTCGCGTCGCTCGCCGCCACCCCGAACTCGCCGGAGATCAGCGGGAGAAGGGCCTGGGTGGAGTACAGCAGCGCGAAGGTCGCGACACCCGCGAGGAAGAGGGCGAAGCTCATCCGGCGGTAGCCGGGGCCACCCGGGGAGACGCGTGAGTCGACGGCAGGGACAGAGGCATCGGCGCCCACGACGGTGGACGCCCCGGTACTGGCGGGAGACATGCCTCGAACCTACGGACGCCCGCACTCATCCGTCCAATGCATGGAACGGTGATAATCGTTCCCATGGCGCATCAACGAAGCTCACAGCCTCGCCTGTCACCAAGCAGTGACACAGAAGGCAGGGCGGAGATGTCGAAACTGCTGGCTCCGCGCCTGGCGTACTTCGCGGGCGTCGCCCGCACCGAGCACGTCACGCGCGCCGCCCAGGAGATGAACGTCCCCCAGTCGACCCTCTCGCGCTCCATGGCCCGCCTGGAGCAGGACCTGGGCGTCGACCTGTTCGCCCGGCACGGCCGCACCGTCTCCCTCACCCCGGCCGGCCGCACCTTCCTCGCCTCCGTCGAACGGGCCCTCGCCGAGGTCGAGCGCGCCGCCGAGGAGGTGCGCGCCGACGCCGACCCCACCACCGGCAAGGTCGCCTTCGGCTTCCTGCACACCATGGGCGCCGAGACCGTACCGGGCCTCCTGCACGCCTTCCGCGCCGACCACCCGCGCGTGCGCTTCAGCCTCGTCCAGAACTACGGCGAGGCCATGCTGGAAGGCCTGCGCGCCGGCGAGCTCGACCTGTGCCTGACGTCCCCGGTGCCGGACGCCCCCGACCTGGTGGCCCGCCGCCTGGACGAGCAGAAGCTGCGTCTGGTCGTCCCCGCCGACCATTCCCTCGCGGGCCGCCGCCGCATCCGCCTCGCCGAGGCCGCCGACGAAACCTTCGTCACCCTGGAACCCGGCTACGGCCTGCGCCGCATCACCGACGACCTCTGCAAGGAGGCCGGTTTCAAACCCCGCATCGCCTTCGAGGGGGAGGAGGCGGAAACGCTGAGGGGCCTGGTGGCGGCGGGCCTCGGCGTGGCCCTCCTGCCCCCACCGGCCGTCCCCCGCCCGGGCGTCGTGGAACTGACGGTCACGGCACCGAGAGCCGTCCGCGAGATCGGCGTCGCCTGGCTGGAAGGCCACCCGGACACACCCCCGGTGGCGGCTTTCAAGAGGTTCCTGCTCTCGAGAAGGGGCAGTCTGCTGCCGACTTGAGGGGCGCGGGGAACTGCGCGACGAGCCACATGCGACCGGCACGGGCCGCCGGACAGGCACCCCAGCGGCGCTACCGCCTCGAAGGACTGAACCCCGCGGCCAACGGCATCCGCAACCCCAACGGCGGCGGAGCGGCGAACGCATCCCGCACCGGCCGCGACACCGCCCGCCCGAACAGCGCCCCCATCACGAAGTCCTCGGCCAGTGCAAGCACTTCGTCCCGGTACTGATGCAACCCGTGCCCGTCCGCGTGCACTTCGAACCGGCACACGTCCCGGTTCGCCTTCTTCGCCCGCGCCGCCAGCCGGAACGACAGCTCCGGATCCGTCCGCCCGTCGTTCGTGCCGTGCACGATCAGCACCTGGCGCCCGACCAACTGTTTCACCGGTTCGGGTGGCGCCGAGATGTCCTCCTCCGGCAGCCAAGGGGCGAGCGCCAGCACGGAGTTGACGGCGTCGTGACCACCCGCCCGCAGCCCGGCCCGGCCGCCCATCCCGAGACCGAGCAGGCAGACCGGGACGTCCCCGTACCGCCGTACGACCTCGTCGGCCGCCCATGTCGCGTCCTGCGCGAGGTTGGCGTCGCTGCCGTTCCAGCCACGGCAGCGGTAGTGCACGACGTGCGCGGCGAGGCCCTCGTCCCGGCCCGCGCGGGCCAGCCGGCGTCCGACGGCGCGCACCGAGGCGGTCGCCAGCAGGGGCGACGGTCTGCGGCCGGAGACCTCGTCGCCGCCCGGGAGCAGCAGCACCACGCCGCTCACCGCCGTCGGTTCCGGACCGAGTGCCCTGCCCAGCCGTGCCCTGCGAACCGGCGTCACTTGGTGTGCCATGACAGAACAGTGTCAGAAGCGCGGGTGTACGCGACCCGTCGCCGGGGTCACCGTTGCGTATCGACGAAAACGCACGGGGTACGGCAACGCGCCGTCTACGCGCGTAGGAGTTAGAGTGCGGAAATGACGAGCCAGACCATTGCGAACACCCCGACAACGGACCAGATCCGCCGGGCGCCCAAGGTTCTGCTGCACGACCACCTCGACGGCGGTCTGCGCCCCGGCACGATCGTCGAACTCGCCCGCGAGAACGGCTACACCCAGCTCCCGGACACCGACCCCGACAAGCTCGGCGTCTGGTTCCGCGAGGCCGCCGACTCCGGTTCCCTGGAACGGTACTTGGAGACGTTCTCCCACACCGTCGGCGTCATGCAGACCCGGGACGCCCTGGTCCGGGTCGCCGCCGAGTGCGCCGAGGACCTGGCCGCGGACGGCGTCGTCTACGCCGAGGTGCGCTACGCCCCCGAGCAGCACCTGGAGGGCGGCCTCAGCCTCGAAGAGGTCGTCGAGGCCGTCAACGAGGGCTTCCGGGAAGGGGAGCGGCGCGCCCGGGAGAACGGCGCGCGCATCCGCGTGGGCGCGCTGCTCACCGCCATGCGGCACGCGGCCCGCGCCCTGGAGATCGCCGAACTCGCCAACCGATACCGGGACCTGGGCGTCGTCGGCTTCGACATCGCGGGCGCCGAGGCCGGCTACCCGCCCACCCGGCACCTGGACGCCTTCGAGTACCTCAAGCGCGAGAACAACCACTTCACCATCCACGCCGGGGAGGCCTTCGGGCTGCCCTCCATCTGGCAGGCCCTCCAGTGGTGCGGCGCCGACCGGCTCGGGCACGGCGTGCGGATCATCGACGACATCCAGGTCCACGAGGACGGCCGGGTCGAACTCGGGCGGCTCGCCTCCTACGTCCGGGACAAGCGCATCCCGCTGGAGCTGTGCCCGAGCTCCAACCTCCAGACCGGGGCCGCGTCCTCGTACGCCGAGCACCCCATCGGTCTGCTGCGCCGGCTGCACTTCCGGGCCACGGTCAACACGGACAACCGGCTGATGTCCCACACCAGCATGAGCCGGGAATTCGAGCATCTCGTCGAGGCATTCGGATACACACTCGACGACATGCAGTGGTTCTCTGTCAATGCGATGAAATCAGCGTTCATTCCTTTCGATGAACGACTGGCCATGATCAATGACGTCATCAAGCCCGGATATGCCGAGCTGAAATCCGAATGGTTGTTCCGTCAAACCGCCTCCACCAGCGGTTCCGCCCCCTCGGACGACTGAATCGGAGGTATTCGGCTCACGACGGGCGCCGACCGTGTTCACAATCCGTCCGCATTTCGATGTTTGCGGCGGGTGGTGCCGGGTGTCTACGGTCGCTGGACCGCTCACCCACTTTCGTCATCCCGTTACGAGGACGCATTTCATGAAGCAGTCTGCTGCCAAGTCCCTCGGTGTCGCCGCTCTCGGTGCCGCCTTCGCCGCTTCCGGTGCGGGCGCCGCCAACGCCGCCCTCCCGGACACCGCCCAGACCCTGGAGACCGTCACCGCGGCGCTCCCGGCGGAGCAGCTCTCCCAGACGCTGCCGGGCTCGGGTGAGGCGCTGGGCCAGGGGCAGACGGCGGCCGGTGCCGGTCTCGCCGCCGCCCAGCCGATCGCCGAGCAGATCCTCGCCCACGGCCCGACGGGCCCGGCCGCCAAGCTGCTGGGCGGGCTCCCGGTGCAGGGGCTGCCCACGCACGGCCTGCCGGTGAACGGCGTGCCGGTCGGCTGACCCGCCGCCCACGCGGACACACCTGCCGATGGGGCGCACCCGCTCGGGGTGCGCCCCATCGGCGTTCTCGCGTACGGGCGTTACCAGGCCGTTCGGGCCTTGCCGTGGGTCGTGTCCTCCGCGGGCAGCAGGATCCACAGCGCGATGTACAGCAGGAACTGCGGGCCGGGCAGCAGGCACGAGATCAGGAAGATCACCCGCATCGTGGTGGCCGAGGTGCCGAAGCGCCGTGCCAGTGCGGCGCACACTCCGCCGATCATGCGGCCGTGGGTGGGGCGGGCGAGGCGGGACATGTGCGACTCCTTCGTGAGGGTGTGTGAGGCCTCTCGTCCGAGTACCCCATCTGCCCTCCACGCTACGGAGACGAAGGGGGCAAAGCGTCGCTCCACGGGGCGATCCCGACCCTGGGAATCGTCGGGGTCCGACCCTGAGCCGGCTCCTCCGCGAGCAGGGGCGTGCGCGGTGGCCGGGCGGTGGTGCGGCGGCGCAGCCAGGAGCGTCCCGCCGGGACCAGCGCGAGATGCGTGAGGGCCACGCCCAGGGTGTTCAGGAACAGCGAGTCGACGTCGACGACCTGACCGGGCACGCCCGTCTGCAGCAGCTCGATGCCCCAGGAGAGCAGCGCGGCGGCCGCGACGGTGCGCAGCAGGGACGCCAGCGGCGAGACGTCCAGTCTGCCGCCGGCCAGCGGCAGCAGCACACCCAGCGGCGCGAGCAGGGCCAGCCCCTCTCCGATCCGGCGGGCCGCCTCGGGCCAGCCCAGGGCGAGATCGGCCCGGATACCCGCGAACGGCCTGAGATTCGCCGGCATCACCCAGGGCACGTCCAGCGGCCGCAGCGTGAGCCAGGCGACGAACGCCAGGTGTGCGACGAGGAGGACACCTCCTGTCACACGGATGCGGGACGCGGCGCTGCCGCCGATGGAGCCTTGACGCTGCACGCCCCCCAAGACGCCGCCTCCGACGCCTTCGGTTCCGGGATCGACCCCGCCGACCCCATGAGTCATACGCCACAGCCCCGAGGGGGCCCCTTCCCGGGACGGGCGTACGCAACGGTCCCGGGCGAACGACCCTGCCGGGCCACGGGCATGCGCCACAGCCCCGGCAGGTCACCCTCCGGCCACGGGAACCACTACAGCCCCGGGCGGGTCCCCCGAGCACAGGCATGAGCGGCAGCCCCAGCCCGGTCACCGTCGGCTACGGGTATGTGCCGCAGCCCCGGCCCGGTCACTCCCCGGCTGCGTCCTTCGACGGTGGCTCCGTGCTGCCCGGGCGGGCCCGTACCTCGTCGGTGCACTCGTAGCGGCGCGGGCTCTCGGCGCCGGGGCCGCCCAGCACGACCGAACCGTCGCCGTCGGCCGCCGCCGAGTCGGAGAAGGTGCACACGATCTGCGCGAGGGCGTACGAGGTGAGACCGGCCGGCGCCGTGCTCAGCCGCAGCGTGTCGTCCGGGTCACCGGGGCGCGGCTCGCCGACGGTGATGCCGCCGCGGACGTCCGTGCTGTAGCCGGCTTCCTTCTCGGCGGTCGACGGCGGTGCGGCCAGCTGGTCCAGCAGGCCCTGCGCGACGAGCAGGCGCCGCTCGGAGTCCGCCGCGCCCTCCGGGACCCGCACGGTCCGGTCGACCGTCACCAGCGAGGACCCGCACAGCAGGAACACCTGCACCGGCAGCCCCCGCGCCGCCTGGGCGGAGACGTCCGGCTCGGAGAGGGAACACTGCACCCGCGAGGGCGCGGGCCCGAAGTTCGTCGGCACCTCCGTGGCCCGGATCCCGCAGCCGGCCAGCAGCACGGCGAGCGCCGGAACGGCGAGCAGCCGGGATACGGCCGCCCCACGCGCGGTCCTCATACGTCCCCCTTCGCGTCCTCGCCCCGGGGCCGGTCGCCACCGCTCCCCGGCGCCGGCTCGTCCTCGGCGGGCTGCTCCTCCGCCGGCGACGTGCCGCGCGGCAGCCGCAGCGTGAACACCGCGCCCGAATCGGGCGAGTTCGCCGCGGTGATCTCACCGCCGTGGATGTGGGCGTTCTCCAGCGCGATGGACAGTCCCAGGCCACTGCCCTCGGACCGCGGCCGCGAGGCGCTGGCCTTGTAGAAGCGGTCGAAGACGTGCGGCAGGACGTCCTCCGGGATGCCGGGCCCGTGGTCCCGCACCTCGATGACGATCGAGTCGTCCGCCTCCCGCACGGACACCCGCACCGGGGAGCCGCCGTGCTTGAGCGCGTTGCCGATGAGGTTCGCCAGGATGACGTCCAGGCGCCGCGGATCCAGGCGGGCGTGCAAGCCCCGCTCGGCGTCCAGCTCGACCGCGTCCAGCCAGGCGCGGGCGTCGATGCAGGCGGTGATCTGGTCGGCGATGTCGACGTCGTCCAGGACCAGCCGGGCGGTGCCCGCGTCGAAGCGGGTGACCTCCATCAGGTTCTCCACCAGGTCGTTCAGCCGCCGCGTCTCGCTGACGACCAGCCGGACGGCGGGCTCGATCATCGGGTCCATGCTCCCGGTCTCCGCCTCCAGCTCCTCCTCCAGCACCTCCGTCACGGCGGTGATCGCGGTGAGCGGCGTCCGCAGCTCATGGCTCATGTCCGCCACGAACCGCCGGGACGCCTCGTCCCGCGCGGCCATCTCGGCGACCCGCTTCTCCAGCGCCTCCGCGGCGTTGTTGAACGTCCGCGACAGATCAGCGAGTTCATCGGTCCCGGACACCCTGAGCCGGGTGTCCAGCTTGCCCTCGCCGAGCCGCCGCGCGGCCGTCCCGAGCCGCTGCACCGGCTTCAGCACGGTCGTCGCCGCGGCCTGCGCCAGCAGCGCCGAGCCGATCAGCGCGAGCCCCGTGGCGATGCCCAGCGACCAGGCCAGCGAGTTGAGGTCCTTGGCCTCCGGCTCCAGCGACTTGAGCATGTAACCGGTCGGGCCGCCGCCGATCACCCGCGTACCGGCGACCAGGTACGGGGTGTCGTGGTCGACTATCCGCTGCCAGTACAGGTGATAGGGGTACTTGTTGGCCTCGTCGACCTGCTGCGTCCTGTTGACCGCCGTGCGCAGCGACTCGGGCACGTCACGCAGCGAGAAGCCGTTCAGCCCGCCGGAGCTGCCGTAGACGGTCCGGCCCTCGGCGTCGCGGCCGACCAGCAGCACGCTGAAACGCTGGTCGCTGCCCGCCATCTGGCCCGCCGTGTGCTGCAGCTCGTCCTGCGTGGGACGCTCGGGAAGCGCGCCCGCCCGGTTCTGCATCTCCTGCTCGAAGTCGTGCAGCACGGCGTCCTGGGTGCGGGTGAGCACGGCCTCGCGGTTGAGCCAGTACGCGATGGCCGACGCGGACACGGCGGCCGTCAGGGCCACCAGACCGAACACGACGACCAGCCGCAGCCGCAGGCTGGTGAAGCGCAGCCCCGACAGAACTCCCTTGCGCGCCCCGGTCCAGCCGCGGGCCCCCCCTTGGTGCGCCTGGGTCACTGAGGCGCGTCCAGCCGGTAGCCGACACCCCGCACGGTACGGATCAGCGTCGGGGACGACGGCACATCCTCGACCTTGGCCCGCAGCCGCTGGACGCAGGCGTCCACGAGCCGCGAGTCGCCCAGGTAGTCGTGCTCCCAGACCAGGCGCAGCAACTGCTGGCGGGACAGCGCCTGGCCCGGCCGCCGGCTCAGCTCCAGCAGCAGCCGCAACTCGGTCGGCGTGAGCTGGAGGTCCTCGCCGTTCTTCGTGACCGTCATCGCCGAGCGGTCGATGACGAGGCTGCCGAAGCTCGCCGCGTCGTTCGACTCCCGCTCGCCGCGCCGCAGCACGGCCCGGATCCGGGCGTCGAGCACCCGCCCCTGCACCGGTTTGACGACATAGTCGTCGGCGCCGGACTCCAGCCCGACCACCACGTCGATGTCGTCGCTGCGCGCGGTCAGCAGGATGATCGGCAACTGGTCCGTGCGCCGGATGCGCCGGCACACCTCGAACCCGTCGATGCCGGGCAGCATCACGTCCAGCACGATCAGATCCGGCCGCTGCTCGCGGAGCAGCTTCAGACCGTCCTCACCGCTGGCAGCGGTCGCCACGCGGTGGCCCTGGCGCGTCAGTGAGAGCTCCAGGGCCGTCCGGATGGCGTCGTCGTCCTCGATCAGCAACAGGGAAGGCACGCGCTCATTCTGGCCCATGGAGGGGCCGGGGTTCGACCGGTGGGTCCCACTCGATGCGGGCCGGTACCGCCGGGGTGTGTGGACGACCTGTGGACGAGGTGTGGCCGACCCTTGTGACAGGTCTGTGACAGTCGGCGGACACGGCCATGAAAGTGCCGCGGCAAGCTTTTCGGCACAGGCAAGGAAGCCCGCCCAACCGGCGGGCCGCACATCGGAAGTCCACGACGGGGGGCGCGAGATGAACACGCTGCACGGCATCAGCACCAGCGCAGTTGTCACGCGTCTGCACGACGTGCACAGGGGGTCCGAGAAGTCCGGTGCCACGAGCGGGCGGGGGTGCGCTCGCGGTACCGGGCGTCAGCACACCGGGTTCATGACGGTGGTCGACGCACACACGGGGGAGAACAAGGGGACGGGGGCGGCTCACGGGGGAGCCGCGTACAGGGAGGGCTCGGGGGAGCGCCGCTCGCTGACGGAGGCGGAGTTCACCGCCTACGTCCAGGAGCGTCGCGCCTCCCTGTACGCAACCGCCTACCACCTGACCGGCGACCGCTTCGAGGCCGAGGACCTGCTGCAGAGCGCGCTGTTCTCGACCTACCGGGCGTGGGACCGGATCAGCGACAAGGCCGCGGTCGGCGGATACCTCCGCCGCACCATGACCAACCTGCACATCAGCGCCTGGCGGCGCCGCAAGCTCAACGAGTACCCGACCGAGGAACTGCCGGAGACGCCCGGCGACACGGACGCGATGCGCGGCACCGAGCTGCGCGCGGTCCTGTGGCAGGCGCTGGCCCGGCTGCCCGAACTCCAGCGCACCATGCTGGTCCTGCGCTACTACGAGGGCCGCACGGACCCGGAGATCGCGGAGATCCTCGACATCAGTGTCGGCACGGTGAAGTCCAGCATCTGGCGGTCGCTCCGCCGGCTGCGCGAGGACGAGGTCCTCAGCTTCGGCCGTGACGAGGAGGACGCCTTCGGCGAGCTCGTCGCCTGAAGGTTCGGGGGGGAGCACCACAAGGGGGCCCCACGGGGGAACCGCGGGGACGCCGGGGGGCGTCCTGGTAGGAGAGTGGGGACTGCAGAGACGCTGGGGGGTGTCTCCGCAGGACAGCGGGGGGACTCGGGGGAGGACAACGGGGGAGTACGGAAGCGGGACTGGAGGGCCGGGGGGTCCGTCCAGTCCCGCTTCTCATGCTGTGTGCTCCCGCGGCTGAGTCGGGCGGCTCAGTCCCACCAGAAGAACCAGAACCGCGTCGGCGCCTGGTGTGCGGCGACCTCCGGCAGCCCGCCGATGAGCTGGTCGAAGTCGGGGCAGTACGCGTAGTGCTCGATCGCGACCCGCGCCACCTGGAGCGGATCCGTCGGAGGGTTCCGGACCGACAGCAGGAGCGCGTCGGTGTCGAGGTAGCAGATCTCGGCCCCGAACCGGTCGTGCCACTCGCGCAGGACGTCGGCGTGATCCCGGTACGAGAGGGACTCCCGGCCCGGGAACGGGGTGTGGTTCGGTGTGTCGGGAGCGTCCAGGAGTTCCGGCAGCCCGGCCGGGTCCCCGGTGGGGACGAGGCAGATCCACTCCGGCGGCCCCGCGAAGAAGGTGGCGAGGCGTGTTTCCGCGGGCCGGGGCGGCGCGGAGTGCGGAACGGCGGCGACGAGTCGTCCGGCCAGGTCGTCCAGGTCCCGCACGGGCAGGCGTCCCGTCGGCGGCCGGAACGTCTCCGCCTCCTTGAGCAGTTCCCCCGCCTGAAGCTCCACCAGTCGGGCGACGAACGGCCCGTGGGTCTCGCCGCGGTGACTGCCGTCCGGTAGGTCTGCCCACTCCCAGTCCGACGGCTGAGTGTGGGTGATGAACGGCCACCATCCCGTGTCCGCGTGGCGCTCACGGGCGCGCCGCCACACGTCCAGGCACGCGTCCGGCGTGCACCGGAAGCCCAGGAGGGTGCCCCCGCGCGGGGTGCGCACCCGTTGGACGTCCTGTGCCCGCGCGCCCAGTTCGGTCGCGAGCGTGGTCCCGGCGTCCGCCCGGGGCATCAGGCCGCCGTGCCGAGCCCCGCGCACCGGCCGGCCGCCGCTGCCGCCAGTCGGCCCATCGCCTCGTCGCGGTCGCAGGCGTACGCGCCCAGCGCCGTCTGACGGGCGACGATCGTGCGCTCCTGCCGCATCAGGCGCCAGCCGCGGCGCAGCAGGAACGGCACGGACTTGCGGCCCTCCCTGAGGTCCCGCAGGAAGCGGCGGCGGAACGTCTGCACCGGGCCCCGGCTCAGGCACAGCGCGTCGGCGAGGACGCCGAGTTCACGGCAGCGCGTGACGATCTCCGCGGCGAAGATGCCCTCCGCGATGAACAGCCGGGTCCGCCCGATGTCGACCGTGTCGGCGCCGGTACGGGCGCTCAGCGAGAGATCGTAGACGGGGACGTCCGTACGGCCCGTGCCGCACAGCTCCACGATGGCGGCGACGGCCGCGTCCGCGTCCCACGAGCCGGGATGGTCCCAGTCGATGTCGGAACTCTCCGCCACCAGGGGCAGGGTCGGGTCGTCACCCTCCTTGTAGAAGTCGTCGAGCCGCAGCACCGGAAGGCCGGAGCGGGCCGCGAGGAGGGACTTGCCGGAGCCGGAAGGGCCGCAGAGCAGCACGACGCGCGTCGATAGGGGCAGAGGAGAACTCACGGGACACCAGTGTGAGGCATCCACCGGGGGCCGTACGACCCCGCGGGTCGGCTTTGATGCGCGCGTCACACCTCAACTACCCTCGGTCCCGACACGATTACCCAGTGCAGTAGAAGGTGGCAGTCATGGCCCGACACGACTCTCCCAAGAAGCCGGCCGCCCAGCGTGCCCTGGCCGTCCTCGCGACCGCGGGCGTGGCGCTGGGGGCGGGCGCCGCGTCGGCCGCGGCGGACACCGAGTCGGTCTTGGGCGTGGTGAACTCCCGTCCCACCTCCCTCGGCAAGATCGACCCGCAGTCCGGCCTCCAGGCCGTGACCGGCACCGTCGGCTACGTCACCGGCCCGGTCGCCGGCCTCAAGCCCAATCCGCTCGCCGGTACGGGAGTCGACCCGCTCGACAACGGCATCGGCACCGGCCTCGCCGACTTCAAGCCGATGACGTCCCAGGCGCTGACGGGTCCCGTGGCGCAGGCGCAGTCGATCGGGAGCATCCCGGTGGTGGGGCAGGCGGTCGGGCTGCTGTCGCAGCAGCAGTAGGCGCGGGCACGGAAGAAGCCCCGGCCCTCCCGGACGGAGGAGGGCCGGGGCTTCGGCTGTGAGGTGCCCGGGGGACGTGCCCGCCGGAAGGCTCCTAGTAGGAGGAACCCGACGCGCCGAGCGAACCCGTGGGGTGCCAGACCGTCTTGGTCTCCAGGAACGCCGTCATGCGGTCGGTGCCGGGCGTCTCCGTGTAATCCACAGGCTGTGGACGGAGAACCCGCTTGAGGTTGTCGGCCGCGGCGATCTCCAGCTCCTTCGCCAGCACCTCGTCGGCGCCCGCGAGGTCGATCGCGTTGACGTCCTGGTGGGACGCGAGCGGGGTGGCGATCTCCGCCGTGCGGCCCGACAGGACGTTGACCACGCCGCCGGGGACGTCCGACGTGGCCAGCACCTCGGCCAGGGACAGCGCGGGCAGCGGGGCCTTCTCGCTGGCCACCACGATCGCCGTGTTGCCGGTCGCGATCACCGGGGCGAGCACCGACACCAGGCCCAGGAACGACGACTCCTGCGGCGCCAGCACCGCGACCACGCCCGTCGGTTCGGGGGAGGACAGGTTGAAGAACGGACCCGCGACCGGGTTGCCGCCGCCGACCACCTGGGCGATCTTGTCGGTCCAGCCCGCGTACCAGACCCAGCGGTCGATCGTCGCGTCGACGACCACGCCCGCCTTGGACTTGGACAGGCCCTCCGCGTCGGCCACCTCGCGCGTGAACTGGTCGCGGCGGCCCTCCAGCATCTCGGCGACGCGGTATAGCACCTGACCGCGGTTGTACGCCGTCGCCCCCGACCAGCCGCCGAACGCCTTGCGCGCCGCGACGACCGCGTCCCGGGCGTCCTTGCGGGAGGACAGCGGTGCGTTCGCCAGCCACTTGCCCTTCGTGTCGGTCACCTCGTACACCCGGCCGCTCTCGGAACGCGGGAACTTCCCGCCGACGTACAGCTTGTAGGTCTTGAAGACGCTCAGGCGCTGCTGCTCGGACTTGTCAGACATCGAGGTACGCCTCCAGGCCGTGGCGGCCGCCCTCGCGGCCGAAGCCCGACTCCTTGTAACCGCCGAACGGCGACGTCGGGTCGAACTTGTTGAACGTGTTGGACCAGACGACACCCGCGCGGAGCTTGTTCGCGACCGCCAGGATGCGCGAGCCCTTCTCCGTCCAGATGCCGGCGGACAGGCCGTACGGCGTGTTGTTGGCCTTGGCGACCGCCTCGTCCGGCGTGCGGAACGTCAGCACCGACAGCACCGGCCCGAAGATCTCGTCGCGGGCGATCCGGTGCGCCTGGGTGACGTTCGTGAACAGCGTCGGGGCGAACCAGTAGCCGCTCTCCGGCAGCTCGCACGCCGGCGACCAGCGCTCGGCGCCCTCCGCCTCGCCCTGCTCGACGAGCGAGGTGATGCGGGTGAGCTGCTCCTCGGAGTTGATCGCGCCGATGTCCGTGTTCTTGTCCAGCGGGTCGCCGAGGCGCAGCGTGGACAGGCGGCGCTTCAGGGACTCCAGGAGCTCCTCCTGGATCGACTCCTGCACCAGCAGGCGGCTGCCCGCGCAGCAGACCTGGCCCTGGTTGAAGAAGATGCCGTTGACGATGCCCTCGACGGCCTGGTCGATGGGGGCGTCGTCGAAGACGATGTTCGCGCCCTTGCCGCCCAGTTCGAGCGTGACCTTCTTGCGGGTCCCGGCGACCGTGCGGGCGATCTCCTTGCCGACGGCCGTGGAACCGGTGAAGGCCACCTTGTTCACGTCCGGGTGGGCGACCAGCGCCGCGCCCGCGTCGCCGTAGCCCGGGAGGATGTTGACGACACCCTTGGGCAGGCCGGCCTGGCGGCAGATGTCCGCGAAGAACAGCGCGGACAGGGGGGTCGTCTCGGCCGGCTTCAGGACGACCGTGTTGCCCGTGGCGAGCGCCGGGGCGATCTTCCACGCGAGCATCAGCAGCGGGAAGTTCCACGGGATGACCTGGCCCGCGACGCCGAGCGGCCTCGGGTTCGCGCCGAAGCCGGCGTGGTCGAGCTTGTCGGCCCAGCCCGCGTAGTAGAAGAAGTGCGCGGCGACCAGGGGGAGGTCCGCGTCGCGGGTCTCCTTGATCGGCTTGCCGTTGTCGAGGGTTTCGAGGACGGCGAGCTCGCGCGAACGCTCCTGGATGATCCGAGCGATGCGGAACAGGTACTTCGCGCGCTCCGCGCCCGGCAGCGCCGACCACTTCTCGAACGCCCGGCGCGCGGCCTTCACCGCGCGGTCGACGTCCTCGGAACCGGCCTGCGCGATCTCGGACAGGACCTCCTCGGAGGACGGCGAGACGGTCTTGAAGACCTTGCCGTCGGCCGCCTCGACGAACTCGCCGTCGATGAACAGGCCGTAGGAGGGCGCGATGTCGACGATCGCGCGCGACTCGGGGGCCGGGGCGTATTCGAATACCGATGCCATGGTGATCAGTCCACCGTCACGTAGTCGGGACCGGAGTAGCGGCCGGTGGCCAGCTTCTGCCGCTGCATCAGCAGGTCGTTCAGCAGCGAGGAGGCGCCGAAGCGGAACCAGTGGTTGTCCAGCCAGTCCTCGCCCGCGGTCTCGTTGACCAGCACGAGGAACTTGACGGCGTCCTTGGAGGTGCGGATGCCGCCGGCCGGCTTCACGCCGACCTGGATGCCGGTCTGCGCCCGGAAGTCGCGCACCGCCTCCAGCATCAGCAGCGTGTTCGCCGGGGTCGCGTTGACCGCGACCTTTCCGGTGGAGGTCTTGATGAAGTCCGCGCCCGCCAGCATGCCGAGCCAGCTGGCGCGGCGGATGTTGTCGTACGTCGAGAGCTCGCCGGTCTCGAAGATGACCTTCAGGCGCGCCGAGGTGCCGCAGGCCTCCTTCACGGCGGTGATCTCGTCGTACACCTTCAAGTATCGACCCGCGAGGAACGCTCCGCGGTCGATGACCATGTCGATCTCGTCCGCACCAGCGGCGACGGCGTCCCGCACGTCGGCCAGCTTGACGTCGAGCGCGGCGCGTCCGGCCGGGAACGCCGTGGCCACCGAGGCGACCTTCACGCCGGAGCCGGCGACGGCCTCCTTGGCCACGGCGACCATGTCGGGGTAGACGCAGACCGCGGCCGTCGCGGGCGTCGTACGGTCGGTCGGGTCGGGCTTGACCGCCTTCGCGCCGAGCGCCCGGACCTTGCCCGGGGTGTCCGCGCCTTCCAGCGTCGTCAGGTCGACCATCGAGATGGCGAGGTCGATGGCGTACGCCTTCGCGGTCGTCTTGATCGAACGGGTGCCGAGGGAGGCCGCACGGGCCTCGAGCCCGACCGCGTCGACGCCGGGGAGCCCGTGGAGGAAGCGGCGCAGCGAGCTGTCGGACGCGGCGACGTCCTTGAGGGGGTGAGCTGCGGTGAGTGCAGAACTGGGCATGGTCACCAGACGAGCATATCTACGCGCGTAGCGGCTGTACAGCCCCCGATTCTTCCGAAGCGGATCCGCCGCTGCTCCCCGGGCGGATGAAGGGCCGGAGGAAGGGTCCGGCAGAATCGAGACATGACCAGCCCCGAACCCCAGTCACCGGCGCCGCAGCCCTCGGAGCCCGAGTCCAAGGACCGGGTGTACCGGTCGGTCCCGGCCATCGCCGGTGGTGTGCTGCTGCTCGCCATCGCCGGGTGGCTCGGCATCGACGCGGTGCTCTCCGGCGAGGGACGCACGCCCTGGCTCGCGCTCGCCGTGCTGCTCCTCGTCGTACCGCTGGTCGTCGCCTTCACCCTGCGGCCCGCCGTGTACGCCGGCGACGACCGGCTGCGGATCCGCAACCCCTTCCGGCTCGTCGTCGTGCCTTGGGGGCAGGTCGCCTCGCTGCGCTCCTCCTACTCCAACGAGGTCCTCACCGAGTCCGGCGCGAAGTACCAGCTGTGGGCCGTGCCCGTGTCGCTGCGCGCCCGCAAGAAGGCCGCGCGGCGCGAGATGAGGGCGACGGCACAGGCCCGGCGGGAGATGGGCCGGGACGAGGGCCGCGGCAGTGCGCTCGGGATGCGGGGCCTGGGCGGCGGCCTCGGCGGGGACTCCGTCTCCGAGGGGCCCGTGCGGGCCGAGACCGACCGGATCATGGACGAGCTGCGCGGACTGCACGAGGCGCGGCACCGGGCGGAACCGGCGCAGGGCGAGATCACCGTGCGGTGGGCCTACGAGGTGCTGGCGCCGGCGGTGGTGGGAGCCGTGCTGGTGCTGATCCTGGTGGCGCTGGGCTGAGGTCCGCGGGGAGCCGGTCTGCGGGGCCCCGTGCGGGGCCCTCGCCTCAGATGCCCGCCGCCGCCGACAGGTCGCGCTTGACCGCCTCCAGCAGGGCCGTCGCCTGCGCCCGGGCCGCCGGGAGGTCGTCGTGCGACCCGACCGGGATCACGACCTCCAGGTAGCACTTCAGCTTCGGTTCCGTACCGCTCGGGCGGACGATCACGCGGGCGCCGTCGAGGGTGTAGCGCAGACCGTCCGTGGGCGGGAGGTCGGCCGTGCCCTGGGTGAGGTCGTCCGTGCGGGTGATCGGCAGGCCCGCCAGTTCCGTCGGGGGCTGCTCGCGCAGGCGCCGCATCGCGGCGGCGATGAGGGACAGGTCCTCGACGCGCACCGAGAGCTGGTCCGTCGCGTGCAGGCCGTGCTCCACCGCCAGGTCGTCCAGCAGGTCGAGGAGCGTGCGGCCCTCCTCCTTGAGCCCCGACGCCAGTTCCGTGATGAGCAGCGCGGCCGTGATGCCGTCCTTGTCGCGTACGCCCTCGGGGTCCACGCAGTAGCCGAGGGCCTCCTCGTAGCCGTAGCGCAGGCCCTCGGCGCGGGCGATCCACTTGAAGCCGGTGAGGGTCTCGACGTGCGGGAGGCCCGCCTTCGCGGCGATGCGGGCGAGGAGGGACGAGGAGACGATCGACTCCGCGAAGGTGCCGGTCGCTCCGCGGCGCACCAGGTGGGCGGCGAGCAGGGCGCCCACCTCGTCGCCGCGCAGCATGCGCCAGTCGGCGCCGTCCTGGACGGCGACGGCGCAGCGGTCCGCGTCCGGGTCGTTGGCGATGATCAGGTCCGGGGCGGACTCGCCGGCGCGTGCGGTCGCGAAGGCCAGGTCCATCGCGCCGGACTCCTCCGGGTTGGGGAACGCGACGGTCGGGAACTCCGGGTCGGGTTCGGCCTGCTCCGCGACGAGGACCGGCTCCGGGAAGCCGGCGCGGGCGAAGGCCGCCAGGAGGACGTCCTTGCCGACGCCGTGCATCGCCGTGTACACCGTGCGGGCGGTGCGGGGGGAACCCTCGGCCAGGACGGCGTCCGTGCGGGCGAGGTAGGCGTCGAGGACGCTGTCGTCGAGGACGTCCCAGCCCTCGGTGGGGCGCCGGACCGTGGTGAGGGACGGGACGGCCGCGATCTCCGCCGCGATGTCGATGTCCGCCGGGGGGACGATCTGGGAGCCGTCGCCGAGGTACACCTTGTAGCCGTTGTCCCGGGGCGGGTTGTGGCTGGCGGTGACCTCCACGCCCGCGACCGCGCCGAGGTGCCGTATGGCGAAGGCGAGCACGGGGGTCGGGAGGGGGCGGGGCAGGACGGCCGCGCGCAGGCCCGCGCCGATCATGACGGCGGCGGTGTCCTGGGCGAAGTCGTGGGACTTGTGGCGGGCGTCGTAGCCGATGACGACGAGGCCGTTGTCGTGGCCCTGCTTCTTGAGGTACGCGGCGAGGCCGGCGGCGGCGCGGATGACGACCGAGCGGTTCATGCGCATGGGGCCGGCGCCGAGTTCGCCGCGGAGGCCGGCGGTGCCGAACTGGAGGGTGCCGCTGAAACGGGCGGCGAGTTCGGTCTCGTCCTTGGCCTCGATGAGGCGGGCGAGTTCGGCGCGGGTGTCCGGGTCGGGGTCCTCGGTGAGCCACGCCTGGGCCTGTGCGATGAGTTCGTCGTGCACGGTGTGGTGTCAGCCTCTCCGGTGTGGTGGCGTGCGGGGCGGTGCGGTGTCATGTGCCTGCGGGGCTGGTGGGGGTGCGCGCTCGTTTCGCCTTCGCGCGGGGTGGGGTCGGGGCCGCGCCGGGGGGTGTCCGTCCTCGGAACGGCGCGATGGGGTTGCGTACCGACTGACCGTCCGTTGACGCGCCAACCGCTGCGGGCGGACACCCCCCGACACGGCCCCTTCCCGCCGTACGCGGGTGCGGGTGCGTCCCCATGGCGTCGGGGGGGCGCGAGCACTGCGCGGCCGGTCACCACGGACCCGCAGGCGCGATCCGGCTCAGAGGCGGCCGAGGACCTGCGCGAGCAGGGAACCCATGCGGGTCGCGGAGTCGCGGCCGGCCTGCAGGACCTCCTCGTGGTTCAGGGGCTCGCCCGTCATGCCCGCGGCGAGGTTGGTGACGAGGGAGATGCCCAGGACCTCGGCGCCCGCCTCGCGCGCGGCGATCGCCTCGAGGACCGTCGACATGCCCACCAGGTCCGCGCCGATCACCCGGGCCATGCGGATCTCGGCCGGGGTCTCGTAGTGCGGGCCGGGGAACTGGGCGTAGACGCCCTCCTCCAGCGTGGGGTCGACCTCCTTGCACAGGGCCCGCAGGCGCGGGGAGTACAGGTCGGTGAGGTCGACGAAGTTCGCGCCGATGATGGGGGAGGTGGCGGTGAGGTTGATGTGGTCGCTGATGAGGACCGGCTGGCCGGGGCGCATGCCCTCGCGCAGGCCGCCGCAGCCGTTGGTGAGGACGACCGTCTTGCAGCCGGCCGAGACCGCGGTGCGGACGCCGTGGGAGACGGCTGCGACCCCGCGGCCCTCGTAGTAGTGCGTGCGGCCGAGGAAGACCAGGGCGCGCTTGTTGCCGATCCGGTACGAGCGGATCTTGCCGCCGTGACCCTCCACCGCCGGGGGCGGGAAACCGGGGAGCTCGGTGACCTGGAACTCGGCCTCGGGGGCGCCCAGCGCGTCCACGGCCGGGGCCCAGCCGGAGCCCATCACGAGGGCGACGTCGTGGGTCTCGGCGCCCGTCAGTTCGCGCAGGCGGGCCGCGGCGGCGTCGGCGGCCGCGTGGGGGTCGCCCTGGATGTCGTCCGGAAGAAGAGATGCGTTCACGCCGACGAGGGTAGCCGGTGAATGCCTACGCGCGTAGATGGCAGAGCTCACGGGGTGGCGATCGTTGTCTTGTCGTTTCCGACGAGAGGCCTCGGTGCGGGACGCCGTCAGCAGGGGCGCTTGCGGAGTTCCATCACGTAGTCGTGGGGGGCGCCGGCCGACTCCGCCGCGTCGGCGATCTCGCCCAGGTAGCGGGCGGAGGGCAGACCGCCCTCGTAGGCGTTCAGGGCGAAGGCCCAGGCGGTGTCCTCACCGTCCAGGGTGTGGACCCGTACGCGCGTACGGCGGTAGATGTCGAGGCCCACGCCCTCCCAGCGGTCGAGTGACTCCTCGTCCATGGGGGCGATGTCGTAGAGGGAGACGAAGACCTGGGAGAGCGGGTCCTCCACGATCGTCGGCAGGGCGCCCTCCCAGCCCATGTGCTCGCCGCCGAAGGTCAGTCGCCATCCGTTCAGCCAGCCGGTGGCGCGCAGCGGCGAGTGCGGGGCGCGGCGGGACATCAGCCGCGCGTCGAGGTTGCCGGCGTACGCGGCGTAGAGCGACATGGGGGAAGGGTACGGCAGGTGGTCCGGCGTCACTCGTGTAACGACCGGCGCACGGGTGGGCCCCCGGGCGGTGTCACGTTGTTGCGTGCGGGACAATGGAGTACGTGACTCGGATCGTGATCATCGGTGGCGGACCCGGCGGATACGAAGCGGCGCTGGTGGCCGCTCAACTCGGCGCGGAGGTGACCGTCGTCGACTGCGACGGTCTGGGCGGGGCGTCGGTGCTCACCGACTGCGTGCCGTCGAAGACCCTGATCGCCACGGCCGAGGTGATGACCACCTTCGACTCCTCGTACGAGGAGCTGGGCATCATCGTCGCCGACGACACCCCTCCCATGGAGCAGTCCGCCCGGGTGGTGGGCGTCGACCTGGGCAAGGTCAACCGGCGTGTGAAGCGGCTCGCGCTCGCCCAGTCCCACGACATCGCGGCCTCCGTGACGCGTGCCGGGGCGCGTGTCATGCGCGGGCGCGGGCGGCTGGAGGGCATGCAGGCGCTCGACGGGTCGCGCAAGGTGGTGGTGCGCGCCGCCGACGGCAGCGAGGAGACCCTGACGGCGGACGCCGTGCTCATCGCGACCGGCGGGCATCCCCGTGAGCTGCCCGACGCGCAGCCGGACGGCGAGCGGATCCTGAACTGGACCCAGGTGTACGACCTCGACGAGCTCCCCGAGGAACTGATCGTGGTCGGATCCGGTGTGACCGGCGCCGAGTTCGCCGGTGCCTACCAGGCGCTGGGTTCCCGCGTGACGCTCGTGTCGTCGCGGGACCGCGTGCTGCCCGGCGAGGACCCGGACGCGGCGGCCGTGCTGGAGGACGTCTTCCGGCGGCGCGGCATGAACGTCATGGGGCGCTCCCGCGCGCAGTCCGCCAAGCGGGTGGGCGACCGGGTCGAGGTGACCCTCGCCGACGGGCGCGTCATCACCGGCTCGCACTGCCTCATGGCCGTCGGCGCCGTCCCCAACAGCGCCGGGATGGGGCTGGAGGAGGCCGGTGTCCGGCTGCGCGAGTCCGGCCACATCTGGACCGACAAGGTGTCGCGTACGACCGCTCCCGGCGTGTACGCGGCCGGTGACGTGACCGGTGTGTTCGCCCTCGCGTCCGTGGCCGCCATGCAGGGCCGCATCGCCATGTACCACTTCCTGGGTGACGCGGTGGCCCCGCTGAACCTGAAGACCGTCTCCTCGAACGTCTTCACCGACCCGGAGATCGCGACCGTCGGCTACACCCAGGCCGACGTCGACGCCGGGAAGATCGACGCGCGGGTCGTGAAGCTGCCGCTGCTGCGCAACCCGCGCGCGAAGATGCAGGGCATCCGCGACGGCTTCGTCAAGATCTTCTGCCGTCCGGGCACCGGGATCGTGGTCGGCGGTGTCGTCGTGTCGCCGCGCGCCTCGGAGCTGATCCACCCCATCTCGATCGCGGTCGACAACAATCTGACCGTCGAACAGATCGCGAACGCCTTCACCGTCTATCCCTCGTTGTCGGGCTCGATCGCCGAGGTGGCACGGCAGTTGCACACCCGCAAGGAGACGGCCGAGGGCTGAGGCCGGAATCGACTCCTCCCTGGTCACGGGGAGTGTTCGACCATTCGTACGGCATAGGCGGCGGGACTAGGCCCTATACCACTTCCCGCTGCCTGGTGCGAACATCTTCTGCTATTCAGCGCAAACTGCTGAAAGCAGACGGTCGCTGGCGTTACTGTCAGTTTCGTGTTCGCTGCAGAACGTCGCCAATTGATCCTCGAAATGGTGCGAGCGAACGGGGCCGTGTCGCTCCGTGAGCTCGCCCGCGTCGTCCAGACCTCCGAAGTGACCGTACGGCGGGACGTGCGCGCGCTGGAGGCAGAAGGACTCCTCGACCGCCGGCACGGCGGTGCGGTACTGCCGGGCGGTTTCACGCGGGAGTCCGGCTTTCCGCAGAAGTCTCATCTCGCGACCGCCGAGAAGACCGCCATCGCCGACCTCGCCGCGAACTTCGTGGAAGAGGGCGAGGCGATCGTGGTCGGGGCGGGTACGACGACCCAGGAGCTGGCCCGCCGGCTCGCCCGGGTGCCCGGCCTCACGGTCGTCACCAACTCCCTCCTCGTCGCCCAGGCGCTGGCCCATGCCAACCGGGTCGAGGTCGTGATGACCGGCGGTACGCTCCGCGGTTCGAACTACGCGCTGGTCGGGAGCGGTGCGGAGCAGTCCCTGCACGGGCTGCGGGTGTCGCGTGCGTTCCTGTCCGGGGCAGGGCTGACCGCCGAACGCGGGCTGTCCACGTCCAACATGCTGTCGGCGTCCGTCGACCGGGCGTTGGTGCAGGCCGCTGCGGAGGTGGTGGTGCTGGCCGACCACACGAAGCTCGGCACCGACACCATGTTCCAGACCGTGCCGACGGATCTCATCACGCGCCTCGTCACGGACGAGCCGCCGGCGCATGACGACCGTGCCGCCACGGAACTCCAGGCGCTTGCCGACCAGGGCGTGCAGATCGCTGTCGCCGGGGGGCAGGGGGGTTCCGCCGGCGCGGGGGCGGGGGGCCCGGGGGGTGATGCGGTCCCGGCACGCCAGCAGCGCCGGGATGTGCCGTTGCCCGGGCCTCGGCGGCAGGTGCCGGGGGCTGGTGGGCAGTTGAGGTCCGCCTCTGCCTCGATGCTGGGTGAGCAAGGGCCCGGGTCCGAGCGGGCGAGGGTGGCTGATCTGCGGCGCCGATGACGTCGGCGGCGGCTGACCCCCGGCGCTGGTGCTGAGGCCGGGTGGGGTCCGCAGCCCGGCATAGCGGGGTGCCGCTGCGCCCACCCGTGCCGCCCCTAGCGGCACGCATGCCCGCAGCGGCGGCGGGACGGGCGCCGGCCTCGCCTCCCCGCGGCGCGCGAAGCGAGACGTGCCCCCAGCCCTAGACCTGCGCGGCGCCTGGCGCGCCACGACGCTCCCGCACCCGCCGGACCACGTAAGGGGTCGTGTCGGGGGGTGTCCGCCCGCAGCGGTTGGCGCGTCAACGGGGAGTCAGTCGGTATCCGACCCCATCGCGCCGTTCCGAGGACGGATACCCCCCGGCGCGGCCCCGACCCGGGACCGCGTCGTAGGCGTTCGTCCACCCAGTCGACGCAGCCGCCCGTCCCCGACCCGGGATCGTGGCGTACACGTCCCTCCACGCAGTCGGCGCGGCCCCCAAGCCCGGGGCCGCGCCGAAAGGGTCCTTCCGCCCAGGGGCGGTCAGTCCTTGATCTCGCAGATCGCCGCGCCCGACGTCACCGACGCGCCGATCTCGGCCGACAGGCCCTTGATCGTGCCCGAGCGGTGCGCGTTCAGGGGCTGCTCCATCTTCATGGCCTCCAGGACGACGACCAGGTCGCCCTCCTTGACCTCCTGGCCCTCCTCGACGGCGACCTTGACGATGGTGCCCTGCATCGGGGAGGCGAGGGTGTCACCGGACGCCACCGGGCCCGACTTCTTCGCCGCGCGGCGCTTCGGCTTCGCGCCCGCCGCGAGACCCGTACGAGCCAGGGACATCCCCAGCGACGACGGCAGGGAGACCTCGAGGCGCTTGCCGCCGACCTCGACGACGACCGTCTCGCGGCCCGGCTCCTCGTCCGCGTCCGCACCGTCCGCCGGCGCCGTGAACGGCTTGATCTCGTTGACGAACTCCGTCTCGATCCACCGGGTGTGCACCGTGAACGGGTCGGTCGAGCCCGTGAGCTCCGGCGCGAACGCCGGGTCCTTCACCACCGCACGGTGGAACGGGATCGCCGTCGCCATGCCCTCGACCTGGAACTCCTCCAGCGCACGGGCGGCCCGCTGGAGGGCCTCCTTGCGCGTGCGGCCGGTGACGATCAGCTTGGCCAGCAGGGAGTCCCACGCCGGGCCGATGACCGAGCCGGACTCCACGCCCGCGTCCAGCCGGACACCCGGGCCGGACGGCGGCGCGAACGTCGTGACCGTGCCGGGAGCCGGGAGGAAGTTGCGGCCCGGGTCCTCGCCGTTGATGCGGAACTCGAAGGAGTGACCGCGCAGCTCCGGGTCGCCGTAGCCGAGCTCCTCGCCGTCGGCGATACGGAACATCTCGCGCACGAGGTCGATGCCGGCGACCTCCTCGGTGACCGGGTGCTCCACCTGGAGACGGGTGTTGACCTCCAGGAAGGAGATCGTGCCGTCGAGGCCCACCAGGAACTCGACCGTGCCGGCGCCGACGTAACCGGCCTCCTTGAGGATCGCCTTGGAGGACGAGTACAGCTCCTCCATCTGCGCCTCGGACAGGAACGGCGCCGGGGCCTCCTCCACCAGCTTCTGGTGGCGGCGCTGCAGCGAGCAGTCACGGGTGGAGACGACGACCACGTTGCCGTGCTGGTCGGCCAGGCACTGGGTCTCCACGTGCCGCGGCTTGTCCAGGTAGCGCTCGACGAAGCACTCGCCCCGGCCGAACGCGGCGACGGCCTCACGGACCGCCGAGTCGTACAGCTCCGGCACCTCTTCGAGGGTGCGGGCGACCTTCAGACCACGACCGCCACCACCGAAGGCGGCCTTGATCGCGATCGGCAGGCCGTGCTGCTCGGCGAACGCGACGACCTCGTCGGCACCGGACACCGGGTCGGGCGTGCCGGCCACCAGCGGGGCACCCGCGCGCTGCGCGATGTGCCGGGCGGCGACCTTGTCGCCGAGGTCGCGGATCGCCTGCGGCGGCGGGCCGATCCAGATCAGGCCCGCGTCCAGGACCGCCTGAGCGAACTCGGCGTTCTCGGAGAGGAAGCCGTAGCCGGGGTGGACCGCGTCCGCGCCCGACTCGCGGGCGGCGCCCAGCACCTTCTCGATGTCGAGGTAGCTGGTGCCCGGCGTGTCACCGCCCAGGGCGAACGCCTCATCCGCGGCGCGGACATGCAGAGCGTCCCGGTCCGGGTCGGCGTATACGGCCACGCTCGCGATACCGGCATCCCGGCAGGCCCGGGCCACGCGGACAGCGATTTCGCCACGGTTGGCGATGAGCACCTTGCGCACGATTGAGGCTCCCTCCTTGAAACAAGCCGAGTTTAGGGACAGCCGACACGACACTTCGACCCGTCCACAGTGGTGAGCTTGCCCACACGGAGCGTGATGCGTGGCTCGCTCGACCCGCGGAATCCCTTGTCGCACCGCGGTACGCAGTACTCCTTCGGGAAACCCTAGCCGTCCTCTGTGGTCAAGGTCTCTGTCATCACGTGCTGCGGGCCACTCGGTTTCTTTGTCGAGTCCCTACGAATGGCCCAATGATTCTTTGCCCGCCCCCGGACCCTTGTCCCCCGGTTTACCGGTGAGTAGCGTTCATGGTGTCTTCGGAGGGAAGAGGGTGGGCCCGGTGATACGCAGGCCGGTGGCGTGGGTCGTGGCGGTGCTGCTGTTCGCGGAGGCGTTCGGCGTCGCGGCGCTCAACTGGTTCCTGGGGGTCGTCGTCGACCGGCAGGACATGTCGCTGGCCGGCCTGGACCCGCACATGATGTCGGTGTCCTCGAAGATCGGCGGGATCGTCTTCGGCCTCTACTTCGCGCTGTGCGGCCTGGTCGCCCTGCTGGTGGCGCTGCGGGACCGGCCCCCGGCGGGCTTCGGACGCGTGCTGCTGATCAGCGCCGCCGTCGTGCACGGCGTGCTGGGCGCCTTCACCTGGGGGCTCGTCGGCTGGCCCGCGTTCCTGTTCATGGTGCTGGTGCTCGCCCTGATCGTGCTGCTGCTGATGACGTACGACCGTCCGGCGGAACCCGTCGACGCCGCGCCCGGAGGCGGGAAGAGCGGCGACGGGCCCGCGGTCAGCGCTCCGCCGGCGCCCACAACTCCGTGATGCCGACGCCCAGGCGGGCCAGCAGCCGCCGCAGGAGCGGGAGGCTGAGGCCGATGACGTTGCCGTGGTCGCCGTCGATGCGGTCGATGAACGGGGCCGAACGGCCGTCCAGGGTGAACGCCCCGGCGACGTAGAGGGGTTCGCCGGAGGCCACGTAGGCGGCGATCTCCTCGTCGGAGGGGTCGCCGAAGTGCACGACGGTGGACGCGGTGGCGGAGACGTAGCGGCTGGTGAGCGTGTCGTAGACGCAGTGGCCGGTCTGGAGGGTGCCGGCGCGGCCGCGCATCGACTTCCAGCGGGCGGTGGCCTCCTCGGCGTCCGCGGGCTTGCCGAGGGCCTCGCCGTCCAGGTCGAGCACCGAGTCGCAGCCGACCACGAGCGCGCCCTTGGCGTCCGGCCGGGCCGCCACGACGGAGGCCTTCGCCTCGGCCAGGGCCAGTGCCAGCTCGGCGGGGGTGGGGGCGGTGACGGCGTCCTCGTCGACGCCGCTCACGATCACCTCGGGGGTGAGCCCGGCCTGACGGAGCAGCCCGAGCCGGGCGGGGGACTGGGAGGCGAGGACGAGTCGGCGGCGCGGCTGATCTGTCATGCGTTCAGCGTATCGGCGTCCGGGCGCGTCTCACCTCACGCCGATCACGATCATCACCAGCACCATGGCCAGGGCCAGGAGAACGCTCAGCCGCCGAAGCATGTCCTGCATGTCACGCAGTTCTTCGGGCGGTTCGTTCTCGGGGTCGGACCACAGCATGAGTCCAGCGTGCGGCCTGGCAGGGCGGGGCGCCTGAGTAGCGGTACTCAAATCGGCGCCCCGCGTCCGTTCCACCGTGCGCGGTTCCCCGCGCGCCCCTGGGGGCGGGAGTGCTAGCCCGGCCAGTAGGTGCGGCCCCAGGCCGACGGCCCCGGCTGGGGCAGGCGGTGGGCCGCGATGCGGGACGGGTCGGACCAGGAATCGCGGGAGGCCGGCGCGCCGGGCGGGACGGCTGCCGCCGCCGCGGCGCGGGCCCTGACCACCGCCAGGGCGGCGGCCAGCTCCTCCGGGGTCGGGTTGCCCCGTACGACCTTGATCGTCATGTGGGCCTCCTGGGCTCGCTGCGGGCTAGAGGGGGATGTTGCCGTGCTTCTTCGGAGGCAGGGATTCCCGCTTCGTACGCAGTTGACGCAGGCCCCGTACGACGTGCCGGCGGGTCTCGGACGGCATGATCACGGCGTCGATGTAGCCGCGCTCGGCCGCGACGTAGGGGTTGAGGAGGGCGTCCTCGTACTCCTGGATCAGCCGGGCCCGGACCGCCTCCAGGTCCTCGCCGTTCGCCTCGGCCTCCGCGAGGGTGCGGCGGTGCAGGATGTTGACCGCGCCCTGGGCGCCCATCACGGCGATCTGGGCGGTCGGCCAGGCGAGGTTGAGGTCGGCACCGAGGTGCTTGGAGCCCATGACGTCGTAGGCGCCGCCGAAGGCCTTGCGGGTGATGATCGTGATCAGCGGGACGGTCGCCTCGGCGTAGGCGTAGATCAGCTTGGCGCCGCGGCGGATGATGCCGTCGTGCTCCTGGTCGACGCCGGGCAGGAAGCCGGGGACGTCGACGAACGTGATCACCGGGACGTTGAACGCGTCGCAGGTGCGCACGAAGCGGGCGGCCTTCTCGCTGGCCTTGATGTCCAGGCACCCGGCGAGCTGCGTCGGCTGGTTGGCGATGATGCCGACCGGGTGGCCCTCGACCCTGCCGAAGCCGGTGACGATGTTGGGCGCGTACAGCGGCTGCGTCTCGAAGAACTCGGCGTCGTCCAGGACGTGCTCGATCACCGTGTGCATGTCGTACGGTTGGTTCGCGCTGTCCGGGACGATGACGTCCAGCTCGCGGTCCTCGTCGTTGACCTCCAGGTCGGCCTCCTCGGGGAAGACCGGTGCCTCGGAGAGGTTGTTGGACGGCAGGTAGGACAGCAGCTGCTTGATGTACTCGATGGCGTCCTTCTCGTCGCCCGCCATGTGGTGGGCCACGCCGGAGGTCGCGTTGTGGGTCCGGGCGCCGCCCAGCTCCTCGAAGCCGACGTCCTCGCCGGTGACGGTCTTGATGACGTCGGGGCCGGTGATGAACATGTGCGAGGTCTGGTCGACCATGACCGTGAAGTCGGTGATGGCCGGGGAGTAGACCGCGCCGCCCGCGCACGGCCCGACGACCAGGCTGATCTGCGGGATGACGCCGGAGGCGTGGGTGTTGCGGCGGAAGATCTCGCCGTAGGCGCCGAGCGAGGCCACACCCTCCTGGATGCGGGCGCCGCCGGAGTCGTTGATCCCGATGACCGGACAGCCGGTCTTCAGGGCGAAGTCCATGACCTTGACGATCTTCTGACCGTAGACCTCGCCCAGCGCTCCGCCGAAGACGGTGAAGTCCTGCGAGAACACGGCGACCGGGCGGCCGTCGACGGTGCCGTACCCGGTGACGACCCCGTCGCCGTACGGGCGGTTCTTGTCGAGGCCGAAGTTGGTGGAACGGTGCCGGGCGAACTCGTCCAGTTCGACGAAGGAGCCCTCGTCGAGCAGGAGCTCGATCCGCTCACGGGCCGTCAGTTTGCCTTTGGCGTGCTGCTTTTCGACGGCACGAGCGGAGCCGGCGTGCGTCGCTTCCTCGATGCGTCGCTTCAGATCCGCGAGCTTGCCCGCGGTCGTGTGAATGTCGGGCTGCTGCTGCTCTTCCGGCTCGGACATCGGGATGCGGCTCCCTGCCTGCTCAAAAGGGGGGACGGTTACTCATCCGTAGACTAGTGGGGTGCCTCCACATCGGCAGTGCGGCGTTTACCACACCTAGGGTGGCTTGCATGACGCCGCGAGATGCATCAGAGCCCAACGGAAGCCGATGGTCGGACCTGGACCGTCCGCCCCTCAACATCACCGCCCTGCGCCGGGGTCTGGTGCGGCAGGGAGGGCTGTGGTCGGAGGTGGACGTGGTGCAGCGCACCGGCTCCACGAACTCCGATCTGGTGGCCCGGGCGGCGAAGGGGGAGACCGCCGAGGGCGCGGTGCTGGTCGCCGAGGAGCAGACGGCGGGCCGCGGCCGCCTCGACCGCCAGTGGACGGCGCCGCCCCGCTCCGGCCTCTTCTTCTCCGTTCTGCTCACCCCGGGCGAGGTGCCGGTGGCGCGGTGGGGCTGGCTGCCGCTGCTCACGGGGGTGGCGGTGGCGACGGGTCTGTCCCGGGCGGCGGGCGTGGACACGGCTCTGAAGTGGCCGAACGACCTGCTGGTCACGGTGGGCCGGAACGAGCGCAAGGCCGGCGGGATCCTGGCCGAGCGGGCCGGTGACGGCGGGGTCGTCATCGGGGTCGGCGTCAATGTCTCCCTGCGGGAGGACGAGCTGCCCGTACCGACGGCGGGCTCGCTGGCACTGGCCGGAGCGGTGAGCACGGACCGGGATCCGCTGCTGCGGGGGATGCTGCGCTCCCTCGAGGACTGGTACGGCAGGTGGCGTGCGGCCGGGGGCGACGCCGGCGCGTGCGGGTTGCACGAGGCATATGCGGCGGGGTGCGCGACGCTCGGCCGGGAGGTGCGGGCGGAGTTGCCGGGGGACCGGTCGATCGTGGGGGAGGCCGTCGCGGTGGACGGGGACGGGCGGCTGGTACTGGCGACGGAGGCGGGCGTGCAGGAGCCGGTCGGGGCCGGGGACATCGTGCATCTGCGGCCGGCGTGAGCCGGGGCCGGGTGGGACCGCAGCCCGGCGTGGCGGAATGCCGCTGCGCCCACCGGTGCCGCCCTGGGCGGCGCAAGCGCCCGCGGCCCGCAGACCCGGCGGTGGTGCACTTCCAGCCCGTCCGGCGATGGAGGACGAGGCCGGTTCAGCCGATCGGGGGCCCAGGGGGCGGAGCCCCACGAGGCGGCGGCGGACCTGCCCGGTTTCCTGTGCGGCCCGGGAGCCGCACCCCCGACGGCTGAACCTGACGGAGTGAGCTGGCGCACACCTGCCGTAGAGTTGAGGCCGGTCGATACATGACCGTGACAGATCGGAAGGGCAACACGCGTGACCGTCGACGACTCGGGTTCCGGCGAGGACGCGCAGGGCGCCGACTCCGGCGAGGATCCGCTCGCCCTGCGCCTCGAAGGGCTCATCCTGGGCGCCGAGCGCCGCTACACCCCGTTTCAGGCGGCCCGCAGCGCCGGTGTCTCCATGGAACTGGCCTCCCGCTTCTGGCGCGCCATGGGCTTCGCCGACATCGGCCAGGCCAAGGCCCTCACCGAGGCCGACGTCCTCGCGCTGCGACGCCTGGCCGGTCTCGTCGAGGCGGGGCTGCTGAGCGAGGCGATGGCCGTCCAGGTGGCCCGGTCCACGGGGCAGACCACCGCGCGGCTCGCCGAGTGGCAGATCGACTCCTTCCTGGAGGGGCTGACCGAGCCGCCCGAGCCGGGCATGACCCGCACCGAGGTGACGTACCCGATCGTCGAGCTGCTCCTGCCCGAGCTTCAGGAGTTCCTGGTCTACGTCTGGCGCCGGCAGCTCGCCGCGTCGGCCGGACGGGTCGTGCAGGCGGCCGACGACGAGGAGATGGTCGACCGGCGGCTCGCCGTCGGCTTCGCCGACCTGGTCGGGTTCACCCGGCTGACCCGGCGCATGGAGGAGGAGGAGCTCGGCGAGCTGGTCGAGGCCTTCGAGACCACGGCCGCCGACCTGGTGGCCGCGAACGGCGGGCGGCTGATCAAGACCCTCGGCGACGAGGTGCTCTACGCCGCGGACGACGCGGGCACCGCCGCCGAGATCGCCCTGCGGCTGATCGAGACGATGGCGCACGACGAGACGATGCCGGAGCTGCGCGTCGGCATGGCGTTCGGCACGGTGACCACCCGAATGGGTGATGTGTTCGGTACGACCGTGAACCTGGCCTCCCGGCTGACGTCGATAGCGCCGAAGGACGCCGTGCTGGTCGACACCGCCTTCGCCGAGGAGCTGATCCGTACGCAGGACGCCCCCGCCTCGGAGGCGGAGGCGGCCGAGGAGGCCGCGGCGGCGGAGAAGGAGGGCGAGGAGCCCCCGACGTACCGTTTCGGGCTGCAGCCGATGTGGCAGCGGCCGGTGCGTGGCCTGGGCGTGGTGGAGCCCTGGCTGCTCACGCGGCGCGACGGCACGCCGTAGCGGCTCGTCGGGTCCCCCTGCCGCAGTACGTCGCTGCCGAGTGTCAGTGGCGGCCGATCGGTGGATCCACGCAGAGCCCGACGACCGGGACGCACAGGCCCGGGTCGTGCGGTGGTTTCTCCTTCTGGGGTGGTGCGGGTGCCGGGGCCGGTGTGGTCCGGGCCGGCGGTGCGGGGGGAGTCGTGCCCGGGCGTGGGGCGTCGCCGATGTGCGAGGCCGTGGGCAACGGGGCCGGGGCCTCGGCGTTCGGCGCGTCGGGGATGGTCGTGGTCGTGGTCGCGGGGGCGGTGGTGGTGGCCGTCACCGGGACGCCGGCCGCCGTGGACGGGGACGGCCGGGCGCCCTGGGTGACCGGTGACGGGGTCGGGTCTCCCAGGGTCGTGGGGGAGGAGGGGCTCGCGTCGGGGACGGCGGGGAAGGTGGCGGCGGCCCGGGTGGCGCCGTCCGTCGCGGTGGCGGCAGGGTCCGGGCGGGGCCCCGCTTCGAGCGGGCCGGTCCCGGCGCCCGGGCCGGAGGTCAGGCGCAGAAGACTGAGAGCGCCGGCGGCGAGGGCGAGGCCGCCGGTGGCGAGCAGGACCTTGCGGGGGCGGGGCTTGCGGTGCCGGCCCCGGCCTCTGCCGCGCGCAGCGAACGGACCGGTCGTACCCGGCGCCGGCGAGCGGGGCGCGAGCGGTTCACGTCGGTGAGGTGCGGTGCTGCTCTGAGTGGTGCTGCTCTGAGTGGTGCTGCTCTGGTGGGGTGCCGGTTCGCGTCGGACCGGTGGCGTGGGGTGCTGGCCGGGTGTGGGCTCGCGTCGGGGCTGTGGCGCGGGGGCTCGGCGGGGTGCGGACTCGCGTCTGACCGGTGGCGTGGGGTTCTGGCGGGGTGTGGGCTCGTGTTGGGCTTGTGGCGTGGCGGTCCTGGTGTCTCCGCGTGGCGTCGCCGTCGTGTCCGTCGTCATCCCCATCCCCATCCCCATCCCCTCCCCGAACCCTCTCCGGTGCGCGCACGCCCCCTGTGCGCCGTGAAGGATGCACGCTATGCGCTCCCATGGGCGGTTGGGTTGGAGTTGGGGGGATGTCACTCGAACGGGTGGGCGGGGGGTTGCGCGGACCCGGGCGCGTCCGCCCTTTCGCGGGCGGGGCGCGGCTGCGATGATCGGGGCGTCGACCTTGTTAACCCGCGTTAACCGGAGGGTGTCATGAGTGAGGAACGGTTCGGGGAGTTCGTGCTGGTGCGTCGGCATGAGCAGGGGCACGTCGCGGAGCTCGTCCTCGACCGGCCCAAGGCCATGAACGCGGTGTCGACGGAGATGGCGCGGTCCCTCACCGGGGCGTGCGCGGCGCTCGGTGAGGACCGGGACGTACGGGCGGTCGTCCTCACCTCGACGCACGAGCGGGCCTTCTGCGTCGGGGCGGACCTGAAGGAGCGCAACTCCTTCAGCGACGCGGATCTGCTGCGGCAGCGGCCGGTGACGAGGGCGGCGTACACCGGCGTGCTGGAGCTGGCGGTGCCGACGGTGGCGGCGGTGCACGGGTTCGCGCTCGGCGGCGGGTTCGAGCTGGCGCTCGCGTGCGACGTGATCGTGGCGGACCGGACGGCTGTGGTGGGTCTGCCGGAGGTGTCCGTCGGGGTGATCCCCGGAGGCGGGGGGACGCAGCTGCTGCCGCGGCGCGTCGGGGCGGCCCGGGCGGCCGAGCTGATCTTCACCGCGCGGCGGGTGGAAGCCGCGGAGGCGGCCGAGTCGGGGCTGGTCGACCGGCTGGTCGAGGAGGGGCGGGACCGGGAGGAGGCGCTGGCGCTGGCGACCCGGATCGCCGGGAACTCGCCGGTGGGGCTGCGGGCGGCCAAGCGGGCGCTGCGGCTCGGGCAGGGGCTGGACCTGCGGGCCGGGCTGGAGGTCGAGGACGCGGCGTGGCGGACCACGGCGTTCTCGGGCGACCGGGCGGAGGGCGTCGCGGCCTTCAACGAGCGGCGCACACCGCAGTGGCCGGGCGAGTGAGCGAGCGGCGCACACTGCCATGCCCGGGCGGGTGGGCGAGCGGTGCACCTCGCAGTGGCCGGGCGGGTGGGCGAGCGGGCGGCGTACATCGAGGTGGCCCGGGGCGAGTGAGCGAGCGGCGCACACCGCCATGCCCGGGCGGGTGAGCGAGCGACGCACCTCGCAGTGGCCGGGCAGGTGAAACGAGCCGTGCATGCCGCGGTGGCCCGGGGGAGTAGGCGGCTTCGGACGCGCAGCGGTCGCGTGGGCGCAGGCTCGGGTGGCGTGCGCGGTGGTCCGGTGCGACGGAGCGGGAGGCGGGTGACAACCGTCGTCCCCGTTCGCGTCGTAAACAGGTCAGTCTGGCTGGAAACTCCCTAGCCTGGAGTGATGGGTGAGGACAGACGGCTCGCGGCCGTCGTCGCGTTGGCTCAGGGGATGGCGGCCGCACACGGGTCGCGTGAGGCGTGGCGCGCCGCGGCCACCGGGGCGTGCCGGGCGCTGGGTGGGAGTTTCGCCGCGCTGTCGGTGTGGGAGCGCGAGCTGGGGCGGCTGCGGGTCCTGGTGAACGTCGGGGAGCTCGCCGAGGGGGAGGAGGAGTTCCCGGAGGACGAGGCCTACCCGGTGCACCAGTTCGCGGAGATCACTGAGTTCCTGCACGAGCAGTGGGCCGGCGGCGGGGAGCCCGACGCGTGGGTGGAGACCGCCGAGGGGCCCGCCGCCGGCCGGCCCGGCTACTGCCACCAGCGGGTCGCCGCCCTGCGCCGCCGCGGGCGCGGCTGCTGCGTGGTCGCGCCCATCGTGCTGCACGGCCGGGCGTGGGGCGAGCTGTACGTGGCCCGGCCGGCCGGGGAGGCCGTCTTCGGGCGGGCTGACGCCGACTTCGCCACGGTCCTGGCCTCCGTCGTGGCCGCCGGCATCGCCCAGACGGAGCGGCTGGAGGAGGCCCGGCGGCTCGCCTTCACCGATTCCCTCACCGGGCTGGCCAACCGCCGTGCCGTGGACGTACGCCTGGAGCGGGCGATCGAACGGCACCGCCGGGACGACGCCGTGGTCAGCCTCGTCGTCTGCGACCTGAACGGGCTCAAGCGGGTCAACGACACGCATGGGCACGCCGCCGGGGACCGGCTGCTGGAGCGGTTCGGATCGGTGCTGTCGCTGTGCGGGGCCATGCTGCCGGGGGCGTTGGCCGCGCGGCTCGGCGGGGACGAGTTCTGTCTGCTCGCGGTCGGGCCGCCCGCCGACCAGGTCGTGAAGGCGGCGGGCGAACTGTGCCGCAGGGCGGCTGAGTTGGAGCTCGGGGACGGGGTGGCCTGCGGGGTCGCGTCCACCGAGGATCCGATCGGGCCGGTGCGCTCGGCCCGGCGGCTGTTCCGGCTGGCCGACGCCGCGCAGTACCGGGCCAAGGCCGAGCGGGCGGACCGGCCGGTGGTGGCGGGCCGGGCCGGGCCGGACGACCCCGTCCTTCGGCTGGCGGACGAACCGCCCACGGAGGCGGGCGGAGAGCGGCGGCGGTTCCGGGGCCGGCACGCGCCCTGACCTCGGCGACGTGGGTGGTCGCCGGGGTGTGACGTATTCGGTAAGGGGTGAACGCCGCGCCCAGTGGTGACACATTCGAATTCACTGCGTACGCTCCTGAATATGGATATGCACACTGTGGTGGTGGGGACGTCCGGCGTGACCGCGTCCGACGTGCTCGCCGTGGCGCGCGGCGGCGCCCGCGTCGAGCTCTCCGAGGAGGCCGTGGCCGCCCTCGCCGCGGCCCGCGAGATCGTGGACGCGCTGGCGGCCAAGCCGGACCCCGTGTACGGCGTGAGCACCGGCTTCGGCGCCCTGGCGACCCGGCACATCAGCCCCGAGCTGCGCGCCCAGCTGCAGCGCAACATCGTCCGCTCGCACGCCGCCGGGATGGGCCCGGCCGTGGAGCGGGAAGTCGTCCGCGCGCTGATGTTCCTGCGGCTGAAGACCGTCTGCTCCGGGCACACCGGCGTCCGGCCCGAGGTCGCGCAGACCATGGCCGACCTCCTCAACGCCGGGATCACCCCGGTCGTGCACGAGTACGGCTCCCTCGGCTGCTCCGGCGACCTCGCGCCGCTGTCCCACTGCGCGCTCGCGCTGATGGGCGAGGGCGACGCCGAGGGCCCCGACGGCGTCGTGCGGCCGGCTGCCGAACTCCTCGCCGCGCACGGCATCCGGCCGGTCGAGCTGCGCGAGAAGGAGGGCCTGGCCCTCCTCAACGGCACCGACGGCATGCTGGGCATGCTGGTGATGGCCCTGGCCGACCTGGAGACGCTCTACCGGTCCGCCGACGTCACCGCCGCCCTGTCCCTGGAGGCGCTGCTCGGCACCGACAAGGTCCTCGCGCCCGAGCTGCACGCCATCCGGCCGCACCCGGGGCAGGCCGCCAGCGCCGCCAACATGCTGGCCGTGCTGAAGGGCTCGGGCCTGACCGGGCATCACCAGGACGACGCCCCGCGCGTCCAGGACGCCTACTCGGTGCGCTGCGCCCCGCAGGTCGCCGGCGCCGGGCGCGACACCATGGCGCACGCGCGGCTGGTCGCCGACCGCGAGCTGGCCGCGGCGGTGGACAACCCCGTGGTGCTGCCCGACGGGCGGGTGGAGTCCAACGGCAACTTCCACGGGGCGCCCGTCGCCTACGTGCTGGACTTCCTGGCCGTCGCGGCCGCCGATCTCGGCTCGATCGCCGAGCGGCGCACCGACCGGCTGCTCGACAAGAACCGCAGCCACGGCCTGCCGCCCTTCCTCGCCGACGACGCCGGTGTGGACTCGGGCCTGATGATCGCTCAGTACACGCAGGCCGCGCTGGTGAGCGAGCTGAAGCGGCTCGCCGTACCGGCGTCCGCCGACTCGATCCCGTCCTCCGCCATGCAGGAGGACCACGTCTCGATGGGCTGGTCGGCGGCGCGCAAGCTGCGCACGGCGATCGACAACCTCACGCGTGTGATCGCCATCGAGCTCTACGCCGCCGCACGCGCGGTGGAGTTGCGCGAGGGGCTGACCCCGGCGCCCGCGTCGCGGGCAGTCATCGACGCCGCACGGGAGGCGGGAGTCCAGGGGCCCGGTCCGGACCGGTTCCTCGCGCCCGACCTCGCCGCGGCGGACGCGTTCGTGCGCGACGGGCGGCTGCTGGCCGCGGTCGAGAAGGTCACCGGGCCGTTGCAGTAGGGCGAAGGGCCCGGGCGTCGGCAATGCGGCGGGGCCCGGCCGTCGGCAAGGCGGAGGAGCCGATCGTCGGCAATGCCGGGGCCCGGTCGTCAGCCGTCAGCCGGGCAGGGGTCCTCGTCAGCAGGGCGGCGGGGCCTTCCGGGCGGTGGGCCCTGCCTCAACCGCCGTCAGAGACCGAGTCGTTCCCGGCGCACCGAGTACACGACGAAGCCGGCGCCGAGCGTCAGGCAGAAGGTCCCGCCGATCACGTACGGGGTGCTGTCGAAGCTGCCCGTGTCGGCGAGACGGGTGTCGCCGACCGAGGCGTCCGCGGTCGTGGCCGCGATCCGCGCCTGCTCCGTGACCTGCGGCGACGGACTCGTCGAGACCGCGTCTCTCACCGGGGAGTCCGACGTCGCGTTCGCGGACGGGACGAACCACAGGGCGCCCAGCAGGGACGCTGCGGCGGTGGCGGTCAGCAACGGACGGCGAGCGGATGACACGGAATATCGATCCCCTTGTGACGCTGGCGAATTGGCCGTGTGGGGCGATGTTAGTGAAAGTCGCGGGTCACGGGAAAGTCACGGGAGGGCCTGGACGTACGCTCCCGCCATGAGCACTCCAGAGACATCACGTTTTGTACGGCTTCGGGTGGAACTCGTTGTCGAGGTCGACGACGCGGACGCGGTCACCAAGTCCGCGCTGCGCCGGATCGCCGACGAGGCGGACATGCCGGCGGCGGAGAGGACCCACGCCGAGAGCGCTGTGACGGAAGACACCGCGGAGGCCCTCGCGTACCTCGTGGACCCGTTCGACCTGGTCAGCCAGGTGCCCGGGGTGGAACTCCAGCAGGCCTCCTGGAGCAGTGAGCGGATCGACTACGACCCCGACTCGCCGGACTGGGACCTCGACGAGGATGATGGCGAGGACAGTGACGGCTGAGCTGCCCGGAAACCCGTGACCCCGGGCGGCAACCGCCGCCCGGGGTCTTCGCGTCTCAAGCGGCGCACCGACCGCACCCGCACCGACCGCACCGACCGACCGACCGCGCCGTCCGTCCGACGACCGCACCGCCCGTCACGGACGTGTTGATCCCCACACCGGCGTGAACTGGGGAACCGAGCGCACCGGTCGTAGCGTTGAACGTTCCGGATGAGGACTCACGAGTCCCGGCGGGGGCACTCAGTGGTGACGGGGACACTCGGAGTTTTGGGGAAATCGGCAACGATGGAGAAGCGTGTGATGACGGTCAGTAAGCGGCGCAAGGGCCTGACGGTCGCGTCCGCACTGCTCGGCGGGGTTCTGGTGCTCTCGGCCTGTTCCGGTGGTGACGACGACGCCTCCGGTGGCGGCGGCGACAGCTCCCAGTCGAAGGTCGACGAGGCCGCGGCGAAGAAGACCTCCGAGGCCCAGATCAAGATCACGCCTGAGGACGGCTCCGACAACGCCTCCATCAACAACTCCGCCACCGTCACCGTGAGCAAGGGCACGCTCACGGACGTCAAGATGACGACGTCCGAGGGCACCGAGGTGAGCGGCCAGATATCCGCCGACAAGACCAGCTGGAAGCCGACCGCCCAGCTGGAGCGGTCCACCACCTACAAGCTGGCGGCCGAGGCGAAGGACTCCGACGGCCGCGTGGCCCACGAGAACGCCTCGTTCACCACGGTCTCCCCGGCCAACAGCTTCATCGGCAACTTCACGCCGGACGACGGCACCACCGTCGGCGTCGGCATGCCGGTCTCGATCACCTTCGACAAGGCGATCACCAACAAGGCCGCGGTCCAGAAGGGCGTCAAGGTCAGCACGACCAGCGGCCAGGAGGTCGCCTGCCACTGGTTCAACGCCAACCGCATGGACTGCCGGCCCGAGGACTACTGGAAGGAAGGCTCCACCGTCACGCTGAAGCTCGCGCTCGACGGCGTCGAGGGAGCCAAGGGCGTCTTCGGCGTCCAGCAGAAGACGGTCACCTTCAAGATCGGCCGCAACCAGGTCTCGTACGTCGACGCGAAGACCAAGCAGATGAAGATCACCCAGGACGGCAAGACCGTCCGCACGATCCCGATCTCCGCCGGCTCGCCCGAGAACAAGACCTACGAGGGCATCATGGTGATGTCCGAGAAGTTCAAGGAGACGCGCATGAACGGCGCGACCGTGGGCTTCACGGACGACGACGGCAAGGGCGAGTACGACATCAAGGACGTGCCGCACGCCATCCGCCTCTCCAGTTCCGGCACGTTCATCCACGGCAACTACTGGGGCGCGAAGTCCATCTTCGGCAGCGTGAACACCAGCCACGGCTGCGTCGGTCTGCAGGACGCCAAGGGTGCCGACGACCCGAACACCCCGGGCGCCTGGTTCTTCAAGAACTCGATGCTCGGTGACGTGGTGGTCGTCCAGAACACCGGCGACAAGACGGTCGCCCCGGACAACGGCCTCAACGGCTGGAACATGAGCTGGGCCGACTGGAAGGCCGGTTCGGCGGTCTGACGGTCCGCCGGTCCCCACCAGGGCCTCACCGGACGCAAGGCCGCCGCCCACCCCGCACAAGGGGTGGGCGGCGGCCTTTCCGCTGTTCTCCTCCACCTCGTTCTCCTCCACCTCGTTCTCCTCCACCTCGTTCTCATCCACCTCTTATGCGCGGCTCAAGCTCTCATCACGGACCGTCCCTAGCTTGCGGCCATGTTCTTCACCTATCTGAGGCGCGAGTTGCGCCGCCGCAGAAAGGCGGCCCTCGTCGTCGCCTCCGGACTGGCGCTCGGTATCGCGCTGGTCATCGTCGTCACGTCCGTGTCCGCCGGTATGAGCAGGGCGCAGGACAAGGTCCTGCAGTCGCTGTACGGGCTGGGCACGGACATGACCGTCACCAAGGCCGCGGCGCCCGCCGCGAGCAGCACCGAGCGGCCGCGGTTCCGCTTCGACGCCCAGGACGACGGCTCCACCGGTGAGCAGAGCAGCGACCGGGTCATGGTGCGGGGATTCCAGACGCTGGCGAGTTCGACCGTGAGCGAGGTCGGGGACCAGGACGGCGTCGCGGACGCCGTGGGCGGGCTGAGCCTCCAAGTCGTCAAGGTCAGCGGCGCGTTCACGCGGGGCCGCTTGGAGCAGGGCGGGAGCGGCGCGCAGGAGCCCGGCCGGGGCGGTGCCCAGCCCTCGCCGCAGGGCCGGGTCGAGGGCGGCGGCGCCGACTTCGACGTCAACAGCTACTCCGTCTTCGGCACCGACGTCACCAAGCCCTCCCTCGGCCCGCTGACCTCCTCGAAGATCACCAGCGGCCGGACCTTCACGACGGCCGAGACGAACGCCCGGGTCGCCGTCGCGGACTCGGCGTACGCCAAGGAGAAGAAGCTCAGGACCGGCTCCACGGTCACCATCAAGGGCAGCAGGTTCAAGGTGGTCGGCATCGCCACGGCCGACAGCGGGGACGCGGCCGCGAACCTCTACGTGCCGCTGAAGCAGGCGCAGACGCTGGCCGGCGCCAAGGACAAGGTCACCACGGTCTACGTCAAGGCCACCGGCTCGCAGCGGATCGCCGACGTCAAGTCGGAGATCCAGAAGAACGTCCCGGGCACGACGGTCACCACCTCCGCCGACCTCGCCTCCACCGTCTCCGGCTCGCTGTCCACGGCCTCCTCGCTCGCCGCGCGCGTCGGCACATGGCTGTCGGTCGTGGTGCTCGTGGCCGCGTTCCTGGTGGCGGGCCTGCTCACGTCCTCGGCGGTCTCCCGCCGGGTGCGCGAGTTCGGCACGCTCAAGGCGCTGGGCTGGAGGTCGGGCCGGGTGACACGGCAGGTGGCCGGAGAAGCGATGGTCAACGGCCTGGTGGGCGGTGTGCTGGGGATCGCGCTGGGGCTGGCGGGCGCGTACGCCGTGACGGCCGCGAGTCCCACCCTGCAGGCGCAGTTGGGCGCCGGCGGCGGGAGCGAGGGCCCGCGGGGCGGCTTCGGCGGCCCGGGCCGGGCGGCGGCCACGCAGACCCTCGACGTCGCCCTCACCGCACCGGTGAGCCTGACAACCATCGTGCTGGCGGTGGCCCTGGCCGTGACGGGCGGTCTGGTCGCCGGCGCGTTCGGCGGCTGGCGGGCCTCGCGGCTGCGCCCGGCGGACGCCTTGCGCCGAGTCGAGTAGCGCCCCTCAGGGGCGCGGGGCTGTATCGCCATGCGGCTCCGCCGCGTGAGCGCGACCAGTCCCCACGGCCCGCACCCGAAAGACGATCCAAGGAGCCCGACCATGTACGAACTCAGAGCTGTCACCAAGCACTACACCCGGTCCAAAGACACCGTCCGCGCCCTCGACGGCATCGACCTCACCATCCCCGACGGCGACCGGCTGGTCATCCAGGGCCCCACCGGCGGCGGCAAATCCACGCTGCTGCAGATGCTCGGCGCTCTGGACCGCCCCACCGCGGGTGAAGTCGTCCTCGACGGCACCGATCTCGCCGCACTGCCGGAGGCGCGACTGACCCGGGTGAGAAGCGAAAGCATCGGCTTCGTCTTCCAGTCCTTCAACCTCATCCCGACGCTCACCGCGCAGGAAAACGTGGAGACGGCACTCGTCCCTCTCGGGGTGAAGCCGAAACAGCGACGCGAACAGGCCGCCGAGGCACTGAAATCGGTCGGTCTCGGCGAGCGACTCGCCCATCTGCCCGGCGAGATGTCCGGCGGCCAGCAGCAACGCGTGGCCATCGCCAGGGCCCTGGTGAAACGGCCGAAGGTGCTGCTCGCCGACGAACCCACCGGAAATCTGGATGAATCGATGCGCGACGAGATCATGGACGTACTCGAACGCATGTGGGAGGAACTCGGTCTCACCTTCGTGATGGTCACCCACGACTCGGCGATAGCGGGCAAAGCGCCGCGCGTGGCGACGATCCGCAAGGGCCGCATCACTGTCAAGGAGAACGCGCGTGCGTAACCGTGCGGCCCTGTAACGGAGTTCCGTCGGCCGTGTAACAGTCGGCCGAAGGATTTCTTACCGTCATCTCATCTATTGAGCACCTGATCACCCGTCGGCATACTGCGTATTCCGGGGGGTGTACGTGCAGACGTACGAGACCGCCCCCGGCCGGGTGAACGGGGAATTCGCCCGGTTCTTCTGCAAGGGGGAAACTTGCGCAGACAAGTGAAAAGGGCGTGCGCGGCCACGGTCGCCACTGCGGCGGCCGTGGCCCTGGCGGCGGGCATGACCAGCCCGGCGTCGGCCGACGGCGAGCGGGCGGCGACGTCCGCCACGCCGGCATCCCTGACCGCCAAGCACCGCGTCACACTGATCACCGGAGACCGGGTCGTCCTGGACGCCAAGGGCCGTGTCATCGGCCTGGAGCACGCCAAGGGCCGTGAGAACGTACCCGCCCAGGTCCGCAGGGCCGACGGTCACACCCTCGTGATCCCGGCCGACGCGGCCCGCCTGGTCGCCACCGGCAAGCTCGACCAGCGGCTCTTCGACGTCACCGAGCTGAACAAGTCCGCGACCCGCAAGGCCCAGAAGAAGGGCCTGAAGGTCATCGTCGGCTACCGGGGCAGCGCCGCGGCCACCAAGGCCGACGTCCGCGAGGCCGGCACCCTGCGCCACGCGCTGAAGTCCGTCAACGCGGACGCCGTGCAGACGCCGCAGCAGGACGCGCCCGAGCTCTGGGACGCGGTCACCGACGGCGAGAAGACCGCCTCCGGCATCGCGCACGTCTGGCTCGACGGCGTCCGCAAGGCCAGCCTCGACAAGTCCGTCCCGCAGATCGGCGCGCCCAAGGCGTGGGCGGCCGGCTACGACGGCAAGGGCACCAGGATCGCCGTCCTGGACACCGGCGTCGACGCCACCCACGACGACCTCAAGGGCCAGGTGGTCGCCGCCAAGAACTTCACCACCTCGCCCGACGCCTCCGACAAGGTCGGGCACGGCACGCACGTCGCCTCCATCGCGGCCGGAACCGGCAAGAAGTCCGGCGGCACATACAAGGGTGTCGCGCCCGGCGCGAAGATCCTCAACGGCAAGGTCCTGGACGACGGCGGCTTCGGCAGCGACTCCGAGATCCTCGCCGGCATGGAGTGGGCGGCCGCCGAGGGCGCCGACGTCATCAACCTGAGCCTGGGCGGCGGTGACACGCCCGCCATCGACCCGCTGGAAGCGGCGGTGAACAAGCTGTCCGCCGAGAAGGGCGTCCTGTTCGCCATCGCGGCCGGCAACGAGGGCGACTTCGGCGACCAGACCATCGGCTCCCCGGGCAGCGCCGCCGCGGCCCTCACCGTCGGCGCCGTCGACGACAAGGACAAGCTCGCCGACTTCTCCAGCCGCGGCCCCGGTCTGGACGGCGCCCTCAAGCCCGACGTGACCGCGCCCGGCGTGGACATCACCGCGGCCTCCGCCCCGGGCAACCAGATCGCCCAGGAGGTCGGCGAGAAGCCGGCCGGCTACATGGCGATCTCCGGTACGTCGATGGCGACCCCGCATGTCGCGGGCGCGGCGGCGATCCTGAAGCAGCAGCACCCGGACTGGAAGTACACCGAGCTGAAGGGGGCCCTCACCGGCTCCACCAAGGGCGGCAAGTACACCCCGTTCGAGCAGGGTTCGGGCCGGATCCAGGTCGACAAGGCCATCAAGCAGTCCGTGATCGCCGAGCCGGTCTCGGTGAGCTTCGGGGTGCAGCAGTGGCCGCACACCGACGACAAGCCGGTCACCAAGGAGCTGACGTACCGCAACCTCGGTACGAAGGACGTCACGCTGAAGCTGGCGTCGACGGCCACCAACCCCAAGGGCCAGGCCGTCCCGGCCGGCTTCTTCAAGCTCGGCGCCACCTCGGTGACGATTCCGGCCGGCGGCAAGGCCTCCGTGCCGTTCACCGTCAACACCAAGCTCGGCGGCACGGTCGACGGCGCGTACGCGGCGTACGTGACGGCGACGGGCGGCGGCCAGACCGTCCGCACGGCGGCGGCCGTGCAGCGCGAGGTCGAGTCGTACGACGTCACGCTGAAGTTCCTCGACCGCGCCGGCAAGCCGGCGAAGAACTACAGCGCCGACCTGACCGGCATAGCCGGCCTGGGCAAGGGCAAGGGGGCCGCGCCGTACGACGAGGACGGCACCGTCACCGCCCGCGTCCCCAAGGGCACCTACGTCCTCAACACGAACATCTACGTGGGCGACGACCCCGAGAAGTACGAGGGCGCGGACTGGCTCGCCCAGCCCAAGCTGAACGTCACCAAGAACAGCACGATCACGCTGGACGCCCGCAAGGCCAAGCCGGTGGACATCACCGTCCCGGCCACCGGCGTCAAGTCGGAGTTCGCCTCGGCCGACTACACCGTGGGAAGCGGTGACGACGGCTACATCTTCGGCTGGTGGCTGGAGTCCTACGACAACTTCCGCAGCGCCCACGTCGGCCCGCAGATCACCGACGGTTCGGTGACCCAGCAGTGGGACGGCCACTGGACCAAGGGCGGCACGGAGGAGTACGACGTCGTCGCCGGCGGCCCGGTCAAGCAGCTCGCCACCGGCTTCACCAAGCACTACAAGGCGAGCGAACTCGCCACGGTGAAGGCCGGCCTCGGCGCCTCGGCGAGCGGCAAGAAGGGCGCGATCAACGCGGTGGGCTGGATGCCGTGGAGCAGCGGCGCCTCCTCGATCGGCATCCCGCAGACCCTGCCCGGCACCCGGACCCTGCACCTGTCCACCCAGGGCGGCGTGAAGTGGCAGCTCGAGTTCAACCAGTCCGGCGGTGTGGACGAGGAAGGGTTCCCGGTCGACGAGGCCGCCTACACGCTGGGCGAGCACACGTACGCGGCCGGCAAGAGCTACTCCAAGACCGTCAACACGGCCGTCTTCGGACCGCGTCTGAGCGGCGACTTCGGCGTCATCCGTGAGGGCAACCAGATCTACGGCTCCCTGCCGCTGTTCGCCGACGGCAAGGGCAACGTGGGCTGGTCGAAGTTCTCCGCGGTCGACACGACCCTGTACCGCAACGGCACCAAGGTCGGCAGCAACGACGACCCGCTGTTCGGTGACAAGCAGTTCAAGGTCCCGGCCGCCGACGCCGAGTACAAGCTGACGACGTCGGTCAAGCGCAGCGTCAAGGTCGCCGCGGCCTCCACCCGCGTCGACGCCGGCTGGACGTTCCGCTCCAAGAAGACCAGCGGCATCACCAAGCTGCCCGTCTCCACGGCACGCTTCCTCGCGACCACGGACCTGGGCAGCAAGGCCCCGGCCGACCGGACCGTCAAGGTCCCGGTCACCGTCGAGGGGGCGGCCAAGGGCAGCAACCTGAAGTCGCTGTCGGTGTACGTGTCGTACGACTACGGCAAGACCTGGAAGAAGCTGACCGTCAAGGACGGCAAGGTCAGCGTCAAGAACCCGGCGAAGGGGAAGGGCATCTCCTTCCACGCCAAGATCGCCGACAAGAAGGGCAACAAGTCGACGATCTCGATCTACAACGCGTACTACGGCAAGTAAGCGGTAGCCCCAACGCGTTGACGGCCCGTCGGAAGCCACGGCTTCCGGCGGGCCCGCCGCGTCAGTGGCGTCCTCGTAAAACCGGCGCCGTGACCGCCATGATCACGGCGACCGTCGACCGAGGCACGACGGTGAAGGCCGACCGAGGCACAACGGTGAAGGCCGACCGAGGCACGACGGTGAAGGGCGCACCGGTGCCGCTCAGTCCGACGGTGTCGACGCCCTGGTGCCCGAGCGGGTCGCGTCCGTGCCCCAGCTCGCCAGGAGGCGCAGGGCCTCCGCCGAGGGGGTGCCGGGCTCCGCGTGGTAGGTGATCAGGGACTGTTCCGCGTCGTCGACCAGGCGGAAGGTCTCGAAGGACAGCGTCAGGTCGCCGACCAGGGGGTGGCGCATGCGCTTGACGCCATAGCTCTTCTCCTTGACGTCGTGGGCGGCCCAGAGGCGGCGGAACTCCTCGCTCTTCACCGACAACTCACCCACCAGCGCGGACAGCTGCGGGTCGTCCGGGTGACAGCCCGCATCCAGGCGCAGATAGCCGACGATGTCGGCCGCCTTCTGGTCCCACTCGACGAACAGCTCGCGGTACTCGGGGCGCAGGAACACCATCCGCGCCCAGTTCCGCTCCTGGGCCGGCAGGTCCGCCCAGTCGCCGAAGAGGGCCGCGGCCATCCGGTTCCAGGCCAGGACGCTCGAGCGGCGCCCGACGACGTACGCCGGGACGCCGTCCATCGAGTCCAGCAGGTGCCGCAGCGCCGGCCGCACCTGCTGGCTGCGCGCCACCTGCTTCTTCTTGTGCTGTTTCGGCTTCGCCAGATGCGTCAGGTGCGCGTGCTCGGCGTCGCTCAGCCGCAGGGCCCGCGCGATCGCGTCCAGCACCTCCGCCGAGACGTTGCGGCCGTTGCCCTGCTCCAGCCGTGTGTAGTACGCCACGGACACCCCGGCCAGCTGCGCCAGCTCCTCGCGGCGCAGCCCGGGCACGCGCCGCCGCCCGAAGTCGGGCAGCCCCACGTCCTCGGGCTTCAGCCGGGCCCGCCGGGTGCGCAGGAACTCACTGAGCTCGGCACGCCGGTCCAGGCCGCCGCCGGTCGTCCGCGCGGATTCGGGCTGTTCGTCCATGCCGTCCAGTATTCACGGTCGTACGCACACGAGCCTGACCCCGCCAGTGGTACGCACCGTGTGCGTACGCAAAACCGTGGTCTGGGTGAGTCCCGAGGGAACGGGCACGCTGGTGATCGTGCCCGGTCAGAAGATCCAGAAGGCGGCCGGGCCACGACCCCGCTAGGAGAACCCCGGCATGACCACGACTGCTGCGTACGCCGCTCCCGCCCCCAAGGCTCCGCTGGAGCGCACCACCATCGAGCGCCGCGAGGTCCGCGAGTTCGACGTCCTGATCGACATCAAGTTCGCCGGTATCTGCCACTCCGACATCCACCAGGCCCAGGAGGGCTGGGGCGAGGCGATCTTCCCGATGGTCCCCGGCCACGAGATAGCCGGTGTCGTCTCCGCGGTCGGCCCGGGCGTCACGAAGTTCGCCGTGGGCGACCGCGTGGGCGTCGGCTGCATGGTCGACTCCTGCCGCGAGTGCGAGAACTGCAAGGCCGGCCGGGAGCAGTACTGCGTGCAGGGCAACGTCCCGACGTACAACGGCATCGGCAAGGACGGCGAGCCCACCTACGGCGGCTACTCGCAGAACGTCGTCGTCGACGAGAACTTCGTCGTCCGCATCCCCGACGGCCTCTCCCTCGACGTCGCCGCTCCGCTGCTGTGCGCCGGCATCACCCTCTACTCCCCGCTGCGGCGCTTCGGTGCCGGCCCCGGCAAGAAGGTCGCGATCGTCGGCCTGGGCGGCCTCGGCCACATGGGCGTGAAGATCGCCCACGCGCTCGGCGCCGAGGTGACCGTGCTGTCGCAGTCCCTGCGCAAGCAGGAGGACGGCCTGCGGCTGGGCGCCGACCACTACTACGCCACCAGCGACCCGAAGACCTTCGAGGAGCTCGCCGGCACGTTCGACCTGATCGTGTCCACGGTGTCCGCCCCGCTGGACTTCAACGCCTACCTCTCGCTGCTGAAGACCGAGGGCACGCTGGCCAACGTCGGCGCCCCCGAGGAGCCGATCTCCCTCAACCTCTTCTCGGTGATCGGCGGCGGCAAGACCCTCGCCGGTTCCATGATCGGAGGCATCGCGGAGACCCAGGAGATGCTGGACTTCTGCGCCGAGCACGGTCTCGGCGCCGAGATCGAGCTGATCCGCGGCGACCAGATCAACGAGGCGTACGAGCGGGTCCAGTCCAGCGACGTCCGCTACCGGTTCGTGATCGACACGGCGACGATCTGACGTCGGGCCCGTGTGCGGCAGCCCTGGGCCCCGGCGCGTGCCGGGGCCCAGGGCTTTCCTGATGCACGGCGGGCCGCACGCGGGGTACACGTGGGGGAGTGCACCAGAGGGGTTCACCGCTACGTCAGGGGAGGCCCGCCATGACCGTGCAGCTGAACCACACCATCGTCGTCGCCCACGACAAACGCGTGTCCGCCCGGTTCCTCGCCGACCTCCTGGGACTCGACGTGAGCCCGCCCTACGGCCCGTTCCTCCCCGTCGAGCTCCCCAACGGCGTGACGCTCGACTTCATGGACAGCCCCGGCGCCATCACGCCGCAGCACTACGCCTTCCTCGTCTCGGAGGAAGAGTTCGACGAGATCTTCGGCCGCATCCGGGAAGCCGGACTGACCTACTGGGCGGACCCGTTCCACAGCCGCCCGGGGGAGATCAACCACAACGACGGCGGCCGCGGGGCCTACTTCGACGACCCCGACGGCCACCGCCTGGAGATCATCACGAGGCCCTACGGAAGCGGCAGCTGAGGAGCGGGCCGTCGCCGAGCCGGGCCGATGCGCACCACCCGGAAAAGCAGCCCCCGGACCCCCGAGCCCGGGGCACCGGGACCCTCGGCCCCACGAGCCCCGGGCCGCGGACTCCGGGCTCCCTGGACCCCGGCCCCACGAGCCCCGGGCCTCGGACTCCGGACCCGCTGGACCTCGGCCCCACGAGCCCCGGGCCTCGGACGCCCGGACCCCCGGGACCCCAAGACGCCGGGGGCTTCAGGGACCCGGAAGCTCAGGACGGGTGGCCCGTTTCCGTGGGCCGGTCCTGCTGCTCGAAGGTCCATACCGCGCGGGTCCCCGGTCCGACGCGAGGGAGCGTAGGGCGGGAGGAAACGCTTCCGCTGCGGATTTCGCCTGCGCGTGCTCAGGCCTTGGCCAAGGGGTCGGCCGGTGGCGGTGCCGCCGCCGCGGGCTCCTGCCCGCCCTGGTCGAGCCGGAACGGCGGGTACGCGTCCGTCAGCAGCGCCGCGTAGGCCGCCACCCGGGCCGCCCAGCGGGCGAGGCCGATCAGGAAGTCGAAGAGCGGCCGCGGGTAGCGGGCGGTGAAGAGCAGGATGACCACGGCGACCAGCGAGAGAAACGGCAGCAGCCCGGCTCCCCGCCAGTCGTCGCTGTCGCCCCAGCCGCCCCCGACGATCATCGCGACGACGATGTACTGCGGGATCGCCAGCAGCCACCACTTGACCAGCACCAGCCCCCGGGACAGCCGCTCGGGGTAGACGACGTCGAAGCGCGCCGGGTAGTCGGGCACGTCGGCGAGGGTGAACGGCGGGTACCGGTCGGTGCCGAGCACGGTGTGGGCGTAGTAGCCGACCCGCCAGTTCCAGCGCAGCACTCCGACGCTGAAGTCGAAGAGGGAGCGCGGGTAGCGGGCGGTGAACAGGACGGCGAAGAAGGCGATCACCGTCACGACGACGAACGCGATCCACAGGAAGAACAGCACGAAGTAGTGCGGGATGGCGAGCAGCCACTTCACCAGCCACATCCACCGGGACAGGCGGGGGTCGACGGAGGCTTCCAGTCGTACGGGTGACACGGCGGCAGGAATCATGAGGCGGCACTCCTCTCGCCTGCAGCCTCGCAAGCGGGAGTCGGCCCCGCGACCCGGGCGGGGCCGTTCGCGCGCCCGGCCCCCCGGCCGCCGGGCCTCTCAGGACGGGACGGCGGCCCCGGGGTCCGGCTCGTCCGCGTCCGCTTCGGCGTCCGGATCGGCGAGCTGCTCGCGCACGTAGTTCCAGACCACCGCGATCAGCGCGGCCACCGGCACGGCGAGCAGGCTGCCGACGATGCCGGCCAGGTTGCCGCCGAGGGTCACCGCCAGCAGGACGACGGCCGCGTGCAGGCCCAGCCCGCGGCTCTGCAGCATGGGCTGGAAGACGTTGCCCTCCAGTTGCTGCACCACGACGATGATGACCAGCACGATCAGCGCGTCCGTCACACCGTTGGAGACGAGCGCGATGAGCACCGCGACGAACCCGGCGAACAGGGCGCCGATGATCGGCACGAACGCCGAGACGAAGGTCAGCACCGCCAGCGGCAGCACCAGCGGCACGCCCAGGACCCACAGGCCGATCCCGATCAGGACGGCGTCGAGCAGCCCGACGGCCGCCTGGGACCGCACGAAGGCGCCCAGGGTGGCCCAGCCGCGGTCGCACACCGTGGGGACGTCGGTGGCGAGCCGGCCGGGCAGCTGGCGGGACAGCCACGGCAGGAACCGCGGGCCGTCCTTGAGGAAGAAGAACATCAGGAAGAGCGCGAGGACGGCGGTGACGACACCGTTCACCACCGTGCTCACGCCCGTCACGACCGCGCCCACCATGCTGCCGACGCCTTCCTGGGCGCGCGAGACCGCGCTGTCGAAGGCCTTGTTGATCTGCGCGTCCCCGATGTTCAGCGGCGGCCCGGCCGCCCACTCGCGCAGCTGCTGGATCCCCTTGACGACCCCGTCGGTCAGCTCCCCGGACTGGGACGCCACCGGCACCGCGATCAGCGCCACCACACCGGCGGCGACCAGCAGGAACAGCACGGTCACGACCGACGCGGCCAGCGCGGGCGGCCATCCGCGCCGGCGCAGGAGCCGGGCCGCGGGCCAGGTCAGCGTGGTCAGCAGCAGCCCGACGACGAGCGGCCACACCACCGACCACATCCGGCCCAGCAACCACAACGCCAGGGCCGACACGGCGAACACCAGCAGCACATCGAGGGAAACGCGCGCGGATATCCGCAGCGCGGCACGGGATCGGTCGGAACTCAAAGGCGCAGTCACGCAGGCACCCTACGGGCTGACCGCGCGACCGCAGCAGCCCCGTGCACCCCAGGAGCGGGGCCGTCAGCGGACGGTGTACATGCCGAAGATGTGCAGAAGGGCCGCAGCGGGCTCAGTGCGGCAGGCTCGCCGGGCTGCCGCCGTTCGCCTCGTAGCCCGCCACCGCCAGAGCCCGGTACACCGCGAACTCCGCCGCCGGATCCGCGGACAGGGTCCAGGGCAGGGCCCCCACGTGGCCGTCCACGTGCACCAGCTGGCTCATGGCCTCCGACCAGCGCTCGCCGCGCACCAGGAAGAACACCAGCATGTGCCGGACATGGGCGAGCATCGGGTCGTCGGGGCGGGCCGAGTGCACCGCGTGCAGCGCGCCGTGGACCGCCTTCGTGACGACCTCGCTCTGCCAGAAGCTCGCGACGAGGGTCACCTCCGGGAGATGCTCGAACACCGCGAAGAGCGGCATCGCCGACAGGAGGGAGCCCCGGGGCGCCCGCGCGGCCGCGGCCTCGGCGAACGCGTACGCCTCCGCGCGCGAGCCGTGCCACTTCTCGCACCAGTAGTGCAGCGCCGCCAGGTGCGCCCCCATATGGGCCGGGGCGCGGTCCAGGATCTTCAGCCAGAGCTGCTCGAAGTCCTTCTGCGCGTAGCCGAGGCCGCGGGCCACCGACAGCTCGACGACGTACGGGATGGGGTCACCGGGGGCGAGCAGTGCCGCCTCGCCGCACGCCGTCCTCGCCTCCTCCATGATGATCCGGAACTCGTCCGTCCCGGGCGTCGCCGTACGCCACGCCTGCTGCACCAGGAACTCGGCGTGCACCGCCGCACCGCCCGCGTCCTTGGGCGCCTCGGCGCGCCACACGCGCAGCCACTGCCCGCCCGGCGCCTCGCTCACCCCGCCCGGCCGCCGCGACAGCTCCAGCGACGCCGCGCCCGCGAAGGCCTGCACGCGCTGCCAGCGCCGCTCGCCCTCCGTCTCGGTGCCCGCCAGGAGCTGCTGCGCCGCGCGGTAGTCCTGCGTGCGCTGCACCACGTCCAGGACGTCCAGCAGGTCCTGGTCCGGCCCCGGCATGCGGATGTCGAGCTCTTCCTCCAGGACGAAGCCGTAGTTCGCCGGGTCCGCGGCGTCCGGGTGGTCCGGCGAGACCAGCCCTATCGCACCGCCGCGCTTGCGCCGCAGAAAGGGGAGCAGCACGAAGCCCAGCATGACCAGCGCGATCAGGACCCAGAGAATCTCCATGCGTCAAGCGAACCAGACCGCGCCGACAATTGGCCAACCTGCTCCCGGAACCTGTGGAAAACCCCGCGCCGCCCCCGTCCCCCCGCGCGCTGCGTCTTCGCGCATTACCCTCGGTGCCCATGAGCGACAGGCACATCAGTCAGCACTTCGAGACGCTCGCGATCCACGCGGGCAACACCGCCGACCCCCTGACGGGCGCGGTCGTCCCGCCGATCTACCAGGTCTCGACCTACAAGCAGGACGGCGTCGGCGGGCTGCGCGGCGGCTACGAGTACAGCCGCAGCGCCAATCCCACCAGGACCGCGCTGGAGGAGAACCTCGCCGCCCTGGAGGGCGGCCGCCGCGGTCTCGCGTTCGCGTCCGGGCTGGCGGCCGAGGACTGCCTGCTGCGTACGCTGCTCAGCCCCGGCGACCACGTGGTCATCCCGAACGACGCGTACGGCGGGACGTTCCGCCTGTTCGCCAAGGTCGTCGCCCGCTGGGGCGTCGAGTGGTCGGTCGCCGACACCGGCGACGCGGCCGCCGTGCGGGCCGCCATCACGCCCAAGACCAAGATCGTCTGGGTGGAGACGCCCTCCAACCCGCTGCTCGGCATCACCGACATCGCCGCCGTCGCGCAGGTCGCCCGGGACGCCGGTGCCCGCCTCGTCGTCGACAACACCTTCGCCACGCCCTACCTCCAGCAGCCGCTGTCGCTGGGCGCGGACGTCGTCGTGCACTCGCTGACGAAGTACATGGGCGGTCACTCCGACGTCGTCGGCGGTGCCCTGATCACCGGTGACGCGGCCCTCGGCGAGGAACTGGCCTTCCACCAGAACGCGATGGGCGCGGTCGCCGGACCCTTCGACTCGTGGCTGGTGCTGCGCGGGACCAAGACCCTGTCCGTCCGCATGGACCGGCACAGCGAGAACGCGGCCAAGGTCGCCGACATGCTCACCCGGCACGCGCGCGTGACGAGCGTGCTGTACCCGGGCCTGCCCGAGCACCCCGGCCACGAGGTCGCCGCCAAGCAGATGAAGTCGTTCGGCGGCATGGTCTCCTTCCGCGTCGAGGGCGGCGAGGAGGCGGCCGTCGCGGTCTGCAACCGCGCGAAGATCTTCACGCTGGGCGAGTCCCTGGGCGGTGTGGAGTCGCTGATCGAGCACCCCGGCCGCATGACGCACGCCTCCGTGGCCGGCTCGGCCCTGGAGGTCCCGGGCGACCTGGTGCGGCTGTCCGTCGGCATCGAGAACGCCGAGGACCTGCTGGAGGACCTGCAGCAGGCACTCGGCTAGCAAGACCGCGCCGGCCGGACCGGCCCCCACGCGGGGGTCACCAGCCGGTGAGGGGTGGGGTCGTGTCGGACGGCGGCTCCACCCACGGCCGGGCCGTCAACGCCCACACCGTGAACGCGACGGCCGCCGCGCACAGCAACAGCCACATGGCGCGGCGGGCGAGCGTCCTGCGCCGCAGCATGCGACCGCCGCGGCGCACCGCCTCCGCGTGGATCTCGGGCGGCACCGGCAGTGACGGGCCCTGAAGGAGCCTGCGTACGGCCGCGTCGCGGTCGTTCCCGCTCATGCCGGCCTCCCGCCTGCCGGCCTCCCGCCTGCCGGCCTCCCGTCTGCCGGACTCATGGCGTCGCCTTCGCGGGCGACACCGCGGGCGCCGGGCCCCCGCGAGCGGTGCAGCAGGGCCGACGTCGCCCGGTGCGAGATCGCCCGGACGCGTTCCGGGGACAGCCCTAGCAGGGCCGCCGTCTGCTCCTCGGCGACACCCTCGTGCAGCCTGAGCACCAGGATGAGCCGCTCCTGCGGGGTGAGCGGCGCGAGAGGGCTCGCGGGGTGCGGCCGGGAGCGGCCGAGTACGCCGTGGTGGTGCCAGGCGCCGCGCGCGAAGCGGATGGCCAGTTGCCGGCGGGTGTGGTCGTAGGGGTCTTCGCCGTGCAGCCGGTCCCAGCACGCGTACGTGTGGGCCAGCGACCGCGTCAGCAGGCGCCGCGCGCGGGGGTTGTCGTCGGGGGACTCGGCGGTGAGCAGTGTGGCGGCGTGCAGCAGCCGCCCGGCCGCGCCCGCGACGAACGCCTCGAACTCCCGGGCGCGACGGGTTGCCCGGGACGCATGCCGCTCCAGCACTGCGCCTCCCGCCTGACGGCGACCCTGAGGATGCGGGCCCCGGCCGCGCGCGACGGGGGCCCGGTCTCATATCAGGCCAGTGACGGCCCCCCGGTCAAGAGCCGCGCAAGGGTCGCTGGGCGCCACGCGCGCGTGCGACGCCGGTCGTCGTGCGGGAGAGGGACAGGAAGCGGGCGCGAGAGGCTTCAGGGCGTGGCCGGGAGCGGCTTCAGGGCGTGGCCGGGAGCCGGGCTGCGGGGGCGTTCGCGACGCGGTCGGGACGGTCCCAGGCGCGTACGCGACGCTGTCCGGACGGTGCCCCGGGGCATTGGCGACGCGGTCCGGACGCGTGATCACGGGCGTTCGCGACGGGGGTCGGGACGGTGCCCCGGCGCGTCGGCGACGCGGTCCGGACGGTGCCCCGGGGTGTTCAGGGCACGGCCGGGAGCCGCGGCGCGGGGTGGTCAGGACGTCGACGGCGCCTCCGGACCCGGTACGCCCTGTGCGCTCATCCGGGAGGACAGCGCGGTGTTGAAGCGCGTGAGGAGGTCGCAGAAGGCCTCGCGCTCCTCCGGCTCCCAGTCGTGCGTCAGTTCGGCCATCAACTGGCGCCGGGAGGAGCGCACTTCCTCCAGGCGGGCCTGGCCGCGCGGGGACAGCTGCAGCACCACCGCGCGCCCGTCCTCGGGGTGCGAGGTGCGTTTGACCAGACCGGTGTCGACGAGCGGAGCCACCTGCCGGGTGACCGTCGAGGAGTCGATCCCCATGCTCGCGGCGAGCGCCTTGACGCCCATCGGGCCTTCTTTGTCGAGGCGGTTGAGCAGCAGATACGCGGCGCGGTCCATGGAGTTGCGCACCTGCCCGACCCCGCCGAGCCGGGTCTGTTCGGCACGGCGGGCGAACAGCGCCACCTCGTGCTGCAGCGTGTCGAGAAGACCGGTGTCACCGACGGTCGTCATGTCCATCGACATTTCAGGTGTTGTGGGCATGGCCGGGGGCTCACTTCGTGGAGGGCTGGCAGATTGGGGGACAGGGTACGCGGCCGGAAGGCAGGCCGTACCGGCGCTGCGCAAAGCGGGTCTCGGAGGTTGGTCACAACGGCCGTTCCCGCCTGTGAACTGCGATGCTGGAGTCATGAGCTACAGCACGGCTGACTCCTTTCGGCCCGTCACCCTCGACGACGTGCGCGGCGCGCAGAAGATGCTGTCGGGTGTGGCGCGGGTGACCGCGATGGAGGGCAGCAGGCACCTGTCCCAGATGGTCGGCGCGCCGGTGCACCTCAAGTGCGAGAACCTCCAGCGGACGGGCTCGTTCAAGCTGCGCGGCGCGTACGTCCGGATCGCGGGCCTGCTGCCGGAGGAGCGTGCCGCCGGTGTCGTCGCCGCGAGCGCCGGCAACCACGCGCAGGGGGTCGCCCTGGCGTCGTCCCTGCTGGGCGTGCGCTCGACGGTGTTCATGCCCAAGGGCGCCCCGCTGCCGAAGGTGAGCGCCACCCGGGACTACGGGGCGGAGGTCCGTCTGCACGGCCAGGTGGTCGACGAGACGCTGGCCGCCGCGCAGGAGTACGCGGCCGAGACGGGCGCCGTGTTCATCCACCCCTTCGACCATCCCGACATCATCGCGGGCCAGGGCACGGTGGGCCTGGAGATCCTGGAGCAGTGCCCCGAGGTGCGCACGGTCCTCGTCGGTATCGGCGGGGGCGGGCTGGCCGCCGGCATCGCGGTGGCGGTGAAGGCGTTGCGGCCGGAGGTGCGGGTCGTGGGCGTGCAGGCGGCGGGCGCGGCGGCCTACCCGCCCTCGCTGGCGGCGGGCCGGCCGGTGGCGGTGGAGAATCCGGCGACCATGGCCGACGGCATCAAGGTGGGGCGGCCGGGCGACGTGCCGTTCAGGATCATCGACGAGCTGGTCGACGAGGTGCGCACGGTCAGCGAGGACGAGCTGTCGGCCGCGCTGCTGCTGTGCCTGGAGCGGGCCAAACTGGTCGTCGAGCCGGCCGGGGCGAGCCCGGTCGCGGCGTTGCTGAGCGATGCCGGCGCCTTCGAGGGCCCGGTCGTCGCGGTGCTGTCCGGCGGGAACGTCGATCCGGTGCTGATGGAGCGGGTGCTGCGGCACGGCATGGCCGCGCAGGGCCGCTACCTGGCGGTCCGGCTGCGGCTGACGGACCGGCCCGGTGCCCTTGCCACTCTTCTGGGCGTGTTGTCAGTGGTCGACGCTAACGTCCTCGATGTGAGCCACGTGCGGACCGACCCACGGCTCGGGCTCACGGAGGCGGAGGTCGAGCTGCACCTGGAGACGAAGGGCCCGGCGCACTGCGCCGAGGTGGGTCAGGCACTGCGCGAGGCGGGCTACACGGTCATCGGCTGAGCGGGCCCCGACCCGGTCGCGGGACCCTGCCCGGACCCGTCAAGATCCTTTCGTCTCACGGAGAGCAACACGGAAAAACTCATTGTGAGACGCGATACATCGCGTTATGGTGTGTTGGTGAGACAAAGCTTCGCCGGACATCCGTCCGGTCATCCCCGAAGACGTGGAGACTCATATGCCAGGCGCCATCTACGCCGAAGGTCTGGTGAAAACCTTCGGTGACGTAAAGGCCTTGGACGGCGTCGACCTCGACGTGCCCGAAGGCACGGTCCTCGGCCTGCTCGGGCCGAACGGCGCGGGCAAGACCACCACCGTCCGCTGCCTGACCACCCTGCTGCGGCCCGACAGCGGGCGAGCGGTCGTCGCGGGCATCGACGTGCTCAAACAGCCGGACGCGGTCCGCCGCTCCATCGGCCTGTCCGGCCAGTTCGCGGCCGTCGACGAATACCTCACCGGCCGGGAGAACCTCCAGATGGTCGGCCAGCTCTACCAGATGCGGGCGAAAGCGGCGAAGGAGCGCGCGGCCGAACTGCTCGAGCAGTTCCACCTCACCGACGCCGCCGACCGCCCCACCAAGACCTACTCGGGCGGCATGCGCCGCCGCCTCGACCTCGCAGCCGCCCTGGTCGTCTCGCCGCCCGTGATGTTCATGGACGAGCCGACCACCGGCCTCGACCCCCGCAACCGCCAGCAGCTGTGGGAAGTCATCAAGCAGCTGGTCTCCGGCGGCACCACCCTGCTGCTCACCACGCAGTACCTGGAGGAGGCCGACCACCTGGCCCACGACATCGCCGTGGTCGACCACGGCAAGGTCATCGCCAAGGGCACCTCCGACCAGCTCAAGGCCCGCACCGGCGGCGAGCGCGTCGAGGTCGTGGTGCACCAGCGCGAGCACATCCAGGCCGCCGCCGACGTCCTGGCCGGCTTCGGCAAGGGCGAGACCAGCGTCGAGGAGCACATGCGCAAGCTCACCGCCCCGGTGACCGGCGGTGCCAAGCTCCTCGCCGAGGTCATCCGCGAGCTGGACACCCGCGGCATCGAGATCGACGACATCGGCCTGCGCCGGCCGACCCTCGACGACGTCTTCCTCTCCCTGACGGGACACGTGGCCGAGACCAAGGACCAGGAGAACGACAAGGAGGCCGTCCAGTGAGCGCCGTCACCGACACCGTGCGGGTCGCGCCGGCCGCGAACCCGGTCAGCCAGTCGATCCGGGACTCGATGGTCGTCGCCAAGCGCAACCTGCTCCGCATGTCACGGATCCCGAATCCTGTTCGCTCGGGTCGGTCAGGACTCATCTCGTCGCGGACCCGAGAACTGCACGTGAGCGCCGGGAAGGGGCAGGCGAAGTGAGCGCTGTGAGCGATTCCCTGGTCGTCACTCGCCGGAACCTAATTCGGATGAGCCGGATTCCCGAGATGATCATCTTTGGGCTTGTCCAGCCAATCATGTTCGTCGTGCTGTTCACCTATGTGTTCGGCGGCTCGATCCAGGTCGGCTCGTCCACCTCCACCCAGGCCTACCGCGAGTTCCTGATGGCGGGCATCTTCGCCCAGACCGTCACCTTCGCCACGGCGGGCGCCGGCGCGGGCATCGCCGATGACATGCACAAGGGCCTCATAGACCGTTTCCGCTCCCTGCCTATGACGCGTGGTGCGGTGCTGACAGGCCGGACCATCGCCGACCTCGCGCAGACGGCGCTCACCCTCGTCGTCCTGGCGGTCGTCGCCCTGATCGTCGGATGGCGCACGCACGAGAACCTCGGCAAGGTGCTCGCCGGATTCGGCCTGCTCCTACTCCTCGGCTATGCGTTCTCGTGGATCGGCGCACTCATCGGCCTGTCCGTGCGCACGCCTGAAGCGGCGACCTCGGGCGGCCTGATCTGGCTGTTCCCGCTGACATTCATCTCGAATGCCTTCGTCGACGCGAACATGATGCCGTCGTTCCTGCGGCACATCGCGGAGTGGAACCCGTTCAGCGCCACTGTGCAGGCGTGCCGTGAGTTGTTCGGAAACCTCCCCCCGGGCTTCAAGGCGCCCGACGCCTGGCCCATGCAGCATCCTGTGTGGGCGTCGCTGATCTGGTCGGTCGTGATCATCCTGTTCTTCCGCACGCTGGCGGTCCGCAAGTACCGCCAGGCGTCTGGTTGATGGCCTCGTCTCATGGCCCCCGGCTCGGTGGCGGATTCAAGGGGTCGTCGCAACACGTGGTGTGTTGATCAAGCCGCGAGCAGTTTGGACAGACGCTCGGCTGGGGTTTCCCAGCCGAGCGTCTTGCGTGGGCGGCTGTTGAGCTCGGCAGCGACGGTGGCGAGGCGTTCGGGGGTGTGGGCGGACAGGTCGGTGCCTTTGGGGAAGTACTGCCGCAGCAGACCGGACGAACTGGACTCGGCGACCACGACCACGCGACACTTCGACAACAGGGCCTCTTGCTTCTCGCTGGACTCGACGTCCGCGAGCTACCAAGAGGCCCTTCCTTCATGCACTCGCCCTGGACAACTCACCCGAACCAGGCTCCCGTTCGAACCTGTCCGACCGCGCGAGCGGATAGAGAACAGGCAGTAAAGCCTCATAGGCCGTCGGCTCCCAGCCGGAGGGATGAACCCCTGCTCTGGACAGTGCAGATCGGCTCGGGAATCGCTTGGCCAGTGCTCGGCTGGGAGATCATCATGTGGGAATGCCTGAGAACCCATCCTCCGTGGCACCGACTGTGGTGCGCCTTGCCCGGTACACGAAGGCGGACCAGGAGGAGATCCTTGGCAACAGCGATGATCCCTTCGGTGTCGCCTGGACCGGTCTGACCTGGCTGCCGAAAGATGACCACTTCGGCATCAGACGCGACGACCGGCTCGTGGCGCACGCTGGCCTGCTCCGACTGCCTATCGCAATCGGTCACGCCGAGACAGAGGTGGTGGGCGTCGGTGGGGTGGCCGTCGCACCGGGCATGCAAGGTCAGGGGCTGGCGCGGCTCATCGTCACGGCTGCATTGGAGCACGCCCGCACGATGGGGCCTCAGCACGCACTCCTGTTCTGCCGACCTCCCCTCGTGCCGCTCTACCAGCGCCTCGGATGGCACCCGCTCGACAAGGACGTACTCGTCGAACAACCCGGAGCCCGCCTGGTGACCATGCCGCTGCGGACCATGGTGACGCCCCTGTGTGACGGCGCCCGCTGGCCTTCAGGGCCAGTGCGGCTGTTCTCGCTCCCCATGTGACGGCCTCTTGCAACACACGGTCACGGAAGCGGCCTGGCGTTATGTCGGTTCCGGCTGCACCCCTGGAGAGGCTGCCTTCGCTCTCGGCATTGCCGAAGACCTGGCAAACCTGCGCGAGATCAGGCGGCACATGATCGCCGAGGGGTGGAAATATGCCGAGCGAGGAGCGCCCGGAGAAGGAAAGAAGAGAACCATGCCCCGGCGAAGTGACCTCCCATTGGCGTCCTGTTGAGTGGACCGAGGCGCAAATGATTCGCCTAGCAACGCTCTTGATCGAGTTGATGCCCAATAATCCGCTATCGCATAAGAGTTGAGCGAGTAAAGCCAGACCGTGAGGCCACCTCACGAATTACGATGTGCAAAAACAACGCGACCCCGGCGGGAGATTAGGGCCTGCCGCTGGGGTCGCTGGCCAGTCGTGGAGGACTGACTATGGCGAAGCGTACCCTTGCGCGCTCCCTTCAGCAGAGGACCCTTCGGGTTGCCATCTATCTGCGGGTGTCGACGGCGCAGCAGCTCGAAGCTTACGGGCTCAAGGTTCAGGAAGAGCAGTGCCGCGCCTGGCTGGCGTACGCCCTGCGCGACGTGCCTCACACCATCGTTGACGTCTACGTGGACGGGGGCGTGTCGGGCAAGCTTGCCAACCGCCAAGACCTCGACCGCCTCACGGCTGACGCTCTTGGCGGCCGTCTGGACTTGATCGTCTTCGGCAAGCTGGACCGCATCGGACGCACCATGAAGAACATCCACCGTTGGGTCTACGACGTGACGGACAAGGGTGTGCGTGTGGCCACCGCTGACGGCCGGATCGACTCCGATGATGACATGTTCGGCATCCAGCTCTCTTTGCTCGCATACCTTGCCGAGGTAGAGCACGCCCTGATCTTGGAGCGTACGTCCGGCGGTCGGATGCAGAAGGCTGCGGTCGGAGGCTGGCCTCTGGGTGAGCCGCCCTTCGGCTACATGCTCGACGCTGACGGGAACCCTGCGCTCAACCCCGCAGAGATCGAACAGATCGAGAAGTTCGCAGACTTCATGATCGATTCGCCTGAGCCGGTGACTCGGGAGGGCGGCGCCCGCCACCTCAGTGCCCTTGGCTACCGAACGCGCCGGGGCAGGGAGTGGGAGGGCGGAAACCTCGTCGGCCGTGTCATGGCTGCTCTCAAGGGCTACGTTGAGTTCGTTTTCGCCGGAGAGAACGAGGACGGTGAGGAGATCACCACCACCTTCCGCATTGACCTCCCCAAGGCATTGCCGGAGAACCGAGCGGAGGAGCTGAGGGCCGCCCTCGCGCGCGGTGCCCGCGTCAAGGGCAAGCACGGCAAGTACCTGCTCTCGAACCGTCTCTTCAGCGTCTGTGGTGCGCACCGCACGGGCGCGATGGTCACGGAGAGTCGCTCGACTCATACGGCTGGCCGCTACTACCGATGCATGGCCAGCCGCACGGACGGAGAGGTGCCCGAGTCCCACGCGGACTGCTGGGAGATCCCCTGTGACGAGGTGGACGAGGCAGTCTGGGCTGAGGTCGAGAAGCTGATGTCCGACAAGGACAAGCTCCGCAGGCTGGTGGAGGAGTCCTTGGGGACCGTGCCCCAGCGATCCGCGTCCTATCGCCGACGGCTGGCGGAGTTGGACGAGCAGATCGAGAAGAAGCGTGCCAGTCGCAAGCGCAAGACTGCCCTCCTCCTCGCCTCCATCGATGACCGGGACGACGATGACGACGCCAAGCTTGTCGAAGAGATGAAGGCGGAGCTGAGGCAGCAGGAAGCCGACCTTGTTGCCGAGCGTGAGCGTGTCGCCGAGTGGCTGTGCGAGGTTGAGGGGCAGGAAAGCCGCACTCAGAACATGCTCGCCAAGATCGAGAAGGTTGACGGTCGCTTGGACGACTTCACGTTCGAGCAGAAGCAGGACCTGTTGGACCTGCTGGATGTGCGTGTGCAGATCACTGGCAAGGGCGAGTCTCGCCACAAAGGCGTGACGGACCCGATCGCTGCGTGGCACCAAGAGACCGGCGTGACCATCCCTGTCGCGATCACAGACGAGCAGCGGCACGAGATCGAGGGCATCGTCTCACCCAGCCGTCAGTGGAAGGACGTCCGGGACGGCTTTGAGGCGATGCTGGACAAGGTGCGTTCCGGGAAGAAATGGAAGGACTACGACGGCTCGGAGCAGATCGGGGGACGGGGCTGGGCGGCCCTGTATCGGCGTGCACAGCACTGGTGGGGCAGTGGCGAGTACGAGGCTGCGCTAGAGGCTCTGGCGCCCTACGAAGGCGTTGCACCGCCGCCCCTGTACGTGCTGCCCCCTATGGAGGTGACGGGCGCATCCGATCCGGAGTACACCGCCGAACGGGCTGGTCGGAGGGGCAGTGACGCCGAGTGCAACAGCGCGAAGATCGGGGCAGACGTTTCCCGATGATCATCTACGGCCTGATCCAGCCGATCATGTTCGTGGTGCTGTTCACCTACGTCTTCGGCGGCTCCATGCAGATCGGCAACAGCACCGGCGCCGCCGACTACAAGAACTTCCTGATGGCGGGCATCTTCGCGCAGACCGTCACATTCGCCACCGCCAGCTCCGGCGCCGGCATCGCCGACGACATGCACAAGGGCCTCATCGACCGCTTCCGCTCCCTGCCGATGGCACGCGGCGCGGTGCTCACCGGCCGTACCCTCGCCGACTCCGTGCAGACGGCCCTCATTACTCCATCCTGATCCTGGTGATCTTCCGGACCCTGGCGGTGCGCAAGTACCGCTCGGCGACGGCATGACAAGGCCCCCGGCACCGCTGCGGCGCCGGGGGCTCTGGCAGGGTCGGGCGGCCGGTCAGCCCTCGTACGGCTCGGCCTTGAGGATCTTCACCAGGGCCTTCTTGCCGTTCGGCAGCTCGTACTCGGCGTCCTCGCCGACCTTGTGGCCGATCACGCCGCTGCCCAGCGGGGACTGCGGCGAGTAGGTCTCGATGTCGGAACTGGCGTACTCCCGGGAGGCGAGCAGGAACGTCAGGGTGTCGTCCTCGTCGCCGTCGAACGCGATCGTGACGACCATGCCCGGCGCCACCGCACCGTCCGCCGCGGGCGCCTCACCGACCTTGGCGCTCTCCAGGAGCTGGGTGAGCTGGCGCACGCGGAGCTCCTGCTTGCCCTGCTCCTCCTTGGCCGCGTGGTACCCGCCGTTCTCACGCAGGTCGCCCTCTTCGCGCGCGGCGGCGATCTTCGCGGAGATCTCCGCCCGCGCGGGACCAGTAAGGTGCTCAAGCTCAGCCTTGAGCTTGTTGTACGCCTCCTGGGTCAGCCAGGTGACGTTCTCGCTGGTCTGGGTCACAGGTGCTCCTCGTAGGTACTGGGAATACAAAGCATCGCCCTACCCAGAAGAATGTTCCTTCACGGAAGGGCGAAACCACGAGCCTAACAATTCAGGGGCCCGAGGGGGAGGACATATGCGACGTCAATCACGTCAATGCAGGTCAGGCTCTACGTATTCCAGGTGAGGTCGAGCGGTCTCAGCCGGTGTGGCAGCCCAGCAGCTCGGCGGTGGTCCCCGGTGAGGTCGTACGCAGGGTGACGACCTTGTCGATGCGGGTCCCGTCCCCGTCGAAGCGGAAGTCGGCCCGGCCCACCTCGGCGCCGCTCTCGGCCTGCGAGCGCACGGTGCAGTAGCCGTCGGTACCGGCGTCCTTGCGGACCTCCAGATGCACCCGGACGGACTTCTCGCCGGGCTCGAAGCTGATCACCTCGGCGCTGATCTCGTTCTTGGCGACGTAGTGGTAGCCGAACCAGCCGATGAGTCCCAGCAGTGCCACCGCCAAGACGGCGCCCACGACCTTGAGCGTGCGGTCGGCGCGCTCGTCCGAGGAACGGCCGTAACGGCCCTCGGGCGGTCGCGTGCTCGCCGTACTCATGATCGTCCTCCTGGAAGGGCCGGGACGAGGGTCCCGGAAGGGGCTCCGGGACCCGGGCCCCGGAATTATTCGCCCCCCGATTCGGTCACTATAGAAGCCGCTGATTGCGCCGACGCACACAGGGCGCCGACTTACTGAGGATTGAGTCTTGACTGACCAGTTGCGACTGATGGCCGTTCACGCCCACCCCGACGACGAGTCGAGCAAGGGCGCCGCGACCATGGCGAAGTACGTGTCCGAGGGGGTGGACGTGCTGGTCGTGACCTGCACGGGCGGGGAACGCGGCTCCATCCTCAATCCGAAGCTCCAGGGCGACGCGTACATCGAGGAGCACATCCACGAGGTGCGCAAGAAGGAGATGGACGAGGCCCGGGAGATCCTGGGCGTCAAGCAGGAGTGGCTCGGCTTCGTCGACTCCGGGCTGCCCGAGGGCGACCCGCTGCCGCCGCTGCCGGAGGGCTGCTTCGCCCTGGAGGACGTGGACCACGCGGCCGGTGAGCTGGTGCGCAAGATCCGCGCCTTCCGCCCCCAGGTGATCACCACCTACGACGAGAACGGCGGCTACCCGCACCCCGACCACATCATGACCCACAAGATCTCCATGGTGGCGTTCGAGTCGGCCGCGGACACCGAGAAGTACCCGGAGGCCGAGTACGGCCCCGCCTACCAGCCGCAGAAGCTGTACTACAACCAGGGCTTCAACCGCCCGCGCACCGAGGCCCTGCACCAGGCGATGCTCGACCGCGGCATGGAGTCCCCGTACGGGGACTGGCTCAAGCGCTGGGAAGAGTTCGGCATGAAGCAGCGCACGCTCACCACGCACATCCCGTGCGCCGAGTTCTTCGAGATCCGTGACAAGGCGCTGATCGCCCACGCCACGCAGATCGACCCGGACGGGGGCTGGTTCAAGGTGCCCATGGAGATCCAGAAGGAGGTCTGGCCGACGGAGGAGTACGAGCTGGCGAAGTCCCTCGTCGATACCTCCCTCCCCGAGGACGACCTCTTTGCGGGCATCCGCGACAATGCCTGACATGAGCGCAAGCGCAAGCCTGGCAATGACGCATCTCGTCTCCTTCGCCAAGGAGGTCGACGAGGACAAGGTCACCCCCGGAGTCCTCGGCTTCATCGTCTTCGCGGCGATGGCCGTGGCGGTGTGGGCCCTGATGAAGTCCATGAGCCGGCACATGAACCGGGTCGACTTCACCCAGGTCCCGGACCCCGAGGCCGAGCAGCGGGACCAGTCGGCGACGGAACCGTCCCCGGCGAAACCGTCCGCGGCGACCCCGGCGGCAGAGCCCTCCGGCGGGACCGGCAAGAAGCAGAGCTGACGCCCCCGAGGGGGCGCCCTCGTCGACGGGGACCGCACCCGTCGACGAGGGCGCCCCTGCCGGGATCGCCGGCGTGCGGGGGTGCTCCGCGCCGCGAGGCCTATGCCCTCGGTGTCACCGGCACCCCCATCACCTCGCGCGCGTGCCGGTTCGGGACCATGCCGAGGCGCCAGGCCTGCCAGCCCGCCTCAAGGGTCACGCCGCGCTCCAGCAGCAGCCGGTAGGCGTCGAGGTAGTCGTCGAGTTTGGCGTCGCGCAGGTCGTGGCCCGTGCGGGACAGGTGCGCCAGTTCCTCCTGCGCCACCGCCGTCCCCACCTCGATGCCGCCCGGGGCGGCGTAGGGGAGCAGGGTGCAGCGCAGGAACCGGGCCCAGTCCTCGCCCCGGCGGTCGCCGTAGGACGTGAACAGCTCCACCGCCTCGTCGCACAGGGCCAGGGCCTGCTGGACGCGGGCGTTGCCCGCGTCGACGACCACCAGCTCCAGGCACGTCCACGCCTCCCCGTGGGCGACGCCGATGCGCTGGAAGTCGGCCCGGGCGTCGACCAGCAGCTGGCGGGCGAAGCCGGAGTTGCGCAGGGAGCCGGTCTGGGCCGCCCGCTGGTCCCGGGTGACGCGGGCCGAGTGGTGGCGTGCGCAGGCCAGGCCGTAGACGTCCCGCATGCGGGAGAACATCGTGCGGGCGCGTTCCAGTTCACGGACGGCCTGGTCGAGGTCGCCGGTCTCCTCCAGGGCCTGGCCCAGGTAGTACAGCGTCCAGGCCTCGCCGCGCGCGTCCTCGTTGTCGCGGTGGCGCGCGGCCGCCCCGCGCAGCTCCTCCACCGCCGGGGACGCGTCACCCGCGACCAGCAGCGCCCGGGCCAGCTGGGTCAGCGCCCAGGCCTCACCACGGGCGTCACGGGTGCGCCCGTACAGGTCCAGGGCCGCCCGCAGCTCGGCCTGCGCACGCGGGACGTCACCCATGCGCAGCCCCAGCTGGCCGAGCTGGAAGTGCGCCCACGCCTGGCCGTGCACGGATTCGCCCGCGCGGTGCAGGACCAGTGACTCGGTCAGCAGGTCCAGGGCCTCGCCCACCCGTGCGCGGTCCCGCTCGACCGCGGCCAGGGCGTGCATCGTCCAGGCGCGGTCCGTGGCCAGCTCGGGGGAGGCCTGCAGCGCCAGGGCCTCGCGGAGCTTCTCCGACGCCTCGGTCAGATTGCCCTGGTGGTGCAGGGTGATGCCGAGGGAGCACAGCGCGCGGGCGGCACCGGCGTCGTGGTGGGCCTCCCGGTAGAGGTCCACGACCGACGCGAGGGTGGTGCGGGCCTTGTCCAGTTCGCCCAGCTGCCGTGCCGCGATACCCGTGCGCCACTGCACCGAGCGGACCAGCAGGCCCTCGTCCACCGCCTGCGCCAGCTCACTGATCTCGCCCAGCCGGTACAGGTCGCCCCGCAGCAGGCAGTAGTCGCACAGGGCGCCCAGCAGGTTCAGCACCGCCGCCTGGTTCACGCCCTCGGCGTGCCGCAGCGCCGCCGTGATGAAGCTCGACTCGTCGTCCAGCCAGCGCAGCGCCTCGTCGAGGGAGGTGAAGCCGTACGGGCTGAAGCGGTTGGTGCGTGTCGACATGTTGCCGTCGACCATGCGCAGCACCGAGTCGGCCAGCTCGGCGTAGTTCACGATCAGCCGCTCCTGCGCGGCGGTGCGTTCGGCCGGCTCCTCCTCGTCGAGGAGGCGGGCCTGGGCGAAGGAGCGGACCAGGTCGTGCAGCCGGTAGCGGTCGCCCCGGACGTGGTCGATCAGGCCGGCCCGGGTCAGGATCTCCAGATGGCGTTTGGCCTCCGCCTCGTCGGTGGCCAGCAGCGCGGCGGCCGCCGCGGCACCCAGCGAGGCCCGCCCGGCCAGGGCCAGCCGGCGCAGCAACCGCCGCACGGTCTCCGGCTGGTCGGTGTAGCGCAGCCACAGGGCGCGCTCGACCGGCTCGACGGGGCCGTACGCGTCGAGGTCCGTGGCCAGCGCACGCGGGGAGCGCGGGCCGAGGCAGGAGCCCGCGATGCGCAGTGCCAGCGGCAGCCCGCCGCACAGCTCCCGGACCCGGTCGGCGGACTCCGCGTCGTACGGTCCGGTGCGGTCCTGCGCGGCCGCGCCCAGCAGTTCCTCCGCACCGGCGGCGTCCAGCGGCTCCACCGCCAGCCGGTGCACCCGGGCGGGCAGGCCGTCCAGCTCCAGCGGGCCCCGCGCGGTCACCAGCACCAGGCTGTCGGACCGCTCCGGGACCAGCGCACGGATCTGCTCCGGGTCCGAGGCGTCATCGAGGACGACCGTGACGGGCAGGCCCGTCAGATGCTGGTGGTACAGCTCGCTCAGCCGTTTGACCTGCTGGTCGGGGGACGAACGCTCGCGGAACAGGAGCTGCTCGCGGGGCGCGCCGAGCCGGTTCAGCAGATGGAGCAGGGCCTCACGGGTGGACAGCGGGGATCCCCCCGGCCCTTCGGCGCGCAGGTCGACGACACAGGCGCCGCGGAAGTAGTCCCGCAGATCGTGCGTGGCGTGCACCGCGAGCGCGGTACGGCCGCTGCCGGGCTCGCCGTGCAGCACCACCACGGTCGGCTGGGTCTCCGTGCTCGCCCGGGCCGCCTGCACCCACTGCCGGATCTGCGCCAGCTCGGCCCGCCGCCCGGCGAAGGGCCGCGCGGGCTCGGGGAGCTGCCCGAAGGACTGCTCCAGCACGTTGCGCCCGCGAGCCGCCGCGCTCTTGTCCGCGCCGCGCAGCCGCGGGCCCGTCTTCGTGGGCCCGGTCGAGGCCGCGAGCACCCGCTGCTGGTCCAGGAACGGCCGGATGCCGCGCACCTCCAGCGCCGTCAGCCACTGCAGCCGCAACTGCTCGGGCCCGCCCGGCTGGCTCGCGGCCCCGGCGCGATGGTGCGCGGCCGGCAGATGCGACCCCACGACCTTCAGCACCGTCGCCGCGGCCCCCACGACGCCCACCGTGGCACCCGCCCCGAGCGCGGTGCCGGTGCCCGTGCCCAGGGCCATGTCGGCGACGACGGCCGCGACCGCCGCCACGCCGGCCACCAGCAGCGGTGTCCCGGCGCCCTCGCGGGCGTAGCGCTGCCCGAAGGTGAGCTGGCCGGCCGCCGCCTCGTCCAGGGCGCGGGTGTAGGCCTCGTACTCCTCGGACGCGTTGCGTGCCATCACGTCGAGCGCGCCGCGCGCCCGCGCGAGCAGCACGTTCCCGTCGGTGCGGCCGCCCGTGCGGCGCACCTCCTCCTCCACGGCTCTTCCCAACAGCCGCTCGGCCTCCGCCCGATGACCGTCCCGCATGTCAAGGTCCCCCTCCGGCCACAACTCCTGTGCCTACGAGTGTCCTTGGTGGGAGGCGTGAGCGCGAGGGGGCGACGATCAACGGTGCGTCCGGTGCCCCCAGCCGCTCACCGGAGGGCGGGAACGCCGCGGGAACGGGACGGGAAGCCGCGTCCGGCCACGTCGGCGTCCGGTGGTACCGAGCGCGTAGCTCCTCACCGGGGCCCGGTACCGGACCACTACCGGGCGGATCCCGCGCACCGGCTGGAAGGTGGAGCGGAGCGGATCCCGCGCACCGGCCGGAAGGGGGAAGGGAGACCGCGGCAGGCGCCGCGCGACGCCTGACGCGTGCGGGGCCGGGTACTGCGGCAGGATGGACACCATGCCGAACCGACTGGCGCACGAAACGTCCCCCTACCTCCTTCAGCACGCCGACAACCCCGTCGACTGGTGGCCCTGGTCGGAGGAGGCTTTCGACGAGGCCCGGAAGCGGAACGTGCCCGTTCTGCTCAGCGTCGGCTACAGCAGCTGTCACTGGTGTCACGTGATGGCGCACGAGTCCTTCGAGGACCAGGAGACCGCCGAGTACCTCAACGCGCACTACGTGAGCGTGAAGGTCGACCGCGAGGAGCGTCCCGACGTGGACGCCGTCTACATGGAGGCCGTGCAGGCCGCGACCGGGCAGGGCGGCTGGCCCATGACGGTCTTCCTCACCCCGGACGCCGAGCCGTTCTACTTCGGTACGTACTTCCCGCCCGCCCCCCGCCAGGGCATGCCCTCGTTCCGGCAGGTGCTCCAGGGCGTGCACCAGGCGTGGGAGGAGCGGCGGGACGAGGTGACCGAGGTCGCCGGGAAGATCGTCCGGGACCTGGCCGGGCGGGAGATCTCCTACGGCGACGCGCAGACCCCGGGTGAGGAGGAGCTCGCGCAGGCGCTGCTCGGGCTCACCCGGGAGTACGACCCGCAGCGCGGCGGCTTCGGCGGGGCGCCGAAGTTCCCGCCGTCCATGGTGCTGGAGTTCCTGCTGCGCCACCACGCCCGCACCGGCGCCGAGGGGGCGCTGCAGATGGCGCGGGACACCTGCGAGCGCATGGCCCGGGGCGGCATGTACGACCAGCTCGGCGGCGGCTTCGCCCGCTACTCCGTCGACCGCGACTGGGTCGTGCCGCACTTCGAGAAGATGCTGTACGACAACGCCCTGCTGTGCCGGGTGTACGCCCACCTCTGGCGCTCCACCGGCTCCGAGCTCGCGCGCCGGGTCGCCCTGGAGACCGCCGACTTCATGGTGCGCGAACTGCGCACGAACGAGGGCGGGTTCGCCTCCGCGCTGGACGCCGACAGCGACGACGGCACGGGCCGGCACGTCGAGGGCGCGTGCTACGTCTGGACGCCCGGGCAGTTGCGGGAGGTCCTCGGCGAGCAGGACGCCGACCTCGCGGCGCAGGTCTTCGGCGTCACCGAGGAGGGCACGTTCGAGGAGGGTGCGTCCGTCCTGCAACTACCTGTACGGGACGGTGTGTTCGATGCCGGGAAGGTCGCCTCGATCCGGGAGCGGCTGCTCGCGGCGCGGGCCGAGCGGCCCGCGCCCGGCCGGGACGACAAGGTCGTCGCCGCCTGGAACGGCCTCGCGATCGCCGCGCTCGCCGAGACCGGCGCCTACTTCGACCGGCCCGACCTGGTCGAGGCCGCCGTCGCCGCGGCCGACCTCCTGGTCCGGCTGCACCTGGACGAGCAGGCCCGGCTCACCCGCACCAGCAAGGACGGCCACGCCGGCGCCAACTCCGGTGTCCTGGAGGACTACGCCGATGTGGCGGAGGGCTTCCTCGCGCTCGCGTCCGTCACCGGGGAGGGCGTCTGGCTGGAGTTCGCCGGGTTCCTCCTCGACCACGTCGTGGTCCGCTTCACCGACCCCGAGTCGGGCGCGCTGTTCGACACCGCGGCCGACGCGGAGCGGCTGATCCGGCGCCCGCAGGACCCGACCGACAACGCGGCCCCGTCCGGCTGGACGGCGGCCGCGAACGCCCTGCTGAGTTACGCCGCGCACACCGGTTCCGAGCCCCACCGCACCGCCGCCGAACGGGCGTTGGGGGTCGTGAAGGCGCTGGGACCACGGGTGCCCCGCTTCATCGGCTGGGGACTGGCCGCGGCCGAGGCCGTGCTGGACGGTCCGCGGGAGGTGGCGATCGTGGGTCCGGCCCTGGACGACGAGGGCACAAGGGCCCTGCACCGCACGGCACTTCTGGGCACCGCGCCCGGTGCGGTGGTCGCCGCGGGCGTGCCCGGCAGCGAGGAGTTCCCCCTGCTCGCGGACCGTCCGCTGGTCGGCGGTGAACCGGCCGCGTACGTCTGCCGTAACTTCACCTGTGACGCCCCGACGACCGACCCCGATCGGCTCAGTACGGTCTTGAGTGGCTGAAGTCACGTATCAACGGAAACATGGTCTTTATCTGAACAGCCCCCGTGCTTCACAGTTCCCCCCTAATCTCTGCACAGTGACGTGGCGGACGAGGCCGCACCGGCCCACCGTCACGACAGGGGGTTCTGGGATCTGGGGGGATCTGTTTGCTGACGTCTGTCTTCATCGCTGCCGTTTCGCTTGCCCTGTTCTGGATGGCGGCGTTCACCCTGTGGTGGCAGATGCACGCCTGGCGTACGCCGGAAGTGCTCGCCTCCACCCGGTTCAGCAGCCCGGACGGGGACGGGCACGTCTCCTTCTCGCTGCTGCTGCCCGCCCGGCACGAACAGGCGGTGCTGGACCACACGATCCAGCGGCTGCTGGAGTCGAGCCACACCGACTTCGAGATCATCGTGATCGTCGGACACGACGACCCGGAGACCACCGCGGTCGCCGAGCGGGCCGCCGCGCGTGACCCACGGGTCCGGGTCGTCGTCGACACGCACGAGAAGAAGAACAAGCCGAAGGCGATGAACACGGCGCTGCCGCACTGCCGTGGCGCCGTCGTCGGGGTCTTCGACGCGGAGGACCAGGTCCACCCCGAGCTCCTCGCCCACGTCGACCACGCCTTCCTCACCACCGGTGCGGACGTCGTCCAGGGCGGGGTGCAGCTGATCAACTTCCACTCCAGCTGGTACAGCCTGCGCAACTGCCTGGAGTACTTCTTCTGGTTCCGCTCGCGGCTCCACCTGCACGCGCAGAAAGGTTTCATTCCGCTCGGCGGCAACACCGTCTTCGTCCGCACGGACGTCCTCAGGGAAGCCGGCGGCTGGGACCCGGACTGCCTCGCCGAGGACTGCGACCTGGGCGTGCGCCTGTCCAGCGTCGGCAAGAAGGTCGTCGTCGCCTACGACTCCGACATGGTGACCCGCGAGGAGACCCCGGGTTCGCTGATGTCCCTGCTGAAGCAGCGCACCCGCTGGAACCAGGGATTCCTCCAGGTGTACCGGAAGAAGGACTGGAAGCAGCTGCCCACCCTCGGGCAGCGCCTCCTCGCCCGCTACACCCTCATGACGCCGTTCATGCAGGCCTTCACCGGCCTGATCATCCCGCTCAACGTGGCGATCGCCCTGTTCCTGGACGTGCCCGTCGGCATCGCCTTCGTCACCTTCCTGCCGGCCGTCACCGCCCTGGTCACGTTCGTCTTCGAGATCGTCGGACTGCACGACTTCGGCAAGCAGTACGGCCTGCGGGTCCGCTTCGCGCATTACCTGAAGCTGATCGTGGGCGGCCCCTTCTACCAGGTCCTGCTCGCCGGCGCGGCCGTGCGGGCCGTCTGGCGCGAGCAGCGCGGCCGCAACGACTGGGAGCTGACGACCCACGTCGGCGCGCACCTCGACGAGACGGCAGTGACCCGAGAGGACGTTCCCGCGTGACCTCCACCCTTCCCGCGGTGACCGCTGCGAAGGTCCCCGCGCAGCGCGGGCCTGCGCCCCGCGCCGGTGCGCACCGGCGCGTCGAGCCGCCGAGCCGGCTGCGCTCCTCCCGGCCCGACCTGCTCCTGTGCGGTGTCCTCCTCGCGGCGATCCTCGTCGTGCAGGGCTGGAACATCGCCGACTACCCGGCCCTCAGCGACGACGAGGGCACCTACCTCGCCCAGGCCTGGTCGGTCCAGCAGGGCGACGGACTCGCCCACTACACCTACTGGTACGACCATCCGCCGCTCGGCTGGATCCAGATCGCCCTGCTGACCTGGATCCCCGCGCTGATCAGCCCCGAGTCGATGACGGTGGGCACCATGCGCGCCGCGATGCTGGTGATCAGCGGCATCAGCGCGGTCCTGGTCTTCGTGCTGGGCCGGCGCCTGGCGCTGCCCCGCTGGGCGGCCGCCCTCGGCATGGTGTTCTTCGGGCTCTCGCCGCTGTCGATCGTGCTCCAGCGGGAGATCTTCCTCGACAACCTCGCGGTGATGTGGACGCTGCTGGCCTTCACGCTGGCCGCCTCCCCGAGCCGCCACCTCTGGCACCACTTCGGCGCGGGCATCGCGGCCGCCACGGCCGTCCTCACCAAGGAGACGATGCTCATCGTCCTGCCCGCCCTGTTCCTCACCATGTGGCGCCACAGCCACCGCGACACCCGCAAGTTCGCCCTCACCGGAGCCGTCACGGCCTGCGCCCTGATCGGCTTCTCGTATCCGCTGTTCGCCCTGCTCAAGGGCGAGCTGCTGCCGGGTGCCGGGCACGTGTCCCTCTGGGACGGCGTCAAGTACCAGATGACCAGACCCGGTTCGGGCTTCATCCTCGACCAGGGCTCCGGCTCCTGGGGCGTGCTCCAGTCGTGGCTCTACTACGACCGGATCCTGCCCCTCGGCGGCCTCGCGGGCGCCCTGCTGCTGCTCCTCACCTGGCGCTGGTCGGTCACCGCCCGCGCCCTGGCCGGACCCGCCCTGGCCGTCGCGATCTTCGCCGCGCTGGCCCTGCGCCCCAACGGCTACCTGCCCGCGATGTACGTCATCCAGGCCCTGCCGTTCCTCGCGCTGGTCCTCGCCGGGGGCACCGCCTCCGTCGCCCACGCGGTGCTGAGCCGCTGGCGCTCCGAGGCGGAGAAACGGTACGTCAGCGTGGGCCGGTACACCCTCGCCGCCGTCCTCGCCCTGGCCGCCGGCGCCTACGTCGTCCCGCACTGGTACGACGGTGCCCGCACGGCCGTCACCACCGACGCCAACGCCCCCTACAAGGCCGCCTCGACGTGGCTGGCCACGGAGGTCGAGGACCCGGAGAAGACCCGGGTGCTGGTCGACGACGCGCTCTGGCTGGACCTGGTGCACCAGGGCTACCGGCCCGGCCTCGGCGTCATCTGGTTCTACAAGGCCGACCTCGACCCGGCCGTGACGAAGACGATGCCGCACGGCTGGAAGGACCTCGACTACGTCGTCGCCTCGCCGACCGTGCGGCGGGACGCGGCCGACCTGCCCAACGTCAAGGCCGCCATGGAGCACTCCGAGCCGGTCGCCACCTTCGGCACCGGTGAGGACCGCATCGAGATCCGCCAGATCCAGACGTCCGCCGGAGGCGCGCGATGAGCCAGGAGCACACCGTCCCCGGCGAGGTCGTCGGGACCGAGCCCACCGAGATCCCCGAGCCGGGCGCGGTCACCATCGTCGTACCGACCTTCAACGAGTCTGCCAACGTACGGCAGTTGCTGCACCAGATCACCGAGGCCGTCCCGGCCCGGCTGCCCTGCGAGGTCGTCTTCGTGGACGACTCCACCGACGACACGCCCGCGGTCATCGAGAAGGCCGCGCAGGACTGCCCGTTCCCCGTCACCGTGCTGCACCGCGAGGAGCCGGTGGGCGGGCTCGGCGGCGCGGTCGTCGAGGGTCTGAAGGCGGCCACCTCGGACTGGATCGTCGTGATGGACGGCGACTGCCAGCACCCGCCGTCCCTCGTGCCCGACCTGGTCGCCACCGGCGAACGGGCGGGCGCCGGACTGGTCGTGGCCTCCCGCTACATCAAGGGCGGCAGCCGGGCCGGCCTCGCGGGCAGCTACCGCATCGCCGTCTCGCGCGGGGCGACCTGGCTGACCAAGGCGCTCTTCCCGCGCCGGCTGCACGGCATCAGCGACCCGATGAGCGGCTTCTTCGCGATCCGCCGCAGCGCGGTCACGGCGGACGTCCTCCAGCCGCTCGGTTACAAGATCCTCCTCGAACTCGCCGTCCGCAGCCGCCCGCGCACGGTCACCGAGGTGCCCTTCGTCTTCCAGGACCGGTTCGCCGGCGAGTCCAAGTCGACCGCTCAGGAGGGCCTGCGCTTCCTGCGTCACCTGGCCGGACTGCGCACCGCCTCCCCGGTCGCGCGCATGATCGGGTTCGGCCTGATCGGGCTGACCGGCTTCCTGCCCAACCTGGTCGGCCTGTGGGCGCTGACCGCCGTCGGCATGCACTACGTCCCGGCGGAGATCCTCGCCAACCAGCTCGGCGTCGCCTGGAACTTCCTGCTCATCGAGCACCTGCTGTTCCGCGAGCGACGCCGGCACCGGCGCTGGTTCGACCGGGCCGGACGGTTCGCGCTGCTCGCCAACGCCGACCTGGTGCTGCGCATCCCGCTGATCGCCCTGTTCGTGCACCAGCTCCATCTGGGCGTGCTGTCGGCCACCGCGCTCGCGCTGGTGACGACGTTCGTCCTGCGCTTCGCCGGGACCGAAGCGCTCGTCTATCTGCCGCGCCGGGGCCGGAACAAGCCCGTGCGCGGGAGCACCGCACAGCAAGGAGAGCCGTTTGACTCCTCCCCCTCCTGAAGAAGGGGGATTCCTGGCTCAGGCTGCCTCCGGGAGCAGCGCTCCCGGGGGGCTTACGCCCTCGGCACCAGCCGGGTTGAGACCAGCCCGGACCAGCATCACGCGTGCGGAGTTCTTGTCCCGAGGGGATACGGCTTTGCACGCGGTGCAGGTGTAAGTACGTTCCGAAAGAGGAAGTGCGTGCTTGGTTCTCGCTCCGCAGGACGCGCATTCCATGGTGGTGTGCGCGGGGTGAACGAGGCGGATGTCCCGCCCGTGCTTGCGGCCCATCTCGATCAGGGCCGTCTTGGTAGCGCCGATGGCGGCGTCGGCGGCTTTGCGGGCCATGGTGGTCCTCGAGAGGAACTTCGGCCGGAAGTCCTCGACGGCGATGGCGTCGTGGTCGCGGACGACCCGCTTGGCCCACTTACGGGCGGTGTCCTGCCGCTGCCGGGCGACCTTCTTGTGCAGCTTCGCGACCTGCGCCCGGGCTTGCCGGTAGCCCTTGGACGCGGCGTGCCCCCGCGTGGGCTTACGGCGGGACGTCATCCGCTGGTAGCGGGCGAGCTTGTGCGCCGCGGTCTTCCCGTGCTGGGCGTGCGGCAGGTCGTGCGCGTCGGATGTGGTGGTGGCGGTCTCCTTGACGCCCCAGTCCACGCCGAGCACACGGCCGGTCTCGGGGAGCGGCTGGACCTCGGCGGCGGCGACGAACGACGCGTACCAGTGTCCGAGGCTGTCCCGGTACACACGCACCGAGGACGGCACGGACGGCAGATCCCGCGACCACACCACCGTCAGCACGATCCCGCCCGCGAGATGCAGACGGCCATCTTTCAAGCGGAAGCCCCGGACGGTGTAGTTCAGCGTCGGCAGCGCTTGGCGCTTCTTCCTTACCCCGGGCATGCCCGCGCGCTGCCGGATCGGCAGGCGCGTGTCGATGTCCTTCAGCGCCTTGGAACGGGCCGTGCCGAAGTCGCGGACGGTCTGCTGCTGCGGCACCGAGGCGCCTTCGCGGAGCCAGGGGAGTTTGGCGCGGGCCTCGGTCAGCATCTTGTCGAGCTGGGCTGGGCCACACGTCAGCTTGTCGTCCGGGTGCGCGCGGTTGTGGGCGTATATCCGCCGGGACTTGGCAACGCACTCATTCCAGATCCAGCGGCAGCGGTCCCACTCGGCGAGCAGCGCGGTGCGGGCCGTGGACGACACGCGGAGCCGGTAGGTGTACCGGGCGTGCCCCGTACCCTCCGCCGTCTTCCGTTGTGTCGTCATGACACCATTCTACCACTAAACTTGGGGTATGGATCATGAAGAAGTACGCATCACGCTCCGTTTGCCCGCCGACCTTCACGCATGGCTGGTCTCCGAGGCCAAACGCGCCCGCAGGTCCCTCAACTCCGAGATCTTGCACCGGCTTGAGGGCGGTGGTGGCCCAGTCCCGGCAGACGAGCAATCGCCCTGACGGCAATTGCTCTTTCCTTGTCCTGCTCCGCAGGAGTCTGATTCCTCCCCTGCCTGAAGGCCGGGGCATCCTCGGAGGCTCCCGGTGAACAGACTTCGTAGAGGTACCGCGTTCCTGGCCGTGGCGGGCCTCACCGCGGGCCTGCTCCTGACCGCACCTCAGCCCGCCTCCGCCGCCAACCTCATCAAGAACCCCGGTTTCGAGACCGCGGGCGCCGACGGCATGCCGTACTGCTGGGAGAAGTCCGGCTGGGGCGACAACGACTTCACCTTCACCACCACCTCCGACGCGCACACCGGCTCCCAGGCCATGAAGGTCGAGCTGACCCGCCGCGTCGACGGCGACCGCAAGGCGCTGATCACGGAGTCCGCCGCGTGCGCCCCGGTGGTGACGCCGGGCAAGCAGTACGACCTCGGCCTCTGGTACAAGACGACGACCCCGGACGCGGCGATCACCCTCTTCCGGCACGACACGACGGCCGGCTGGCAGTACTGGACCGACCTCAAGACGCTGGACCTGGCCGGGAACTGGACCGAGGCCACGGTCCGCACGCCCGAGGTCCCGGCCGGCACCGACCGCATCACCTGGGGCGTCTCCGTCTACGGCACCGGCTCGGCCACCACCGACGACTACCGCATGGACCAGGTGCCCGACCCGGTCCTGCCGCCCGCGTGCACGGGCACCGCCCAGCAGTGCGCCGACGGCAAGTGGGACGTGCTGCCCACGCGGAACCCGGTCCGCTCCATGCACTCCGTCGTCCTGAACAACGGCAAGGTGCTGCTGATCGCGGGCTCCGGCAACGACGAGTCGATGTTCGAGGCCGGCACCTTCACCTCGGCGGTGTACGACCCGCAGAAGGGCACCTACAAGGTCGTCCCCACGCCGAAGGACATGTTCTGCGCCGGGCACGTGCAGCTCCAGGACGGGCGCGTGCTGGTGATGAGCGGCAACAAGGCGTACCCGGTGCCGGGCGGACACGGCTACGAAGGGTTCAAGGACTCGTACATCTTCGACCCGAAGACCGAGACCTACGCCAAGACCAACGACATGAACGACGGCCACTGGTACCCGTCGGCGACGATCCTCGGCAACGGTGACGTCATCTCCTTCGGCGGGCTGCGCGAGGACTCCACCGGCTCGGTCACCGCCGAGCTGTTCTCCGAGGCCGAGCAGCGGTGGCAGCCGCTGTGGAAGGTCAACCAGACCTGGTCGTACTGGGGCCTGTACCCGTCGATGATCCTCATGCAGGACGGCCGCCTCTTCTACTCGGGCAGCCACGTCTTCGGCAACAACATCCCCGGCACCGGCTCGGCGATCTACGACTACGGCGCCAACACCACCACCCAGGTGCCCGGCCTGCGCGACAAGGACGAGCGCGACCAGTCGGCGAGCGTGCTGCTGCCCCCGGCGCAGGACCAGAAGGTCCTCACCCTCGGCGGCGGCAACATCGACTCCAACCCGGAGGCCAACCGCCTGACCGACATCATCGACCTCAAGCAGCCGAACCCGTCCTACGTGGCCGGGCCGCCGATCCCGCAGGGCACGGTCGACCTCGGCAACGGCCCGGTCCCGCAGACCGGCGACCAGGGCAAGATGTACGTCTCCGCCGTGCTCATGCCCGACGGCAAGGTGCTGGAGACGGGCGGCGCGCTGCACAACCGTGCCAACCCGGTCCACGAGACGTCGATCTTCGACCCCGCGTCGCAGACGTTCGACCCGGTGGCCGCCGACCCCGAGGCACGCGGCTACCACTCGTCGGCGTTCCTGCTCCCCGACGGCCGCGTGATGACCACCGGCGACAACCCGGGCAACGGCACCTGGAACCACGACGTGTCGGTGTACAGCCCGCCGTACCTGTTCAAGGGCCCGCGCCCGGCGATCACCTCCGTCATCGACACCGAGTGGACCTACGGCGACACCCAGCGCATCACCGTCGACCGGCCCATCGCCAAGGCCGAGCTGATCCGCCCGGCCGCCGTCACGCACTCCTCCGACCCGAACCAGCGGTTCGTGGACCTGCCGCTGTCCGTCGACGGCGACAACGTCGACCTCAACGTGACGAGCAACCCGAACCTGGCCCCGCCCGGCTGGTACATGCTCTTCGCGGTCGACGCCAACGGGGTTCCCTCGGTGGCCAAGTGGGTGCACCTCCAGGGCCCGCAGGCACTCAAGGCGACCGACGCCTCGGCCCACGTCCACGACTTCGCGGACGAGCCCACGGGCAAGGTGGTCGAGCCCGGCAAGAAGCGGACGTCGCAGAAGGTCAGCCCGACGCTCTCCGGCTGCGCCCGCCACTACGGCTCGATCAACGTCTGCGTACCGACGGACTTCCCGGCGGAGGTGAAGAAGACGACGGCGGCCCGCTGCGAGTGGCTGAAAACGAACGACTACGGCCGCCTGCGGATCAACGGCAAGGACGACCCGCTGGGCCTGGACAGGAACAGGGACGGCATCGCCTGCGGCAAGAAAGACCTGACCAGGCGCTGACGCCCCCTCCCGGGGCGCGGGGAACTGCGCGACCAGCCACGACGGCCGCGCGGTTCCCCACAGCGCTCGACCCGCAACGGCGCTCGACCGGCAACGGCGCTCGACCCGCCACGGCGCTCGACCGGCAACGGCGCTCGACCCGCTACGGCGCTCAACCCGCAACGGCGCTCTCCGCTCAACCGCGCTCAACCCTCGATCGCGCTCCGGGAGAAAGCGACCGCCTCCTCCACGATGGCCTCCAACTGCTCGTGATGCGCCCCCCGCCAATACGCCCGCCCGCACGCCGTGCACTGCGCGAACACGTCGTACGTCGCATGCGTACCGTGCTTCAACTGATCGGCGACCTCGTCCTTCGTCGCCTCACGCAGCACCCCGTTGCAGGCCGTGCACCGCGTCCAGGGCCGCAACCCGGGCCGGAACCGGTCCAGCACGTCCCGCAACTGCTCCTCGGGCCGCGTGCTGTACACGAACGCCCCGGCCCACAGTTCCCGGCGCCGCAGCAGCCCCCGGTCGCGGCTCAGCATCACCCGCCGCTCGGCCGCCGAACGCGCGGCCAGCGCCGGATCCCCGATGTCGGTCGACTCGTACGCCGTGTCCACGCCGAGCAGGCGCAGCCGCCGGGCCAGCGTGCCGAGGTGCACGTCCAGGAGGAAACGCAGGGGAGCGCCCGGGACCTGCTGGGGCCGGGCGACGGACCGGACCGTCACCGACTCGCCGGCCGCGGGGACGTGCGCGAAGGGCACCTCACGGCCGTCGACGACCAGCGCGCCGACCTCGGTCAGCGGCACCCCGAGGGACTCGACGACTTGCCCCAGGCTGGAGACGCCGTCGGTGGCGGCCCGCACGGCGCCCGCCTGCCGGGCACGGGGCACGAAGACGTGCAACTCGGGGGCGAACTCGACCTGGATCTCGGGACCGTTCACCCGGTCAGGATGCCATGGCGCAAGGGCGCCGGCCTCAGGGTTTCGCGGCCGGCAGGCCGTGTTCGAGGACGGCCAGGGGCGCGGTCGACGAGATCCCGGACGTCGTGGCGGTGGCCGGTCTTTCACCTCGGGCTCCTCGGCGAGGCTGCTCCTCGACGAGCGCGTAGGCCGCGGCGCGGATCGCCCCGCGGGTCTTGATCTTCTTCCGCTCCCGGAGCCCCGGCCGGGACCGGTCGGCGGGGGTCGTGCTCGGAGCCGTCATGGGGTCATTGTCGGCCATCACCGGGGGCCGGACATGCGAAGGGCCACGGCCGGCAGCCGTGGCCCGACGGGGGAGGGAGGGTGCTACCCGTGCTGGTAGGCCACCAGCGAGATCCCCACGTAGTGCGTGATGAAGGCCGCGAGCGTGAACGAGTGGAACACCTCGTGGAAGCCGAACCAGCGCGGTGACGGGTTCGGCTTCTTGATCCCGTAGACCACGCCGCCCGCGCTGTAGAGCACACCGCCGACGATGACCAGGACGAGGACGGCGATGCCGCCGGTTCGCATGAAGTCGGGCAGGTAGAAGACGGCCGCCCAGCCCATCGCGATGTAGCAGGGCGTGTAGAGCCAGCGCGGGGCGCCGACCCAGAAGACGCGGAAGAGGATGCCGGCCACGGCCGCGGTCCAGATGCCCCATAGCAGCCACTGCCCCTTGGCTCCCGGCAGGAGCAGCATGGTCAGCGGCGTGTAGGTGCCCGCGATGATCAGGAAGATGTTGGCGTGGTCGAGCCGTCGCAGGACGCCGTCCATGCGGGGGCTCCAGTTGCCCCGGTGGTACAGCGCGCTCACGCCGAACAGCAGGCAGGCCGTCAGAGCGAAGATCCCGCAGGCGACGCGTCCTCTGGTGGAGTCGGCCAGGGCGGTCAGCACCAGGCCCGCGATCAGTACGGCCGGGAACATGCCCAGGTGCAGCCAGCCGCGCAGCTTCGGCTTCACCGGGTGCGGCAGGGAGAGCGCCTTCGGACCGTGGCCGTCGGCCGCCGAGTCCGTGGGCGCGTCGGGGACGTACGCAGTCATGGCCGAATGGTAGCTACGGAACCGTAAGTCACGTATCAGTGCCTCCGCTTGGCAGGCGAAGAGTGGCCATCCTCTCGTCACCGTTCTGCGGCGGTCACGCAAACGGACTCCCAGGTGAACGCAACGTGCACGTAAAGAGGCCGCGGGAAACCGTGGCGAGCCTCACGTTGCTCACCTGTGCGCTCCTCTGGACAGATGGGCGCATACGTCGGATGATCAAATGAGTGCGGTCGGCACCGGATGAGCGCCAAGATCCACCCAGAAGCATCCGGGTCGCAGCCCCCACGGGGCCTCCACATCACAAAAAATCCCTCATTTAGGAGCAATCGTGGCGCGCGACATCGCGGCTCCCACCGTCCCCACCACCCATCAGGGGCTGATCTCGTGGGTGAACGAGATCGCCGAACTGACGCAGCCGGACAACGTGGTCTGGTGTGACGGATCCGAGGCCGAGTACGAGCGACTGTGCGAGGAGCTCGTCGAGAAGGGCACCTTCCGCAAACTCGACCCGATCAAGCGCCCCCACTCCTACTACGCCGCCTCCGACCCCACCGACGTCGCGCGCGTCGAGGACCGGACGTTCATCTGCTCCGAGAAGGAGGCGGACGCGGGCCCGACCAACCACTGGAAGGCCCCCGCCGAGATGCGGGAGATCTTCCAGGGCACCGACGGCCAGGGCGGCCTGTTCCGCGGCTCGATGCGCGGCCGCACCATGTACGTCGTGCCCTTCTGCATGGGCCCGCTCGGCTCGCCGCTGTCCGCACTCGGCGTGGAGATCACCGACTCCGCGTACGTCGCCGTCTCGATGCGCACCATGACGCGCATGGGCCAGGCCGTCCTGGACGAGCTCGGCTCCGACGGCTTCTTCGTCAAGGCCGTGCACACCCTGGGCGCCCCGCTGGAGCCCGGCCAGGCGGACGTCCCCTGGCCCTGCAACCAGACCAAGTACATCTCCCACTTCCCCGAGGACCGCGAGATCTGGTCCTACGGCTCCGGCTACGGCGGCAACGCCCTGCTCGGCAAGAAGTGCTACGCCCTGCGCATCGCCTCCGTCATGGCCCGTGACGAGGGCTGGCTCGCCGAGCACATGCTCGTCCTCAAGCTGACCCCGCCGCGCGGCGAGGCCAAGTACGTCGCCGCGGCCTTCCCGAGCGCCTGCGGCAAGACCAACCTCGCCATGCTGGAGCCGACCGTCCCCGGCTGGACGGTGGAGACCATCGGCGACGACATCGCCTGGATGCGCTTCGGCGAGGACGGCCGCCTCTACGCCATCAACCCCGAGGCGGGCTTCTTCGGCGTCGCCCCCGGCACCGGCGAGCACACCAACGCCAACGCGATGAAGACGCTCTGGGGCAACTCCGTCTTCACCAACGTCGCCCTCACCGACGACAACGACATCTGGTGGGAGGGCATGACGGAGGAGACCCCGGCCCACCTGACGGACTGGAAGGGCAACGACTGGACGCCCGAGTCGGGCGTCCCGGCCGCGCACCCCAACGCCCGCTTCACCGTCCCGGCCTCGCAGTGCCCGATCATCGCGCCGGAGTGGGAGGACCCCAAGGGCGTGCCGATCTCGGCGATCCTCTTCGGCGGCCGCCGCGCCACCGCGGTGCCGCTGGTGACGGAGTCCTTCGACTGGAACCACGGCGTCTTCCTCGGTGCCAACGTGGCCTCCGAGAAGACCGCCGCCGCCGAGGGCAAGGTCGGCGAGCTGCGCCGCGACCCGTTCGCGATGCTGCCGTTCTGCGGCTACAACATGGGCGACTACATGGCCCACTGGGTCGACGTGGCCAAGGACAAGGACCAGTCCAAGCTGCCGAAGATCTACTACGTCAACTGGTTCCGCAAGAACGACGAGGGCAAGTTCGTCTGGCCCGGCTTCGGTGAGAACAGCCGCGTCCTGAAGTGGATCGTGGAGCGCCTGGAGGGCAAGGCCGAGGGCGTCGAGACCCCCATCGGCATCCTGCCGACCAAGGAGGCCCTCGACACGGACGGCCTGGAACTGGCCGAGTCCGACCTCGACTTCCTGCTCACGGTCGACAAGGAGGTCTGGCGCGAGGAGGCCGCCCTGGTCCCCGAGCACCTCAACACCTTCGGCGACCACACGCCGAAGGAGCTGTGGGACCAGTACCGCGCGCTGGTGCAGCGCCTGGGCTGAGACCCACCCCGAACTCCGCGGCCGGCCCGAACCGACAGTGCCCTGACCAGCAACATCGTCACGGCCGGCCGCGGAACCGACTGGCGGGACCCGTACAACGGCGTGCGGGGTCCGGGGCCGGTCACCGCGCCCTCCGTCCGCCCCGACGGAAACCAGCGACGACCGGCCCCCTCCCGCCCGCTTCGGCGCGGCCCCCCAGGCGGGCTCACGAACGTGCCGATGAATGACCGAGCGCTCCGGCCGACGGCCTACGTCGACCGGAGCGCTCGGGCGTTCTCGAGGTGCGGGTATCGATGCCGGCGTCGGCGTCGGCGTGGGTTTCGGTTTCGGTTTCGGTTTCGGTGAACAGCTCGCACCACACCGTCTTGCGACCCGGCTCCTGCTCCACACCCCACCGCACGGCCAGCGCGTCCACCAGTGCCAGCCCGCGCCCCGACTCGGCTTCGGTGCCGACGCCCGCGACCAGAACGGGCAACACCCGGGGGTCGGGATCGCTGACCCCCAACCGGATCCGCCCGCCTTCCTCGCGCCACACCCGCACCGTGACGGGGACGGCCTCCCCGACGTGTCGGACCACGTTCGTGACGAGCTCGCTCGCGCACAGCTGCACATCGGTCCCGTACGGGCGCAGCGCCCGCCGCACGCCGGACACCCCGGCCGGGGTCGCGAGCAACTCCAGCGTCGTCACCGGCGGCATCACGCGGCACGCTGCCGCAGGGCTGCGGCCAGGGCCTGCGCGGTCAGGAGATTGCAGGCTCCGAGCGTGATCAGCGGCCGCGCGGGCCGGGAGGCGAGGGCCGGGAGATCGAGTCCGAGGGACGGCAGGGTGATGCCGTGTGCGGCGAGCGCGGCTCGCAACTCCTCGACGCAGGCGTCGGCTTCGGCGGGGCTGTGCATGGGGGTTCACACCTTACCTTCCAGTGCGCTGTGTGACGAACCCCTCACACTCTGCCGCCGTCGGCCGTAGCGTGACAGCCGTTCGGTCTCCCGCTCCTGAGCTGCGCGTATGCGCCGCTGGATCCGGTAGCGGGCGGTAACGGCACACCAAGGACGGTGAACGATGGGTCAGCGCAAGGACATCGACGGTTCGACGGGCGTCCCGACCTTCTACGGCAGTGAGTTGCGCTTCAAGCGGGAGGAGGCCGGCCTCACCCTCCAGCAACTCGTCGAGGGCAGCTTCTACGGCCCGAGCCACCTCAGCGAGATCGAGCGCGGCACGCGCCGGATGCCGGCGGAACTCGCGGAGCACGTGGACAGGGTGCTGGGCACGGACGGCTTCTTCAGGCGGCGCTGCGAGGACGTGCGACGGGCGAAACGACGGGGACACGCGAGCTACTTCGAGCGGGTGCTGGAGGCGGAGCAGCACGCGGAGACCATCGAGGAGTGGTGCCCGACACTGGTGCCGGGGTTGTTGCAGACGGAGGCGTACGCGCGGGCGGTCACTCGCTCTGCCCACCCTCTGGCTCCGGACGAGGAGGTGGACGAGAAGGTGACTGCCAGGCTGGCGCGGGCCCGGCTGTTCGAGGACGACCACAAGACCCCGGAGTACTGGGTGATTCTCCCCGAGTCGTTGCTGCGACAGCCGATCCTGCCGCCGGAGCGGAGCGCCGAACAGTGGGAGCGCATCGCGGAACTCGCGCGACGCCGCCGGATCGTTCCCCAGATCCTTCCGTGGAACTGCGGGGCGCATCCGCTGATGCTGGGCTCGGCCATGGTCATGGCCTTTCCGGACGCGCCGCCTTTGGTGTACACGGAGGCGCAGTACAGCGGAGACACCATCGACGACCCGGCTCTCGTGAGGCAGTACCGCAAGGCATACGATCGGCTCAGGGCCGCCGCACTGCCCCCAGAGGCGTCCCTCGCCCTGATCGAGCAAGCGGCTGAGGATGACCGAAATGGCAAACCAAGCAACTGACTTGAGCACGGCCATCTGGCGCAAGAGCAGCTACAGCAACGGAACGGGCGGCGACTGCGTGGAGGTAGCCGAGGCCTTCCCCGGCGCCGGTCGCTGGCGCAAGAGCACCTACAGCAACGGCGACGGCGGCAACTGCGTCGAAGTGTGCGACGCCCACACCGCCGTCGTCCCCGTCCGTGACTCCAAGGCGCCCCACGGCCCGGTCCTCACCATCACGGCCCCGGCTTGGACGTCCTTCGTCACGTCCCTCAAGTCGGCACCTGCTGCGTGACTCCATCGGCTCCGCGAGGGCGGAGTCGGTGGCTTCATCTCTTCGGTCTCCGGCGGGCCATGGCCATGACGGTCAGCGCCAGCCCGCCGAGACCGGCAAGTGCTCCGGCACCCATGAGCACAGGGTTCTCTTCCCGGGCACCCAGGATGATGCAAAACAGACCGAATGCGGCGCCGATCACCACGAACAACGTCAGCTTCTTGACCTGACTCATGGGCATTAGCTGTTTCTCCTGGTCTTGCTGCGGACTCCGATCATCCACATGACGAGCGAGGCCACTCCCAGAGCTGCCAGGATGAGCGGTAGGGCTTTCTTCGTCCCCTCCGTCGTGAGGCCTTGCAGCAGGGCGAGCGCGGTGACGACCGCGACCACGGACAGGAAGATACTCATCCTGATTCTGTCGCTCATGGTGCAACGTGCCCTTCCTCCACGGATCGTGTCAGGCGCGGGTCTTCCGATGGGCCAGGGAATCGAATACCGCCAGAATCACTCCGGCTGCTGCTGCGGTCACTCCGAGCGCAACCGGCACGGTGTCATCAGTAAGGGCTCCTGCAATGCACGCACCAATTCCGGCAATGACCGCAAAGTGGATCTACCCAGCTGACAGTTACGGCAGCACTAGCCCACGCTCGTGCGGGCCTGGAATGCGAGCAGCCCCCGGCTGGTGGCGGGAAGGGCTACTTCTCACCTGCCGCGTCGAATCTTCATGAGTACGTACAGCGCGATGATCATGGCAGCGAAGCATGCGATGAATATCAGTGCGTCCCGCCCGTTCTCGACAGGTGAGTATTTGCCGCTGGCAGTCAAACCGGGTAAAAGTGTCAATTTTGACCTCTTGTGATCGCAGGTGGGTGGCACTCACGCCAGGGTGCGTTTCACTCCCTGGAGCAGAGGCTGGTGGACTTGTGCGGGGCGCTGCGCCCCGGCGCTGTGGCCTCGACACATGGCTCCGCCGAGGCCACGTCGCAGTCGTCTACGTTCGGCGTCGCCCCACCAGCCAGACCAAGCTGCTGACGATCAAGAGGGCTAAACCCTCGGTGATCAGCACCCGGGCAACGCTGCAGCTTGTCCACGCTGACACCGCGAAGGCCAGACCCGCCAGAAGCACGATGGCGAGAACCGCGGCCGTCTTCTTGCTGGCTGCATTCACTCAAATGCCTTCTGCTACTTCTGGATTGCCACTCCGACGCCGGTCAAAGCCGCCAGCAGCAGCGATGATGGGGACACAGCCGACGACCGTGAAATACCGGCCCAGCCGCGACTGCCGCGATGCCTCTAACGATTCCGGCGGCTCATGATCAGTACGGTGATGACACCGAGAACTCCTCCGATGATCAAGCCAGTGACAAGGGTTGTGCCCATTCCGCCTTCCCGTTCGCTCCTCCTGGCTATGGGCATCTTCTGACTCGAGGTTCCTGATGCTTCCGGATAGCAAGCCAGGTGTGCGTCGAATGTTTGCGCTGCCGACCTCAGCCCAAGATGGTCAGCGCGATTCCGATCACTCCCAACGCGATGCCGGTCCAGATGAGTGTGACGAGGAGGGAGCGATGGTCCATTCGATCGGGAGGGAGTCTCTTCGAGTCCTTGCCTCTCATTGACTTGACCCGCCACCACGCTTCATGGCATACGTAAGCATTCCGATGCCGATGATCCCGAGCATGCCCAGCGTGATGAGGATTATCTTCCCGGATCCTTCAGTCAGAGATCCTTGGATCAGAGCGGCGACTGATATCACGCCACTGACAGTGGCGAAGATCTTCAGTTTTCGCTTTTCATTCACTTCTAGAACCCCGCTTTCCGGACTGCCCAGCGCTGGAGGGTGCTGCATGCCCATCCATCGAGGCCGAGGACGTCAGGCAGACGAGGGGCGACGGGACGGGCCCCGCGACCCTGGGGCGAAGCGATTGCATACCCCGCCCAGGGCCAGCGAGCGGACGATGTCCTGGCTGTTCGGCTACCGGCGCTTGAGCCCTTGCTACGAGCGCGATCTTCGCGACTACCTGGAGTCTCTTGGCCTCGCCGCCGCCCTCTGCTGCTACAAAAGACTCATCCACCTCACCACATAGGACACGGTCTAAGGGCGGGTTTTCCGGCGAGCCAGTACGGAAAGGGTCGCCAGAATGACTCCGCATACTGCGCCAACTGCTCCGAACACGATCGATGGCGAGTCCCCTTTGACAGCTCCAACGACACACCCACACAGTCCTCCTGTAATCAAAACCACAGAGAAGATCAGCGTCTTCTTTATTGCCTCATTCACCTATTTACCTTTCGGTTGCATTCATCGCAGCGCCACCTTGCCTGAGCTGAACAAGGATTGTTGGGTCAGGGACCTATTCCCTGACCCAACAACACCTCTAGCTCAACGACACTGTGTTACCCGTAGTGGAGGATGTCCGTGTTGTTGTACCCGGCGACTGCTCCAACCGTGCAGCTGCCTACAACAGCGGCAGTAGCGCCTACAGCCGCCCCGATTCCTGCTCCGGCCGCACCGCCGACGGCGCTGGCGTAGGCGATGACTCCGGTGTCAGCTGCAATTCCGACGGCGCCGATGCACCCTACGGCCGCCCCCACCCAGTCGTTCGCGCTATCAAGAGCACCCGACACGCTGTCCAGGAACCCCAGTCCCGTGGGGTCCGTCCGGTTGATGGGGTCGCCACCGGCATAGAGGTAGAGGTTGCTCTCCTGTCCCGACGGGTCCGGCTGGGTGAAGCGGCCGAGGGACGGGTCGTAGTAGCGGTGGCCCATCTTGTAGAGGCCGGTGGGGTCCAGGTAGGCGCCGGTGTAGCGGTGGGGCTGGGGGACAGCCTCGGTGGTGGTGCCGCGGGGCAGGCCCGTGGGGCCGTAGGCGTAGGTGTGCGTGCGCTTGCCCGTGTCGTCGACGAGGCCGAGGACGTTGCCCGTGGCGTCGGTGAGGTAGTAGTAGGACTTCCCCCCAGTCGTCATGGAGTTCAAGGTGCCCGCCGGTTCGCGGATGAATCCGGTGTCCACGCCGTTCGTCGTCGTGGAGGCCAGGCCGAGCGCGGTGTGGTGGAACCAGGTCGAACCCAGCTTGGTGCGCTCGGAGTTGTCCGTGCCGGCGTGGACCAGGTCGTAGTTCTTGCCGCCTGCGGTGATGGCGGAGAGCTGGCTGTAGTCCGTCCACGTCTCGTTCGTGCGGGCCGTGGTGCTCGCGCCCGCCGTCTCGTTGCCGAGCTTGTCGTAGGACCAGCCGGTGGTGGAGCCGTTCTTGCCGGTCAGTTCGCTCGCGTCGTCGTAGGTGTAGGTGGTGCCGCCGGGGCAGGCGTTCTTGCTGCCGTCCTGGCTGGTGAGGTTGCCGGCCTTGTCCCAGCAGTAGAGCCACGACGCCTTGCGGGCACCCGCGGAGTCGGCTTCCAGGGCGTAGCGGAGGCGGTCCTGGGAGTCGTAGTCGTAGGTGGTCTTGTACTTGGTGAGGTTGTCGGTGCGGGTGCGGATCTTGGTGGTGTCCTTGCCCGCGGTGTTCTTGTAGCCGTAGGTCAGGTCGATCAACGTGGTGGTGCCCGAGGTGGTCTTGATGGCCTCGGGGCGGCCGTTCTCGTCGATCGTCACCGACTGCGTCGTGCCACCGGGGTAGACGGTCTTGGTGCGCTTGTCGTTCTCGTCGTGGTCGAAGTCGGTCTTCTTGCCGTCCGGGGCGATCAGGTAGTCCAGACGGCCGGCCTTGTCCCAGGTGTAGTCGGTCTTGCCGGTCGGGTCGATGTAGTAGTCGACCTCGCCGCCCGGGGTGTAGGCCAGCGCCGTCTGGGCGCCGTTCTGCAGGGTGCGGACGCTCTCGCGGTTGAGCTTGTCGTAGGTCCAGCCCGTGCTGCCGGAGGCGTCCGTGCGGGTCCTGACATTGCCGTCGCCGTCGTAGGAGTAGGTGACCGTGGCGTTGGTCGAGGACACCTTCGTCACGCGGTCACGGTTGTCGTAGACGTAGACGCTCTTGATGCCGCGTCCGTCGGTGACGGTCTCCACCCGGCCGAGCGCGTCGTAGGTGTAGGTCGTCGTGCCCAGCGGGGCGGGCGGGGTCACGGTCTTGAGGTTGCCCTTGGTGTCGTACTGGAACGAGGTGACCTTGCCGTTGCCGTCCTTGGCGGTGCAGCGCTGGCCCTCGAAGCCGCCGCACGTCGGGGTGTCCTTGTTGTACGTGTACTCGCGGGTGCCGCCGGCGGTGCCCGAGGTGGTCACCGACATGGTGTTGCCGTTGGTGTCGTACTTGAAGGTGTCCTTGCGGCCGTCGGCGGTGGTGAAGTCGTTGGGCAGGTCGGTCCCGGCGATCGTCTGATACGCCGTCACCGAGGCCGTCGCGCCGAGCGGGAGCTTCTGGGAGAGGGCGTTGTTGCGGCCGTCCCAGCCGTAGGTGGTGGTGTTGCCGCCGGTGCCGTCCGCGCCCGTGCCCATCGCGTCGATCGCGCTCTGCACCAGGTGGTTGGTGTACTTGGCGTGGCGGGAGTGGGTCAGCGGGTCGGTGACCTTGGTGACCTCGCCGTCCGCGTTGTGGGCGTACTGCGTCTCGTCGCCGTCGGGGTCGGTGACCGTGGTGGTGCCCGCGTCGGAGGGGCCGGTGGCCGTGTAGTCGTAACGCCAGGTCGGGCCCTTGTGACCGTCGCTCGTCGACTCGGTGGCGCGCTGCATGGAGGTGACGCGGCTGTGCTCGTCGTAGGTGAACAGGGTGACGGTGCCTTCGGGTGTGGTCACCTTGGCCAGGCGGTGTGAGGAGTCGTAGGCGTAGGCGGTGGCCTTGCCGTCGGTGTCGGTGGCCTTCGCCAGGTTGCCCGCCGGGTCCAGGTCGAACACGGCCGTGCGGCCCGTGTGGTCCTTGGCCTGCCACTGGCTGGCGTTCGTCTTCACCAGGTCGATCCAGCGGCCCGAACGGGTCTCGGTGAGCTTGAAGCCCTTGTGCTCGCCGCCCTCGTCGTGCTGGTCGACGGTGATCGTGCCGTCGTTCCTGTCCGTGACCTTCGTCAGCGTGCCGTGCTCGTCGAAGGTGTCCTTCGTGCCCGACTTGCGGTCGGTCAAGGTGTAGGTGCCGTCCGCGTTCTTCTTCAGGTCCTTGGAGTAGCCCGTCGGCGTCGTGTAGCCGCCGGTGGACGTCTCCTTGAAGCGCAGGGCGTCGCCGGTGGCGTCGTAGACGATCACCTCGCCGTCGCCGGCCTGGAGGTAACGCTCGTACGCCTGCCACCAGCGCTGCGACACCTTCCCCCAGGGCGCTTCCAAGGAGTTGTACGTCCGCGTCAGTTGCAGCTTCTGCCCGACACCGGCGATGTCGAAGTCCGTCGCGGCGAGCATCAGGTTGCCGTTCGAGACGTTCACCCGGGCCACCAGTGCGTCGTTCAGGCGCGTGTCGATGATCCGGTGCCAGGGCACCTCGCCCTGCCCCTCGGGGACGAACGGTATGGACTCGGCAGCGGCCGCCGCACGCCCGGCATCGGTCTTGCCGCCCGTACGGGCCCGCTGCGCCGCCCGCCATGCGGCGACCTCGGCGGACGGCTTGGCCTCAGCCTGTGATTCCGGTGCCTTGACCGACCCGGCCGGCGTCGCCGGAGCCTCCACCTTGGTCGGTTTCGTCCACGGGCTCTCCGGCTCCGGTAACTCCGGCTTCGGCGTCGCCGCCAGCCCCGGTGCGGCCGAGAGCACCACGGCGGCGGTCGTGAGCGCGGACAGGAGAGCGGTTCTGTGTGTTCTTCGGGCACGCCACAGGGACGTGCTCTGCGCACGTGAATGCATCAGCTTCCCCCACGGAAGTCAGACAGACAGTCAGAACCGGTGACTCATTCGGTCACCTGTGCCACACAAGTTGTCACAAGAAGCGCACAATTCGAGGCGCCGTGCCCCTGAAGGTCCTTCGCATGCGGGCTGGAATCGGCCCCGCCGTTTCCCCGCCGCAAATCAGGGCGATGTCACCGCAACTGCCGTCCGATGCGGGTGGAATGCGCGATTCCTTCTCATTCCTGTGAGGCACGTTGACCGAAACCTGGCGAGGCACCGCCGCTTCGCTGCCATGTCATCCCGGCAGATGCATCCCTGGTGCGCACCGCGTAACGGATTCCGGCTCCTCTCGTTCTTACCGGTGTACCTTTAAGAGGTACGTCTCTAAAAATCGGAGGCGTCATGACCCGCCCCGCAGCGCGCAGTCTGCCGAAGCCGCAGGACATGTTCGACAGGGAGTGGGAGTGGAGTGAGCTGACCGCTTTCGCGACCGCCGAAGGCGCGGGTCCTCGGCTCGGCGTGGTATCCGGCCGCCGCCGACAGGGCAAGAGTTTCCTGCTTCAGGCGCTGGCGGACGCCACCGACGGGTTCTACTACGCGGCGGTCGAGGCATCGGCCGCTGAGTCCCTGCACCTCTTGGGTGATGCGGTCGCACGCTTCACCGGTGCCGTCGTTCCTCCGAGGCCGGCCAACTGGGAACAGGGGCTGGAGCTGCTCTTCGGGCTGGCGAAGGAGAGGCCTCTGCCCGTGGTGATCGATGAGTTCCCCTATCTGGTACGGAACGCCCCAGCCCTCCCTTCCCAGTTGCAGGCCGCCCTCGGGGTGCGCTCCGAACGTCACCGCAAGGAACGGCCCCGGATCCTGCTGTGCGGCAGCGCGATGTCCTTCATGGGTGGGCTCCTCTCCGGGGCTTCACCGCTCTACGGCCGGGCGGGCCTCGATCTCGTCGTTCACTCCCTGGGCTTTCGCGAGGCCGCAGAATTCTGGGGCATCCGGGACCCGCGGCTGGCAGTGCTCGTCCACGCGATCGTCGGCGGCACCCCGGCGTACCGCAGGGAGTTCGTCGACGACGATGTGCCGGACGGGCCCGACGACTTCGACGCCTGGGTCTGCCGGACCGTACTCAACCCGGCCCGTCCCATCCACGGAGAGGCGCCTTACCTCCTGGCCGCCGAGCCGGATCTGCGCAACCGGTCGCTGTACCACTCGGTCCTGGCCGCGGTCGCGGGCGGCAACCGGACCAGCGGTGGCATCGCGAGCGCGGTGGGCCGCAAGGCCACGGACATCTCGCTGCCGCTGTCCGTCCTGAAGAACTGCGGCCTGCTCACCTCGGAGCCCGACGCCTTCCGCGCCAATCGCACGACCTACCACGTCGCCGAGCCGCTGATCACCTTTCACCATGCGGTCGTCCGCCCCGAGACGGCTCTGCTGAGCCGCCGCCGAGGAGCGGCCAGGATGTGGGAACACAGCAGGTCCACCTTCCTCAGCAAGGTCGTGGGCCCGCACTTCGAGCGTTTGTGCCGTGAGTGGGTCGAGTGGCACGCGGACCCCGCGACGTTCGGGGGCATGCCGATCCAGGTCGCCTCCGGGACCGTGGCCGACCCGGTGAACCGGACCGCACTCGAGGCCGATGTCGTGGTGCACGGAGCCATCGGCCAGGACCAGGGCATCCTGCTGTCCGTGGGGGAGGCCAAGTGGCACAAGGTCATGAACCTCGGACACCTGCAACGCCTGCGTCGCATCCTGGAGTTGCTGGAGGCGAAGGGTGTCGACACTCGTCATGCACGCCCCGCCTGCTACAGCGGTGCCGGTTTCGACCCGGAGCTGCGGGCGGCCGAGAGCCGGGGTGAAGTGGTTCTCGTCGACCTGCAGAGGCTCTACCACGGTTCCTGAAGGGTCAACGTCCTGCGCGGCCCGGGGATTCAACCACAGGTGGCTTGTGGCGCCCGGTCCGCGCGTCGCTGCGGGTGCGCGCGGACCGGGGCCGTATGGGGGAGCCCCCGAGGGGCTCAGCGGGACGCGAGCTCGCGGGGCTCCAGCGCCGCCGTGTGGGCGTCCATCCGCTCGGCGGCCAGGATCGCGGCCGCCGTGTCGGCGCGGGAGGCGGCGACGACCAGCGCGCGGCCCGCGAGGGCGTGCGCCCGCCGGTGCAGGGCCGCGGCCCCGGCCTCGCGACGGCCGCTCATCGGCGCACGAACCGGGGTGCGTCCCCCGCGCAACCGCGTCACCTGCTCTGCGAGCCGCTCCGCCGCCGTGTCCAGGTCGGCCGAGGCCTGCGCCGCGCGCAGCTCGTCCGTGACAGCGAGCAGGGCGGCGAGGTGGCCCGCGAGCTGGATGTCCAGCTCCTCCTCACGGGAACGGTGCGGGAAGTCGGGGTTGGGGCCGTCCACCGCGCTGTGGACCGACTTGGTGCGGATCGGTTCGTACATGGGAGGGCCTCCTGAGTTCTTACAGGAAGCCATCCTAGCTTAGATTTCGTCTAAAGTTGATTCGTTCACAAAACAGGACTGCCTGCACACGAAGTGTGAGCAGGCAGTCCGGTTGCGTCGGAGGTGCGCGGTCAGGGCTGGCTGTAGCCGTCCAGGAAGTGACCGATCCGCCCCATCGCGTCGGTCAGGTCTCCGACCGTCGGCAGGGTCACCACCCGGAAGTGGTCCGGCTCCGGCCAGTTGAAGCCCGTGCCCTGGACGACCATGATCTTCTCGCGCCGGAGCAGGTCCAGGACCATGCGGCGGTCGTCCTTGATCTTGAAGACCTTCGGGTCCAGGCGCGGGAAGAGGTACAGCGCGCCCTTCGGCTTCACGCACGTCACACCGGGGATCTGGGTCAGCAGCTCGTACGCCGTGTCCCGCTGTTCGAGCAGCCGCCCGCCCGGCAGCACCAGGTCGTTGATCGTCTGCCGCCCGCTGAGCGCCGCGACGACCCCGTGCTGCCCCGGCATGTTCGCGCACAGGCGCATGTTGGCCAGGATCGTCAGACCCTCGATGTAGGAGTCGGCGTGGGCGCGCGGCCCGGAGATCGACATCCACCCGACCCGGTAGCCGGCCACCCGGTAGGCCTTCGACATGCCGTTGAAGGTGAGGGTGAGCAGGTCCGGGGCGACGGAGGCGGTCGGGGTGTGCGTGGCGCCGTCGTAGAGGATCTTGTCGTAGATCTCGTCGGAGCAGACGAGCAGGTTGTGGCGGCGGGCGATGTCGGTCAGGCCCTTGATCATCGCCTCGTCGTAGACGGCCCCGGTCGGGTTGTTGGGGTTGATGATCACGAGCGCCTTGGTGCGGTCGGTGACCTTGCGCTCGATGTCGGCGAGGTCCGGCATCCAGTCGGCCTGCTCGTCACAGCGGTAGTGCACGGCCGTGCCGCCGGACAGGGACACGGCGGCGGTCCACAGCGGGTAGTCGGGCGCGGGGACGAGGACCTCGTCTCCGTCGTCCAGCAGGCCCTGCATCGCCATCACGATCAGCTCGGAGACGCCGTTGCCGATGAAGACGTGCTCGACGTCGGTCTCGATGCCGAGGGTCTGGTTGTGCATGACGACCGCCCGGCGCGCGGCCAGCAGGCCCTTGGCGTCGCCGTAACCGTGCGCTGACGACACGTTCCGGAGGATGTCCTCCAGGATCTCCGGCGGGCACTCGAAGCCGAACGCGGCCGGGTTGCCGGTGTTCAGCTTGAGGATCCGATGACCGGCAGCTTCCAGTCGCATCGCCTCCTCGAGCACCGGGCCCCGGATCTCGTAACAGACGTTGGCGAGCTTGGTCGACTGGATCACCTGCATGTCTGGGAGCTTACGGCCCGGTAATGCCTCCCGGGTCGTGTTTTCCGCCACGTGAGACGCGGGGATTTGGGGCAAAATCGCCACGCGCTGTCCCACCAGCCCCTTCGGTCCCTAGAATGCGCCGCCATGTCCAAGCCATTCGATTACGCCGACGGAGCGACGGGCGGCGAGCCCCAGGGGCCGCCGAACGTGTACCTGCCGCAAGGAGCCGCCCCTCCGGCGTACGACGCCTACGCGGACCCGGCGGCGGCGCACGGATGGCAGGACGTGTACGACCCGGCGGGGCCAGGAGGGCAAGCGAGGTCAGGGGGTCCAGGGAGTCCAGGGGGCCTGGCGCACCCGGCGGGTCCGGCGCACCCGGCGGGTCCGGCGCACCCGGCGGGTCCGGCGTCCGCCCCGGGCGGTGCGGACCGCGCCCACATCGACCCCGCCGCCCATCCCGGCGACCCCGCCTATCCAGGCGACCCCGCCGCCTATCCAGGCGACCCCGCCTATCCAGGCGACCCCGCCTATCCCGGTGACCCCGCCTATTCCGGCAATCCGGTCTATCCCGGTGACCCCGCCTATCCCGGCAATCCGGTCTACCCCGGCGACCCCGCCCGTCCCAGCAGCCGCGGGTGTCCCGGTGGCCTCGACCATTCCGGCGCCGCCCCCGACCATCCCGGCGCCCCCGCCCATCCCGGCGCTCCCGCCCATCCCGGCGCTCCCGAATATCCCGGCGACGCCGAACGCTCCGGCGGCCCCTCGCATCCCGCTCGCCCGGGCGGCCTCGCAGAGACCCGTGAGATGCCGGTGGTGCCGGGGTCGGGTCCGGTGGTGCCGGGGTCGGGCCCGATGCCGGGGACTGCGCCGGCTGGTCGGGCCGGGGGTGGGCGCCGGGCCCGGCGCAAGCCTCAGCCCGCTGTGCCGCGGTCGCGGCGCCTGGCGGCCGGTGCCGTGGGTGCCGTGTCCGCGGTCGTGCTGATCGCCGGGTTCGCCTTCTCCGGCGGGTCCTCGGGCGGGACGGGGACCGGCGAGAGCGGCTCCACGGATCCGGCGGCGGGGGACTCCTCGACGGCGTCGCCCGCGGACGGCGGTGCGGCGGCGAGCCCCGGCGCCCCGCTCGCGAACCGCCCGGGGGCCTCTGACGACCCGTCCGGCGCCGCGTCCCCGAGTCCGGCCCCGACGGAGAGCCGAACCCGATCCGCGTCGCCGTCCGCCACGGACGGCAATCGCACCCGGCCCCCGGCCGACGCCCCCACGACCACCGCCCCCGCCGATCCCGCCCCCACCGCCGCCGCCACGACCTCCGCCCCCGGCAGGTCGAACGGGAAGCCCGGCCACGGTCCCGGCGGCACCAAGGGCCCCAAGTGAGCCACCGGTAAGGCCGGTTGAGTAGGGTCGATCCGGATCCACATGTTCCGGTTGTGGAACAGGTTCTTGTGCCACCCCCTTGCGACGATCACAATGTGCATGACAATCGTGCAGGCGGCCGGAGGATTTCCGGTCGCCTCCGTCGCAAGAGGGGACCCCCCATGAGAAAACCTCTCGCCGCCGCGATCTGCGCCCTGGCGATAGCCGGGGCCGGCGCGGCTCCCGCGACCGCTGCCGAGGCCGCCCCCACGGGCGTCGGCAAGGTCGCGGACGCGGGCCAGGTCACGTCCGCCGTGTCGGGCGTGGTCGGTTCCGTGGAGCAGACGCTGTCCGGGCTTCGCGGCCCCCAGGCCAAGGCCGTGAACTTCGCCGGCACCGTCGCGCTCAGCAACTGCTCCGGCTCCGTCGTCCGCATGCCGGACTCCGAGGCCGACGACCCGGCGCTCGTGATGACCAACGGCCACTGCCTGGAGTCCGGCTTCCCCGGCCCCGGCCAGGTCCTCGTCGACAAGGCCTCCAGCCGCACCTTCGGCCTCCTCAACGCCTCCGGCTCGCGCGTCGCAACCCTGCGCGCCGCCAAGCTCGCCTACGGCACGATGACCGACACGGACGTCGCGCTGTACCAGCTCACCACCACGTACGCGCAGATCAAGAGCTCGTACAACATCAACGCGCTGACGCTGAACGACACTCACCCGGTGGCCGGCACCGCCATCAGCATCCCCTCCGGCTACTGGAAGCGGATCTACAGCTGCTCCGTCGACGGGTTCGCGTACCGCCTGAAGGAGGGCGACTGGACCTGGAAGGACTCGGTCCGCTACACCTCCGCCTGCAACACCATCGGCGGCACGTCCGGCTCGCCCGTCGTCGACCAGGCCACCAACAAGGTCGTCGCCATCAACAACACCGGAAACGAGGACGGTGAGCGCTGCACGGTGAACAACCCGTGCGAGGTCGACGCGAACGGCACCGTGACCGTCCGCAAGGGCATCAACTACGCCCAGGAGACCTACGGGATCCCGGCCTGCTTCGGGATCGACAACAAGCTCGACCTGAGCGCGAGCGGCTGCACCCTGCCCAAGCCGTAAGGCCGGGGCAGGTCCCAGGGGCGGGCGGTCACGCGGGAGACCTGCGGACCGCCCGGCCCGCCAGCACGTCCGTGCGGCGGCCGTCCTCGATCACGAACCGGCCGTCGACCAGGACGTACGGAATGCCCGTCGGGAGCGTGCGCGGCTCGGCGAACGTGGAGCCCGCCGCGACCGTCGCCGGGTCGAACAGCACCAGGTCGGCCTGGTATCCCTCGCGGACCAGGCCCCGGTCGGGCAGCCGGAGCCGCGCGGCCGGGCGGGACGTGAGGTGCGCGACGCACTCCTCCAGCGACAGCACCCCCAACTCCCTGACGTAGTGCCCGAGATAGTGCGGGAACGTGCCGTAGGCGCGCGGGTGCGGCTTCGCGCCCTGGAGGATGCCGTCCGAGCCGCCGGTGTGCACCCGGTGACGCATGATCGCCCGGACGTTCTCCTCGTGCCCGACGTGCTGGAGGATCGTCGGGGCCAGCCGGTCGGCCAGCAACAGTCCCCGCGCGGTCACCCAGGGTTCCTCGCCCCGCCGGTCCGCCGACTCCCGGATCGTCCGGCCGACGAAACCGGCCAGGGCCGGATCGCCGACGCCCGAGATCTCGATGGTGTCCCACTCGACGGGCACGCCGTGGCAGCCGTCCGAGCCGGTGACCTCCAGGTGATGGCGGATGCGTTCCGCCGTCTCCTCGTCCGCCAGCCGCTTCAGCGTCGCCTCCGGGCCGCCCTCGCTCGCCCAGCTCGGCAGCACGGCCGCCAGCGTCGTACAGCCCGGGGTGTAGGGGTAGGTGTCGAGGCTGATGTCGGACCCGGCCGCCAGCGCCTCGTCCAGCAGGGCCAGCAGCTCCGGGGCCCGGCCCTTGTTCACGCCGAAGTTCATGGTGGCGTGGGCGAGATGGAGGGAGCAGCCCGCCTCCCGGGTCAGCGCGACCATCTCCTCGTACGCCTGGAGGGCCCCGGCCCCGTAGGAGCGGTGGTGCGGGCAGTAGTAGCCGCCGTACGACGCCACCACCCGGCACAGCTCGGTCAGTTCGGCTCCTCGCGCGTACATGCCCGGCGTGTACGTCAGCCCCGAGGACATGCCGACCGCGCCCTGCTCCAGGCCCTCGGCGACCAGCCGGCGCATCCGGTCGAGCTCGTCCGGGGTCGCCTCGCGGTCCTCCCAGCCGACGGCGAGCGCCCGGACCGTGCCCTGCGGGATCAGGTAGGCCGCGTTGACGGCGATCCCGCGGTCCAGCCGGTCCAGGTACTCGCCGACCGTGCGCCAGTCGAAGTCGATGTCGTCACCCGGGCCGTTCCACCCGGCGATCGCCCGCCGCACCTCGCCGAGTGTGCGGTCGTCGACCGGCGCGTACGACAGCCCGTCCTGGCCGATGACCTCCAGGGTGACGCCCTGCGCGGCCTTGGCGCTGTGGTCCGGGTCGCGCAGCAGCGCCAGGTCGCTGTGGGCGTGCATGTCGACGAAGCCGGGGGAGAGGACCAGGCCTTCGGCGTCCAGCTCCCGGCGGGCCTTCGGCCGCTGGCAGCCGGCCGCCGCCGCCTCCTTGACGATCGAGACGATCCGGCCGCCGTCGACCACGACATCGGCACGGTAGGAGTCCGCGCCCGAGCCGTCGACGACGTCCGCGTCCCGGATGACGAGCCCTTCCATCGCTCCCGGCCTCCTAGAAGAACGTGCGGACGTAGTCGACGACCGTGCCGTCCGCCTCCGCGACGGGGATCAGCTGCCACTTGTCGAACGAGGTGCACGGGTGGGACAGCCCGAGCCCGACCCAGTCGCCGACCTCCAGGTCCGCCTCCGGCGTCGTGGCGAGCCAGGCGTGCTGGTCGGACAGGGCCGTCACCGACACGCCCGTGGCCGGGCGCTCGGTGCCGTCCCGGCGGATCGCCTGGGCGAAGGGCAGGTCGAGGTCGTAGGCCGCGTCCCGCTTGCCCGCGTTGACGAAGGCCTGCTCGGGCGAGGGCCGCGACACCACCTGCGTCCACAGGCGGAACGCCGGCTCCAGGGCGCCCTCCTCGGGGACCCGGTTGAACGGGGTCAGCTTGCGGTAGTGGCCGTCGTCGTGCGAGACGTAGGCGCCCGAGCGCAGCAACTTCAGCACGGGCAGGGACAGTTCGGGGATCTGCGCGAAGACCTCGGCGACCGCGTCGAACCAGGCGCTGCCGCCCGCGCTGACCACGATCCCGTCCAGCCCCGCGAACCGCCCGGCCTTGTCGAAGTCGGCGGCGAGCGCGACCAGCCGCCGCAGCCACGCCGTCACCCGCTCGGTGTCGGCCTTCGGCACCTCGCCCTCGTAGCCCGCGACACCGACCAGCCGCAGGGTCCGCGTGCCCGCCACCGCGTCCGCGACCGCCGCGCACTCGGTCTCCGTACGGACGCCGGTGCGGGCGCCCTCGCCGGCGGCGAGTTCGACGACGACGTCCACCGGGCGGGTGGCATCGGCGTCCCGCAGTGCGGCGTCCATCAGCTCGACGCCGCGCACCGAGTCGACGTAACAGATCAGTTCGAAGTCCGGGTCGGCGTCGAGCTCGGCCGCGATCCAGCGCAGGGCCGCCGCGTCGACCAGCTCGTTCGCCAGGAACACCCGCCGGGTCCCGAACGCCCGTGCCACCCGCACCTGGTGCGGCACGGCCAGTGTGATGCCCCACGCCCCGTGCTCGATCTGCCGCTGGAACAGCTGCGGCGCCATGGAGGTCTTGCCGTGCGGCGCGAAGGCCAGGCCGTGGCGTGCCGCGTAGGTCTCCATGAGCCGCAGGTTGTGCTCCAGGCGCTCGGCGGACAGCGCGAGCACGGGCGTGGCGAAGCCGCCGGTGAACAGGTTGCGGCGCTGGCCGGCCAGCTCGGCGACGGTCAGCCCGTCGGCGTCCGGCGGGAGGCCCTTGAAGCGGTGGTCGACGCGCTCGGCGGCGAGCCGGGCGAGGGACTGGGCTGTGTCGGCCGTCATGAAGCCTCCCTGATCTGCTGCGTTGCAATATGTGCAACCTTCATTGCGTATGTCGCTGAACGCTGTCTAACATCTCGGCCACCCCCGGTCAATGGAACCGCCGCCCGCCGCCCGCCGCCCACCGCCCACCGCCCGCCCCCACCGACCTCGCAGAGGAGCTACGAGCATCGTGACCCCCACCGGACCCTGTGACGCCCCCGACGTCGTGGACGTCGTCGCGCTCGGCGAGTCCATGGTCACGTTCCTGCCCTCCCGGCCGGGACGCCTCGCCGACGTGCCGTCCTTCGAGCGGGGGATCGGCGGGGCGGAGTCGAACGTGGCGTGCGTGCTGGCCGCCGCCGGGCACTCCGCGCGGTGGATCAGCAGAGTGGGGGACGACGCCTTCGGCGATCACCTGGTCGGGACGATCGGCGCCTACGGCGTCGACGTGGCCCAGGTCCGGCGCGACCCCGACCGCCCCACCGGCATCTACTTCCGCACCGCCGGGGACCGGGCCGGCGACGCCCACGAGGTCGCCTACTACCGGACCGGTTCGGCGGCGTCCGCGATGAGTACGACGGACCCCGACCCGGCGGCCGTGCGCGCCGGACGCGTGCTGCACCTGTCCGGCATCACCGCCGCGCTGTCCGGAACCTGCCTGGACCTGATGCGCGAGCTGACCACCCGTCGCCCCGGCCGCCCCCTCGTCTCCTTCGACGTCAACCACCGCCCCGGGCTGTGGCGCGACACGGACGCCCCGGCGGTCCTGCGCGACCTCGCCCGGGGCGCGGACCTCGTCTTCGTCGGACAGGACGAGGCCTGGGGGCTGCACAGCGCCGAGGCCGTCCGCGCCGCCCTGCCCGAACCCGAGGTGCTGGTCGTCAAGCAGGGCGCCGCCGGAGCCACCGTCTTCCACGACGGCGAGGTCACCTTCGTCCCCGCACCCCGGGTCGACGTCGTCGCCGCCGTCGGCGCGGGAGACGCCTTCGCCGCCGGTTTCCTCTCCGCCACCCTGCGCGCACTGCCCGTGCGGGACCGGCTGCGGCACGGGCATCTGATGGCCGCCGCCGCACTCACCGTGCCCGGCGACCTCGCCACCCCGCCCGCCCGGGAGCACGCCGACCGGCTCGCCGCCCTGGACGACGCGGCATGGGGGAGACTGCGACTCGGCCCGGGCTGGACCGAGGAGACACAGCGGGCCGACGAGGAGGTACGAACGCCATGAGCCAGACCGTCGACCGCGCGCTGAGCATCCTGCCGCTGCTCGCCGAGGGCCCCGCCGACCTGGGGCAGGTCGCCGACCGCCTCGGCGTGCACAAGTCCACGGCCCTGCGCCTGCTGCGCACCCTCCACGAGCACGGGCTCGTCTACCGCCAGTCCGACCAGCGCTACCGCCTCGGCGCCCGGCTCTTCGCCCTCGCCCAGGAGGCGATGGAGAACCTCGACGTCCGCGAGATCGCCCACCCCCACCTGGTCCGCCTCAACGAGAGCTGCGGGCACACCGTGCACCTCGCCGTGTACGAGGAGAACGAGGTCCTCTACATCGACAAGGTGGAGAGCCGCTACCCGGTGCGCATGTACTCCCGCATCGGAAAGCCCGTCGCCCTCACCGTCGCCGCGGTCGCCAAGCTGCTGCTGGCCGACCTGCCCGAGCACGAGCGGCGGGCGGTCGCGGAGAAGCTCGACTACCCCAGTTACACGGCCCGTTCGACCCCCAACGCCACCGCGTTCCTGCGCGAGCTGGAGAAGGTGCGCGAACAGGGCTGGGCCACCGACCTCGGTGGCCACGAGGAGTCCATCAACTGCGTCGCGTCGCCCGTCCGCGGCGCCGACGGCCGGGTCGTCGCCGCGATGTCGGTCTCCGCGCCGAACGTCGTCGTCACCGCCGACGAACTCCTCACCCTCCTGCCGCTGGTGCGCCGTACGGCGGACGCCATCAGCGGCGAGTACTCCGGCAGGACACCAGTGAAGGGCACCGCATGACGGACAAGATCGCACTCACCCCGAAGACCCACACCACCCCGCCGGCGAAGTTCTCCCACGGGGTGCGGAAGGGCAACCTCCTCCAGGTCGCCGGCCAGGTCGGCTTCCTGCCCGCCGAGGAGGGCAAGGCGCCCACCCCCGCCGGACCCACCCTGCGCGAGCAGACTCTCCAGACCCTGGCCAACGTCAAGGCCATCCTGGAGGAGGGCGGCGCCTCCTGGGACGACGTGATGATGATCCGGGTGTACCTGACGGACGTCGACCACTTCGCCGAGATGAACGCCCTCTACAACGCGTACTTCGAGGAGCAGGGCCTGACCCAGCCGCCCGCCGCGCGCACCACCGTCTACGTCGGACTGCCCGCGGGCCTCCTCATCGAGATCGACGCGCTGGCCGTCCTCGGCTGACCCACCCCCACCCCCACCCCCGCCGCCAGGCGGGCGGGCGCCGCGCCCCCCGCCGGCCCCGAGACGCCCCCGCCCCGAGAGCCGGAGACGATACGCGAAAGACCAC
>NZ_JBHWFG010000001.1:213845-287013 GCF_042733745.1 Streptomyces sp. NPDC059696
GCCGGGTACCGGGCTGCGTGCCGGGCAGCGTTCGCGCCGGGCGGGGCCCGAGCGGCGCGCCGACGGCGCGGCCCCCCGCCGCGCCCCCCCCCGGCCCGCCCCGCCCGCACCCCCCCCCCCCCCCACCCCCGCCTTGTCGAGGCGCGGCGCCACCGATGCGCCGCGCCGCGCTCCCCCCTACCCAGAAACCGCATGCATTTACGCAGAGGACCCCCGAATGTCCCTTTCGCTCGCCGCGTCCGCCCCTGCCGAGACCCCGCCCCACACCGGAGGTCTGCTCCTCCTCGTGGACGGCACGGCCGGACTTCTGCTCACCGCCGCCCTCGGTATCGGGCTCCTGCTGTTCCTCATCATCAGGATGAGACTCCAGCCGTTCGTCGCCCTGCTCGCGGTCTCCATAGCCGTCGGCCTCGCCGCCGGCCTGTCGGTCACCGAACTCTTCGGCACGGTCCAGAAGTCGGACGCCGTCTCCACCATCGAGTCCGGCATGGGCGGCATCCTCGGCCATGTCGCGATCATCATCGGCCTGGGCACCATGCTCGGCGCGATCCTCGAAGTCAGCGGCGGCGCCGAGGTATTGGCGAGGCGTCTGCTCGGTCTGTTCGGCGAGAAGCGGGCCCCGCTCGCCATGGGCCTCACGGGCCTGATCTTCGGCATCCCGGTCTTCTTCGACGTCGGCATCTTCGTCCTGGCCCCGATCGTCTACGCCGCCGCCAAGCGGTCGGGCAAGTCGATCCTGCTCTACTGTCTGCCCCTGCTCGCGGGCCTGTCGGTCACCCACGCGTTCCTGCCGCCGCACCCCGGCCCGGTCGCCGCCGCCGGACTCCTCCACGTCGACCTCGGCTGGGTCATCCTCATGGGCATCGTCTGCGGTCTGCCCGCCGTGGTGGCCGCCTGGGGCTACTCGGCATGGGTCGGCCGCCGCATCTTCGTCCCCGTGCCGCAGGACATGGTCGAGGCGGCGGAGGAGGCGAAGCAGGCCGTCGTCGACGAGCAGCGGGCCGCCGGGGTCGCGCCCAGCGAGCAGCCGGTCTCCCTCGGCACGGTCCTCGGCATCATCGGCACCCCGCTGGTCCTCATCCTCGCCGCGACCTTCTCCTCGATCGCCCTGGGCCCCTCCACCCTCCGCTCGGTGATCGAGTTCTTCGGCAGCCCGTTCGTGGCGCTCACCCTCGCCCTGTTCCTCGCGTACTACCTGCTCGGCATCCGCCGCGGCTGGTCCCGCAAGTCCCTGGAGACGGTGTCCACCGCGTCCCTCAAGCCGGTCGGCAACATCCTGCTGGTGGTCGGCGCGGGCGGCGTCTTCGGCGCGGTCCTCAAGGCCAGCGGTGTCGCCCAGGCCCTCTCGGACACCTTCAACGACGTGGGCCTGCCGGTGCTCGTCCTCGCCTACCTGATCTCCGTGGTGCTGCGCGTGGCCCAGGGCTCGGCGACGGTGGCGATCGTGACGACGGCGGGCATCGTGGCCCCGCTGCTGTCCGAGGGCGACCACTCCCAGGCCTTCGTCGCCCTGGTCATCATGGCCATCTCGGCCGGCTCCATCTTCGCCTCGCACGTCAACGACGGGGGCTTCTGGATGGTCGCCAAGTACTTCGGCATCAGCGAGCGGGACACCCTCAAGACCTGGACGGTGCTGGAGAGTGTGCTGTCGGTGGCGGGGTTCGCCGTGGCGGCGGTACTGAGCCTGTTCGTGTAGGCAACTGATAACGATGCCGGGGCCGACTGTGTGCCGCACAGGATTCTCGACCATACTTCTGCGCTGTGGAGCAGCGCATAGGTTCGAGCAGCCAGCCCCTGGAAGGCGCCGGATTCGACCCGGCCTTCATCCCCGGGCTCACCTCACCCGCGTCCGAACGGGCAAAGGAGGACGGGCGGGAGAAGGAGCCTCAGGTCGCCGAGGCGGAGACGGCCGAGGAGGCCACCGCCGAGCAGGAGGAGACGGAGCAGGCGCCCCCCTCCGGCTCGGAGGAGGACGCCGCACCGGACGCGGACGCCGAGCCGGACGCGGACGCCGAGCCGGACGCGGACGCCGAGCCGGAGGAGGCCGCCCCGGCCGACGGCCCCGTCTTCGAGGCGTCCGACCGCCGCGCCCGGCTGGTCGCCGACCACAGAGGCGTCCGCCTGGCCCTGGACGACCAGGAGTGCGAGTTCCGCTGGGACGAGATCGGCGCGGTGGAGACGGAGACGGCCCGCTTCGGCAAGCGGTGGACCGTCACCGTCCACACCCCTGACCGGCGCTGGTACCCGATCGAGATCGAGGCGCCGGCCAGGAGCCACTTCAAGGAGTGGGACGAGGGACTGGACGCGGTCCTGGACGTCTACTTCGAGACCGAGACCGAGACCGGGACCGAGACCGAGACCGAGTCCGAGACCGAGACCGAGTCCGAGGTGAAGGCGGAGGCGGACGCGGACTAACCGCAGTACTGGCTCTCCTTGCCGATCGACCGGTACATGCAGTCCGCGTTCTCCAGCAGTTGCAGCACGGCATCGCGGTTACGGGAGGTCTCCCGCTCGATCACCTCGTCGGGCGGGTAGAACCCGCCCCCACCGGAACGGGGGTACATCTCGAAGGTGTACGCGAAGATCTTGTGCGCGCCCCAGAGGTAGTCGTCGATCGACCCGTCCGTGATGTACAGGTCGCTGGACTGCTCCGCCGTGTACCCGTTGCTCGCGGCCATCTTCCGTCCGACGGCCTTGAACGCCGCGTTGTCGTCCGCGGTCATCCCGGTCGCCGTGTCGGAGTACGTGTAGCCGAACGGCCACAGCACCAGCTCGCTGTAGGTGTGGAAGTCGACACCCGCCTTGATCTGCTGCGTGCCGCCGACGACCCGGCTGCGCACGAAGTCGGCGACGACCTTCACCTCGGGAGCCGACTCCGCGGCCGCGCCCCGGTACGTCTCGGACGACGTGGAGCCCGAGGAGCCGCCGCAGCAGCCCCAGCGGAAGTTCCAGTTGCGGTTCAGGTCCGTGCCGACGTACGACGAACCGGAGTTGGGCTGGCGGTTCTTGCGCCAGGAGCGGTAGGAGCCGGTGGCGATGTCGTACTCGCCGCCGTCCGGGTTGACGTCTGGGACGATCCAGATCTCGCGGTTGTTCACCATGCTGGTCACCCGTGAGTCGGAGCCGTAACCGGAGGTCAGCTCGCGCAGCAGGTAGAGCGCCATCTCGACGGTCAGGTGCTCGCGGGCGTGCTGGTGGTGCGTGAACAGCACCTCCGGCTCGGACTCGTCGGTGCCCACGTTGTCGCTGATCTTGACGGCGACGATGTTCCGTCCCTGGTAGGACGTGCCGATCACGCGCCGGCTCACGATGGACGGGTGGGCCGAGACGATCGAGTCGATCTCGTTCGTCATCTCCGCGTAGTTGTGGTACTTCGAGTCGGCCGACGGGAAGTCGAGGAGCCGGACGTCGTCCTCGCCGGCGGACCGGTCGGGCACCGCGCCGAGCGGGGAGACCTCGTAGCCCCGCGCGCGCAGCTTCCTGATCTGGCCGGCGCGGCCGGAGACCACGACGCCGTGCGCGTGGACCTCGTCCACGCTCACGCCCGCGCGCTGAAGTGCCGTGCGGTCCGCGGCCGTCGAGTGCAGGTGGATCTCGTACTGCCGGATGTCGTCGGCCGAGGCGGACGGTTTGCGGGCGCTGTCGGCGGCGGCGTCGTCCGTGGCCGCGGACAGGGGGGCCGCGAGGGCGAGGGCGAGGAGCCCGGCGAGGGCGGCGGTGCGTCTGCCGGTGCGGGCACCGGCGCCTCGTGTGCGAAGTCGCATGAAATCTCCTGGTGGGAGGTGGGGTTGTTCCGTGCGACGTACGTGTGCGGGTGGCGCATATCGTTCTGCTGATGGCATGAGCAGGTCAAGACTGAAAGCAGCCGCGCAGTGTACGCGCGTGGTGTCGCGGTCGAGGTGTCACGGCCGAAGTGCACCCTCAGGTGTGGCCCCGGCGTGCATATATGTACGCGACTTCGACAGAGTGAGGGGCCGCGCACACGGAGCCGGAGTGTCCGGATCCCCGGACTCACACCCTTTCAGAGGACTGGCTGATCATGGGCGGATCAGCGCCACGACAGGACCACCACCTGCCGGCCGAGACGACCAGCTTCGTCGACCGGCGTGGCGAACTGACCCAGGGCCGCGAACTGCTCGCCCGCGCGCGTCTGGTGACGCTGACCGGGCCGGGCGGCGTCGGCAAGACCCGGCTCGCCGGACGCATCGCGGCCCGGGTGCGGCGCGCCTTCCCCGACGGCGTGCGCTACGTGCACCTGTCCGGACTGCACGACCCGGCCCTCGTCCCGCTCGCCGCCGCCGACGCGCTCGGCCTCCACGACCGCTCCGCCCAGTCGCCCCTGGACGCCCTCGTCGAACAGGTACGCACCCGGCGGCTGCTCCTCGTCGTCGACAACTGCGAGCACCTGGCGGACGCGTGCGCCCGGCTCGCCGCGGCCCTGCTGCACGGCACTGAGGGCGTCCGGATCCTCGCCACCAGCCGCCACCGGCTCGGCCTCACCGAGGAGCATCTGCTGGAGGTACGGCCGCTGCCGGTGCCCGACCCGGACGGCGACCTGTCCGCCGCCGAGGGCTACCCGGCCCTCACCCTCTTCGCCGACCGGGCCGCCGCCGTCGTGCCGGGCTTCCGCCTCACCCCGGCCAACCGAGCCTCCGTCGCCCGGCTGTGCCACCGCCTGGACGGCCTGCCCCTGGCCATCGAACTCGCCGCCGTCCGCATGCGGGTCCTCGACGTCGACCAGCTCCTCGACCGCCTCGACGACCGCTACCGGTTCCTCACCACCGGCAGCCCCGCGGCCCTGCCCCGCCACCAGACCCTGCGCGCGGCCGTCGCCTGGAGCCACGACCTGTGCACCCTCCCCGAGCAGACGGTGTGGGCCCGGCTGTCGGTCCTGGCGGGCAGCTTCGACCTGGAAACGGCGGAGGCGGTCTGCGCGGACCCGACGCCGGAGCCCGTCCCCCGGCCGGCCGACCGCCCCGGAACACCGCTCCGGCCCGGGGCCGCGCCCGCCGGAGGCACCCTCACCCTGCTGCCGCCCCCGCGCCTGCGGACCGACGACGTCCTGGAAGCCGTCGCCGGGCTCGTGGACAAGTCCGTGCTCTGCCGGGAAACCGGGCCCGGCGGGGTGCGCTACCGGCTGCTCGACACCCTGCGGCAGTACGGCCGGGAGCAGTTACGGCGGGTCGCCGGGCAGGAGGAGGCGGCCCGGCGGCGGCAGCGCGACTGGATGGCCCGCCGGGCCGAGACGTGGGAACGCGGCTGGTTCGGGCCCGGCCAGCCGGAGACGGTGGCCCGGCTGCGCGCCGACCGGGACAATCTCCGCGCCGCCCTCGACTTCAGCCTCTCCGCCCCCGGCGAGGCCCTCGCCGGACTGCGTCTCGCCGGCACGCTCTGGTTCCACTGGCACGCCTGCGGCGCCTCCCGCGAGGGCCTGTACTGGCTCGACCGGGCCCTGACCGCCGCCCCCGGACCCACCCCGGAACGGGCCCGCGGCCTGTGGGTCGCCGGGCTGCTGGCCGCCGCCAACCGGGACTTCCCCCGAGGCCGCCGCCACGCCACCGAGGCCCTCGCCCTCGCCCGCACCCTCGGCGACGACGCCGAAGCAGCACACGCCGAGTACGTCATCGGCGTCATCCGGCTGTTCGGCGACGACCTGCCCGGAGCGCTGCGGCACTTCGAGACCACCGTCGCCCGCGGCCCCGTGCCCGGACAGCACCTCAGCCTCGCCGGCCTCGACCAGGTCGAACTCGCCTGCGCACTGGCCTACCTGGGCGAGGCCGAGCGGGCCGTCGACGTCTGCGAGGACGCCTTGAGGCTGTGCGAACGGCACGGCGAACAGTGGGTCCGCTCCTACGTGCTGCGCATCCTCGCCCTCGCCCACACCGTGCGCGGCGACCGGACCCGGGCCGAACGGCACGCCCGCGAGGCCCTGCGGCTCAAACTCGCCGTCCACGACGTCATCGGCATCGCCCTCACCCTCGACCTGCTCGCGTCGATCGCGGCCGCGGGCGGCTCCCACGAGCACGCCGCCGTCCTCCTCGGCGGCGCCGACCGCGTCTGGGCCGACATCGACACCGGCCGCTGGGGCTCCCACACCCTCAACTCCGTACGCCGGGACGTCGAGGAGCGGGCGGTCCGGGCCCTCGGCCCCGAGGCGTTCGAGCGGGCCCGCCGACGGGGCAGGGCCCTGCCCGCCGCCGAACTGGCCGGCCGGGAGCCGCAGGAGCCGGGCCGACCGCGCCCCGCGGAGCCCGGCCCCCTGCCCCCGCACGACGACGGCACGGTCCGTCTGACCCGCCGTGAGACCGAGGTCGCCCAGCTCGTCGCCGAAGGCCTCGCCAACCAGCAGATCGCCGACCGCCTGGTGATCGCCCGCCGCACCGCCGAAGGCCATGTGGAACGCATCCTCGGCAAGCTCGGCTTCAGCAACCGCAGTCAGATCGCGGCCTGGGTGACGGCGCGGCGCTGCCCCGACCCCGCACGCATCCACCCACCCGAGGGGACCACGTGACCACCGCAGAACACCGCCCGTTCGACCACCGCATGGCCGTCTTCGACACCGACGACGGGTTCCTGGCCGCCGCCCTGCCCTTCCTCGGCGAAGGCCTCGGCGCCTTCGGCGAACCGCCGCCGGTGGCCATCGCCGCCCCGCGCCACCTCGACCTCCTGCGCGACGCCCTCGGCCCCGGCGCGAAGGACATCACCTGCATCCCGCACACCGACTGGTACACCGGCTCCGCCGCCAACGCCGTCGCCCGGGCCGCCACATATCTCGCCGCACACGCGGGCCCCGGCGGCCGGCTCCACCTCGTCATGGAACCCGTCTGGAGCGGCCGCGCCGGCCGCTCGGCCCGCGAGACCACCGAGTGGATCCGCTACGAGGCCCTCGCCAACCTCCTCTTCGCCCCCCTGTCCACGACCGCGCTGTGCGCGTACGACACCCGCACCGCCGGACCCGCCGTCGTCGCCGCGGCCCGCCGCACCCACCCCGACACCGAGGTCTACGAGGACCCGCTGCGGCTCGCGGCCGAACTCGACGCCGTACCGCTGCCGTTGCCGCCGGACCGTGTGCTGCGCCTCCCGCGGCCGGACACCGCCGCCGTGCAGAGCTGGGCCGTCGGCAGAGGGCTGCCCGCGGCGGACGCCGAGCTGTTCGCCGCCGCCGTCGCGGAGAGCGCCGCGGCCCTCGCGCCCCTCGGCGGCGACCTCCTGCTGTGGGGCGAGAGCCCCGGCTGCGTCTGCGAACTGCGCTCCGCCCGTCGCCTCGACGACCCGCTCGCCGGCTTCGTCCCGCCGGCCGCCGACCCGGAACCGGGCCCGGGGCTGTGGTACGCGCGACAGGTCTGCGCGTACGTCGACATCCGTGACGACGCCGACGGAGCGACGGTCCGCCTCCAGTACGCGTAGGCCTCCTCACCTGCGCAAGCAGGTAGGGGATCGGGTAGTCCTCCCCCTGCGCCGGGCCGCCCCCGGGCACCACCCTGGTCCCATGCTGCAACACCCCGGGCGGCACCTCCCCGACCCAGACGCCCGCTACGGCCCGTTCCCGCAACCGCCCCTGGGGGCGGGGCACCTGAGGGTCGAGTACGCCCCCCGGCCCTCCGCCGTCCGCGAGGCCCGCGCGGAGGTGCGCAGGCAGCTGGAGAGCTGGGGACTGGCCGAGCACGGTGACGTCGCGGACGTGGCCGAACTGCTCGTCGGCGAACTGGCCACCAACGCGGTGGTGCACGCCGGGAGCCGCTTCCGGCTCACGCTGTTCGCGGCGCACGGCCTGCTGCGCTGCGAGGTCGCCGACGCCGAGCGCCGGGTGCCGCGGGTGCTGGACGCGGACACCGGGGAGAGCGGCCGTGGGATGTTCCTGGTGGACGCGCTGGCCCGGCGCTGGGGCTGCCACCGGGACGGGCCGGGCAAGACCGTGTGGTTCGAGCTCGGCACCTGCGGGGCGGACGGCTGCGGTCGGCGACAGCCGTGACGCCCGCCGGCCGGGCCTCGGCGGTGCGACGTGCCGCCTTGGTCCGGCTTCGGGCCGCGGGTCGCGTGTGGTTGCTCGCGCAGTTCCCCGCGCCCCTGCGCTCGTTGCGCTCACGCCCTCTTGTCCCCCCGGGCCGCTTGCGCTTTCTTGATCTGTATGGCGGACACCACAGAGCACACGGGCACGCAGCAACCCCAACCGCGGAAGGCGAGCTGGAAACACATCGGTCCGGGCATCGTCGTGGCGGCGACCGGGGTCGGTGCCGGTGACCTGGTCGCCACGCTGATCGCGGGCAGCAACTTCGGCTACACCCTGCTGTGGGCCGCCGTCATCGGATGCCTGGTGAAGATCTCCCTGGCCGAGGCGGCGGGCCGCTGGCACCTGTCCACCGGCCGCACCCTGTTCGACGGCTGGGCGAGCCTCGGCCGCTGGACCACCTGGTTCTTCGCCGTGTACGTCGTGGTCTGGGGCTTCGTCTACGGCGCCGCGGCGATGTCGTCGAGCGCGCTGCCGCTGCAGGCGCTGTTCCCGGACGTGATGGACCTCAAGTGGTGGGGCATCGCCTGCGGTCTGGTCGGACTGGTCTTCGTCTGGTTCAACAAGTACGCGGTGTTCGAGAAGGTCATGACGGTCCTGGTGGGCGTCATGTTCGTGGTGACGGTGTACCTGGCGATCCGGGTCACGCCGAACATCCCCGACGCCCTCGCCGGTCTCCTGCCGGTGCTGCCGGACGAGAAGGACTCGATCCTCAACACGCTGGGCCTGATCGGCGGTGTGGGCGGCACGATCACGCTCGCGGCCTACGGCTACTGGGTCAACGCCAAGGGCTGGACCGACACCGGCTGGATGAAGGTCATGCGGCTGGACAACCGCGTCGCCTACGCCACCACCGGCGTCTTCGTCATCGCCATGCTGTTCGTCGGCGCGGAACTGCTCCACTCGGCGAACGTGGCCATCGCGAGCGGCGACAAGGGCCTGATCCAGCTGGGCGACATCCTGGAGGAGGAGTACGGCTCGGCCACCGCCAAGTTCTTCCTGATCGGCTTCTTCGCCACGTCCTTCACCTCGCTGATCGGCGTCTGGCACGGCGTGAGCCTGATGTTCGCCGACTTCGTGGCCCGGCTGTCGGGCAGGGGCCAGGCCAAGGGCGAGGAGGTCGCCTCCGGGACGCGCGAACGCTCCTGGCCGTTCCGCGCCTATCTGCTCTGGCTGACGTTCCCGCCGATGATCCTGCTCTTCCAGGGCCAGCCCTTCCGCCTGGTCATCCTCTACGGCGTCCTCGGCGCGGCCTTCCTGCCGTTCCTCGCCGGCACCCTGATCTGGCTCCTCAACTCCGGCCGTACGCCCCGGGAGTGGCGCAACGGCCCGCTCAGCAACGTCATGCTCGCCGTCGCCGGACTGCTGTTCCTGATCCTGTGCGTGAAGCAGATCTGGGACCAGCCGTGGGGGGAGTTCTTCTAGGGCGGAAGCAGATCTGGGACCGGCCGTGGGGCGAGTTCCTCCAGGGCGGGACAATGGCCGGATGACCCAGCAGCCCCCGCCGCCCGGCCCCGGTTTCGGCCCGCCCCCGCCGCAGTACGCGCCGGCGCCGCCCCCGTACGCCGCCGCACCGCCCGCGTACGCGCCCGCACCGCCTCCGTACGCCCAGGCGCCGCCGCCGCAGCAGGCGGCGGCCGGGCCGGACTTCCTGGCCGTCGACAAGCGCAACGCGGTCGTCGTCGACGCGTCCGGTGTCGCCTTCGAGTCGTCCGGTCTCTCGATCGAGTTCCGCTGGCCCGAGATCCGCAGCGTCCACTACCGGGCCAGGCCCGACGGCAAGGCGCTGATGGTCGCCGTGGTCCATGTGGACGGCCGGTTCTTCGAGTGCGTGGTGGAGGCCAGACCCAGGACGCGGCTGACGGAGTGGTTCCCGCAGCTGGCCTGGGTCCTCGGCCACTACCGCCCGGCGGGATAGGGCCCGCTACGGCAGCCCGTGCACATGCGGCCCCACCGCGTTGGACCAGGCGTTGCCGGCCGTGGCGTCCCAGTTGGTCGACCAGGTCATCGCACCGCGCAGGTCGGGGTATGTCCGCGGCGGCTTGAAGGACCCGCATCCGGTGCCCTTGGCCAGGCAGTCCAGGGCGTTGTTCACCACGGAGGGCGATACGTAGCCGCTGCCCGCGCCCCGGGTGGAGGCGGGCAGGCCGAGCCCGACCTGGGACGGGGCCAGGCCGCCCTCCAGCTGGATGCAGGCGAGGGCCGTGAGGAAGTCCACCGAGCCCTGGCTGTAGACCTTGCCGTCGCAGCCCAGCATGGAACCGCTGTTGTAGTACTGCATGTTGACGACCGTGAGGATGTCCTTGATGTTCAGGGCCGTCTGGAAGTAGGAGTTCGACGTCGACTGCATGTCGATGGTCTGCGGCGCCATCGTGATGATCAGCGACGAGCCCGCCTTCGCCGAGAGCGACCGCAGCGCCTGCGTCATGTAGGTCGCGTTGAGACCGTTCTCCAGGTCGATGTCGACGCCGTCGAAGCCGTAGGTCTGCATCAGCGCGTACACGCTGTTGGCGAAGTTCGCCGCCGACGCGGCGTCGTTCACGGCCACCGTGCCGCGCTCGCCGCCGACCGAGACGACGACCTTCTTCCCGGCCGCCTGCTTGGCCCGGATGTCGGCCTTGAACTGGTCGACGGTGTAGCCGCCGAGACCGGCCGAGTCGAGGGTGAAGGTCACCGCGCCCGGCGTCGAGGTCGCGTCCGCGAAGGCGACGGCGATGATGTCGTACTGCGCCTGGACGTCGGCGAGCTTCTGGACGGTCGCCCCGTTGTCGAAGTTCTGCCAGTAGCCGGTCACGGCGTGCTTGGGCAGCGCGGGGCCGGGACCGTTCGGCTTGTTCGTGGTGGCCGTCACCGCCGCCGACTTCGGCGACTCACCGGCCCCGTTCGTCGCCGTGACCTGGAAGGAGTACGACGTCGACGCCGCGAGGCCGGTCACCGTCGCGGAGGTACCGGAGACCGCGGTCACCTTGGTGCCGTCGCGGTACACGGTGTAACCCGTCGCCCCGGAGACGGCGTTCCAGGCCAGCGACACCGACGAGGACGTCGTGCCGGAGACGTTCAGGCCGCCCGGCGCCGACGGGATCGTCGGACCCGGGTCCGTGCCTCCGCCGCCGTCGGGGCCGAACACCGACACGTCGTCCGCGTAGTACGCCGCCTGCCCGTACCAGCCGTGCGTGTACACCGTCACCGACGTGGTCGAGGAGCCGGTGGTGAAGGTGGTCGACAGCTGCTTCCAGGAGGAGGAGTCGGGCGTCCAGGTGGACACGTCCGTCGTGCCCGTGCCCGTCACGCCCAGGTAGGCGTACCCGCCCCGGACCCACGCGCCCAGCGTGTACGTCGCGTTGGGCTTCACCCGGACCGTCTGGGCGCACCGGGCGTTGTCCTGCCCCGACGGGGTCGCCCGCAGCGCGGCCGACCCGGAGTGCACCGGGGAGAAGACCGTCGCACCGCTGCCCGCCGAGCAGGTCCAGTCGCTCAGGCCCGACTCGAAGCCGGCGTTCCTGGCGTTGTTGACGTCGGCGGCGCTGGCCTGGCCGACGGTCGTGACAGTGAGGGCCAGGGCAGCCGTGACGGCGCCCGACCACAACCGCAGGGATCGTCTGTGTGGGGACATGACAAGAAAATGGTCCAGACCAAAGAGGCTGTCAAGAGGTCCAGACCAACCTGTCGAGCAGCAGTCCCACCGCGCATCCCGCCAGCAGCACACCCGTGGACATCCAGAACGCCGCACCCGCCGGGTCCAGCACCCCCGGCCGCAGGGACAGCAGCAGCACCTGCGCCGCCGCCGGCACCGCGCACGCCGCCGCCAGATGACGCACCGGCACCTCGCGCCACGGCTCCGGATGGACCCGCGCCGCCGCCCAGGTCGCCAGCACGACGCACACCAGGTTCGGCAGATGCACCAGCGCCAGCGCGGCCCCGAACGACCCGACGCCCCCCGGGCCGACCAGCGGCCCGTACACCAGCGTCATCTGGACGTACTCGGTGAGGACGAGCACCACGATCCCGACGGCCCAGCAGCGGACGAGCGTCATCGGTCACCTCCGGCGATCTCGAAGAAGAGCAGGACCGTGAAACCCGCCGCGGCCAGGCCGCAGCCCGCCACCAGGGCCAGCGACTGGAGCACCGGGGACCAGCTGCCCCGGCCCGCCACCGTCGCCGTGCCCGCGGGATCGCGGGGGTCGTAGGTGACGGTGACCGGGCTGCCCTCGGTCGTCGACCAGCCCGCCAGGTCCTCGAACTCGACCCGTGCGCCGTCGGCCGTGCGGAAGGCGAAGAAGTGCCGCCGCGCGTCGGAACGCTGGTACGGCTCCGTCTCCACGCGCACGCACTCGCCCTCCGCGCGGGCCCCGCGCCGCAGCACCCGCGTCACCGTCACCAGCCGCCGCGCGTACCGCCACGCCAGCGCGCCGAACAGCGCCACCAGCGCGGCCAGTACGACGTATCCGGCGCCCGGCACCGCCACGGCTAGTGCACCTCGACCGAGTCGATGATCCGGTCCAGGTCCCCGTCCGGCAGGGAGCCCCGCTGCGCGTCGATCCGGATCGCGAAGGCCGTGTCGCGCGCGTCCAGCCCGGCCAGGATCACTCCCTCGACCGGGGTGCCCGCGGCCGGCCCGCCGTCCTCGCCGGTCGCCTTGAAGGAGAAGTCGATGCGCCTGGCCTCGTCCGTGCCCGCCAGCTCCACGTCCTTCTGGCCCTTGACGTCGGCGCCCATCTGGATGCCCGCCTCGGCGGCGATCGCGGCCTGCTCGGCGGAGTTCGCCTCGGTGAACCCGAGCTGCACGGTGATGACGGAGACCTTCCTTCCGCCCTCCGTCCGCACCGCCGCAGCCGCGTTGTGCTTCCCGCGCCCGGCGGCGCTCTGCTCCTCGTAGCCCTTCGGGTACGACACGTCGACACCCTTCGTCTTCAGCGTCCCCCAGCCCTCGGGCACGCTGCCCGCGCCGGAGTCGGTACTCCCGCAGCCGGTCAGGGCGGCGGCGGTCGTCAGTAGGGCGGCGGCCAGGCCGGCACGGCGGGTCTTCATCGGCAGGGGCTCCCGTCTCGTCAGTTCGCACAGTAGCTGTAGGGAAGATAGGAGCGGCCCTGTCCGTGCGGCGCCCCCAGGAACTGGGCGTCGGTCAGGGTCTCCGCCTTCTTCTCCGTGCTGATCGTCATGCCCAGACTCAGCCCCAGATTCAACTCGAAGCCGTACTCGGCCGCGTTCACCTCGCCCGTGTACGTCATCCGGCTCGACTTGCCCTGGTCGAACATCAGCTGCCCGAAGGGGTCGTCCGCGCCCGGGCGGGACGTCGGGGCGTGGTCGGCGAACATGTACTGGAAGGGCGTGGCGACCTGCTCGTTGTTGCTGTCCAGCCAGCGCTCGGCGATCGCCCGGTCCCGGTCGCCCGCCGGGCCGGGATCGAAGGCGAGCGTGTTCGTGACGATCTCGATGCCGGTCTGCGAGTCGGTGCCCTTCACCCCCGCGTTCCCGCCGCGCTTGTCCCCGTCCTTCTTGCCGTTGTCGCCGCCCGCCTTGGCGCCGTCCTTCTGGCCGCCCTCCTCGACCGTGCGCGTCATGTCCACCCGGACCAGCTTCCCGGTCTTCTTGTCGTAGGTGACGGTGATGGTGCCGGTCTGCGTGGTGTTCGCCGTGTACTCACCGCTGAGCGGGCCCGCCTCGTACCCCACCTTGGAGCCGTACTCGATGGACGAGGAGTAGGTGTACGACTTGGTGTTCTTGTAGGCGTTGTCGGTCCAGGTGACCTCGGGCGCGTACTTGAAGGTGCCGCCGAGTGCGGCGCTCAGCTTCTTCTCGTCGCCCGCGGAGATCTTCATACCCGCCGACGCCGACGCCTCCAGGCCCACCTTGCCGTAGGTGATCTTCCGGTTGTCGCCGAGGTGCTCCTTGATGCGGTTCTGCGTGTCCTCCTCGTCCTTCAGGGGGCCCTTTCCGAAGAGGTAGAGGATGCTGTCGCCGACACTCGCCTCGGCGCCGCCCGGCATGGTCCGCCGCATCTCGTACATCTGCAGCTTCTCCACGTCGTCCCGGAACCGCTGGGCCTCCTCGGGGCTCTGGAACACCCAGGTGTCGCCGTTGGTCACCTTGATGCCGAGCCCCAGTTCCACCTTGTCGGCGCCGAACCGGCCCACCTTCATGCCGGGCTTGAAGTCCTTCTTGGCGGCGACCGACGCCGCGTCCGTGAACGTCAGGTAGACCAGCTGGTCGCTGTCGTCGACCTTGCCGTCCCCGTTGACGTCCGTCTTCGCCTTCAGGCGCTGCTCCTGGAAGCCGTACTCCTTGCCGATCTCCCAGAAGAGGATCTTCGCCTTGGAGCCCGCCTTGTCGGTGACGGAGGAGACCTGGCACAGCGCCGGCTCGAAGTCCGCGTCGGTGAGCGGCTTGCCCGGGCCGGGCCCGGCCGCCCCGCAGTCGCCGCCGCCGGCGACCCGGCAGACCTGCGCGGCGATCCTGTCGTAGATCAACTGGCCGACGCCGGTGGCCGAGAGGGCCAGGACGATCGCCGCGCTGACGACGACCATCCCGAGGTACTCGGTGCCGGTCGCCCCCCGGTCGTCGAAGACCGGCCTGCGCCCGTACGCCCGTATGCCGCCCCCGTCCGCCATACGTCACCCCTCCTCACGGATCCGCGGGCCTGCCGTCCGCGTGCGTTCGTCCGCGTGCGTTCGTCCGCGTGTCATCCGTCCGCGTGTCTTCCGTCCGCCTGCGTTCCGGCTGTGCGCGTTCCGTCCGCGTGTCTTCCGCCCGCCTGCGTTCCGGCCACGTGTGTGCTTTCCGGACGGCGAGCGTAGGTACGCGACGCTGTGTCAGGCGTGGGCCTCAGGGCCCAAAGGGAGGCCCATCGTCACCACTGGGCCCGCTGGGCCCGCTGGGCCCGCCGCACGAATCGGCCCGGGCCCGCCTCGGCGTCCGGCAAGATGCTCAACCTGCCCCGTTTTGACGCCTCTTGTGCAACGACAGTTGCTCTTCAGGTACACAAACGCTGTTCTCCGGTCACAGAGGCGTGGATACAGTGCTGAGGTAGTCACGCAGTGAAGTCGACACGGTGCGCCGGAGTGACACCCGGCGTTCCGACCGGCATGGGGAAACGGGGAGCTGCGCGTGCCAACTGCCATTGCCGTGACCGGCGCCGACATGGCGCTGCCGCCACAGGACGACCGCACCCTGCCCGCCGTCGTGCTCCGGGACGTCGACCGACGCCCCCTGGAACAGGCGCTGGCCGAGATGCAGGCCCTGGTGGACCACCACGGGCACGTCATCGTGGTGTGCTCACCGGCCGCGCCCACCGCCGTACAGCGACGGCTGCACACCCTGCGCTCCCTCATGGAGAGCGACCGCATCGCCCTGTTCCGGCCGGACCTGCCGCCCCTCGGACTGGCCGTCCTGGCACGCCAGTTACGGCAACTCGCCTCCTGCGACATCAGCCCCGGCGTGCTCGCCTCGGCCGGCCGGCTGCTCGTGCACTACATCCACTCCGGCGCGCTGCTGAACTCCGTCGCCCGCCTCGACCGCGTCCCCGTCGGCCTGAAGTCGCACGCCAAGTCATGGGTGCCCGGCAGCCAGTTCGGCGTCCTCGCCCACCCCGAGCCGCAGCTCGTCAAGATCACCCCCGAGGCCACCCTGCCCGGCCCCGAGTTCGGCACGTGGATGCTGATCGCCAAAGGACAGCTCCAGTCCGACTGGGTCACGGGAACCCTCGCCCCCTCCTGGAAGGTGCAGGGGCTGCGCGAGACGCCGCTCCCGGCCGAATCGCCCGGCTGGTGGGGCACCGGCAAGCTCATCGAGTTCTGCAGCTACCTGCCGGACCTGTCCGTCCTCTACCAGCTGGTCACCTCCGTCCGGCGCAGCCGCTGCCACTGGTGCGGCATCGACGTCATCGGGGACCGCTGCGTGTTCTGCTCGGCCACGCCACCCGCCCACGACAGTCCACCCCACCAGCAGCTCGAGAACCGAACGGCCGTCGGCTGACGCTGACACCGCTCAACAGCACCGTTCCGATCCCGCTCGACCGATATCCCCAACGAGGTTGTACGGTTCATGAACTCCCGTCAGCGCCGCGGCGTGATTCTCCTGCTCCTGTCGGTCGTCTGCGCCCTCGGCGCCTTCGTCGGCGTGCTCTCCGTCATCAGCGACGTGAAGTCGAAGGTCGGCCCCGAGGTCACCGCCTACCGGCTCAAGTCCGACGTGCCGCCCTACACCACCCTCAGCACGGGCCAGTTCGAGAAGATCGAGATGCCCGAACGGTGGCTGTCCGACAACGCGGTCACCGATCTGCGGGACATACAGGGCAAGATCGCCGTGACCACGCTCCGCGCGGGCTCCCTGCTCCAGTCCGACATGATCGTCCGCCAGCCGGCCCTCCAGCCCGGCCAGCAGGAGGTCGCGATCATGATCGACGCGGCGACCGGCGTGGCCGGCAAGATCACACCCGGCGCCTCGGTCAACGTCTACGCCACCTTCGAGGGCGCCCGTGAGGGCGACCCCGACCAGTCGAAGATCATCGTCACCAACGCCAAGGTCCTCGACGTCGGCGAACTCACCGCGCTCGAGCCTGACGAGGGCAACCGCACCCAGCAGCCCACCGACGCCGTCCCCATCACCTTCGCACTGTCCGCGCTCGACGCCCAGCGCATCACCTACGCCGAGTCCTTCGCCAAGCGCGTCCGGCTCGCCCTCGTCGCGCCCGGCAGCGACACCACCGTCCCCGAGCGGGACCGGACGTACGAACTCGCGAAGGACAAGTGAGAGGCTGCCATGCCCACGAGGATCCTCCCGGCAGTCGGTGACACGGACGCGGTCCGGTCCGTCACGACACTGCTCAGCCAGCTCCCGGACGCCGAGCCCGTCGCGCCCGTGGTCGACTCCACCCAGCTCGTTGACACCCTCGCACGGCTGGCCGCCGAGTCGGTCGACGAGCTGCCCGAGGTCGTGATCGTCCACGAACGGATCGGCCCCGTCCCCGCGCTGGAACTGATCCGCGAAGTGGCCCTGCGCTTCCCGGCCGTCGGCGTCATCCTCGTCACCTCCGACGCGAGCCCCGGCCTCTTCCAGGCCGCCATGGACTACGGCGCCCGCGGCCTGGTCGCCCTGCCGCTGAGCTACGAGGAACTCGCCAGCCGTGTCCAGGCCGTCGCCCAGTGGTCCGTCGGCGTACGACGGCACCTGGGCGCGGGCGGTGATGTGTTCACCGGCGTCGGCGGCACCGTCGTCACGGTCAGCGGCGCGAAGGGCGGCACCGGCACCACCCTGACCGCGATCCAGCTCGCCCTGGCCGCGCAGGCCTCCGGCCGCAGCACCGCCCTGGTCGACATGGACCTCCAGACCGGCGACATCGCCTCCTACCTGGACGTCCAGTTCCGCCGCTCGGTCGTCGACCTCGCCGCGATCAACGACATCTCCCCGCGCGTCCTCGCCGACGCGGTCTTCCGCCACGACACCGGCGTCGCCCTGCTGCTCGCCCCCGCCGAAGGCGAACGCGGCGAGGACGTCACCGACCGCGCCGCCCGGCAGATCGTCAGCGCCCTGCGCTCCCGCTACGAGGTCGTCGTCATCGACTGCGGCGCCCAGCTCGGCGGCGCCGGCGCGGCGGCCGTGGAGATGGCCGACCGGGCCCTGCTGGTCACCACGCCGGACGTGGTCGCCGTACGCGGTGCGAAACGGGCCGTGCGGATGTGGGACCGGCTGCAGATCCGCAAGGCCGAGGAGACGACCGTCGTCGTCAACCGGCACTCGCGTGCCACGGAGATCCAGCCGCCCCTGATCCAGAAGATCACCGGCACGGAGGTCGCGGCCACCGTGGTCCCCGCCCATTTCAAGGAACTGCAGAGCGTCGTGGACGCGGGCCGCATCCACGAACTGGAGAACAAGAGCGCGGTGAAGCAGGCCCTGTGGGGCCTGGCGGGAGAGCTGGGCCTGGTCAAGACCGCGGAGGGCGCCCAGAAGGGGGGCCGGGGAGCGGGGGGATTCCGGCGGAGGAGGGAGGGGTGAGGGTGCTGAGGGCGCAGAGGGCGCAGAGGGCGCAGAGGGTGCTCTTGAGGGAGCGGGACAGGGGTCAGGTGACGATCGAGTTCCTGGGGATGACGCCGACGATCATCGTGACGCTGGTGGTGCTGTGGCAGCTCGTACTGGTCGGCTACACCTTCACGCTCGCGGGGAACGCCGCCGACGAAGCGGTACGGGCGGGAACGGCGGCAGAACGCGGGAGCCGGCAGGCCGCATGCGAGCAGGCGGGCAAGGACAAGCTGTCGGACGCGTGGAGGAGCGGCGCCACGGTCGACTGCCCACCGTCCACCGGCTATGTGACGGCTGACGTCCGGCTCCGGGTCCCCGTCCTCTTCCCCGGCACCATCGCGTTCCCGTTCGAGGTGAAAGGCCACGCCGGTGCGGTCGAGGAAGAGGATGACTGAGATGTCTGACAGCCGTCAGCGCCGCGATCGAGGCCAGGTCGCTCTCGAGTATCTGGGGTTTCTCCCGATCCTGCTCCTCGTCGCCCTGGCGGCGGTACAGCTGGGGCTGATCGCGTACACGGCCCAGCAGGCCGGTACGGCGGCCCGCGCGGGTGCGCGCAGTGCTTCGCTGGGCGGTCCGTCCGAGGCGGATTGCAGGGCGGCGGTGAGCGGTTGGCTGGCCGACGAGACCAGTTGTCTGCCCTCGCCGGGTGGGGACGAGGTCACGGTCACGGCCGAGATCACCATCCCGTCGGTCTTCCCGGGCAAGGACAACTTCGGAACGGCCCGCAAGACCGCCACGATGCCGCGCGACCACTGAGCGAAAGCTAGGAGCACCGCACTCATGAGCCTGCGAGCACGCATCAACACCCCCGAGGAGAACGGCAACCGGGGCGAGGACGGCCACATGGTCGCCTCCTACCGGGCCAAGCTCCTGGAGGAGATCGACCTCGCGGAGATGAGTTCGCTGGCCGCCGCCGAACGCAGGGCCCGGCTGGAACGGGTGCTGGGACACATCATCAGCCGCGAGGGCCCGGTCCTGTCGACGGTCGAACGCGCGCAGCTGATCCGCAGGGTGGTCGACGAGGCACTCGGCCTCGGCATCCTGGAGCCGCTCCTGGAGGACGCCTCCATCACCGAGATCATGGTGAACGGCCCGGACGCGATCTTCGTGGAGCGCGGCGGGCGGGTCGAGCAACTGCCGCTGCGCTTCGCCTCGAACGACCAGCTCATGCAGACCATCGAGCGCATCGTCTCGACGGTCAACCGCCGGGTCGACGAATCGAACCCGATGGTCGACGCCCGCCTGCCCTCCGGTGAGCGCGTCAACGTCATCATCCCGCCGCTGTCCCTGACCGGCGCCACCCTCACCATCCGCCGCTTCCCGCGCTCCTTCACGCTCCAGGAGCTGATCGGCCTCGGTTCGCTCGACGAGCACATGCTGTATCTGCTGGCGGGTCTGGTGCAGGCGAAGTTCAACATCATCGTCTCGGGCGCGACGGGCACCGGCAAGACGACCCTGCTGAACGCCCTGTCGGGGCTCATCCCCGAGGGCGAACGCATCATCACCATCGAGGACTCCGCCGAACTCCAGCTCCAGCAGCCGCACGTGATCCGTCTGGAGTCCCGCCCGCCCAACGTGGAGGGCAAGGGCCAGGTGACGATCCGCGACCTCGTCCGCAACTCGCTGCGCATGCGCCCCGACCGGATCGTCGTCGGTGAGGTCCGTGGCGGTGAGTCCCTCGACATGCTCCAGGCGATGTCCACCGGCCACGACGGTTCGCTGGCCACCGTCCACGCCAACAGCGCCGAGGACGCGCTGATGCGGCTGCAGACGCTGGCGTCCATGTCGGACGTGGAGATCCCCTTCGTGGCGCTGCACGACCAGATCAACAGCGCGGTCGACGTCATCGTGCAGCTGACCCGCTTCGCGGACGGCGCCCGCCGCATCACCGAGATCGCACTGATGGACAGCCATGGCAGCGACCCGTACCGACTGGTCACGGTCGCCCGCTTCCACGCGCAGCCCATGACCTCCGACGGCCGTATCCACGGCGTCTTCGAGTACTTCCCGCTCCCGCGCCGCACCGCCGACCGCCTCTACATGGCGAGCCAGCCCCTTCCCCAGGCGTTCGGCATCGCCCGGACGGCGGACCAGCTAGCCACCCGAGAAGCCAGGTAGGACCGACCGATGGAACTGCAACCGCTCATCACGCTCACCACCGGCATCACCCTGCTGACCTGCGTCCTCGTCGTCGCCGGCCTGCACTCCTACGCCATGGGCAAGGCGCAGCGGCAGGCCCTGGTGGACCGCCTGTCCGCCACCGGCCAGGTCCCGGCGGGCGGCCGGCGCCGCAACTTCCGCGGCATCGACCGCCGGCTGCGGCGCACCAGGCTCGGCAAGAAACTGGAACTGCGCCTGGCGGCGACCGGCTTGGACATCACGCCCGGTGAGTTCTTCGTCTACATGCTCGCCACGGTCGCGGGCCTGTGGCTGATCGGCCAGGCGGCCCTGGCCCCGTTCTTCGGCCCGCTGGCGGGGCTGCTGGGCATCTGGGTGGCCTTCCAATTCCTCAACTGGCAGCGCCAGAAGCGCATCGAGAAGTTCATCAACCAGCTTCCCGAATTGGCCCGGATCCTCGCCAATGCCACGCAGGCGGGGCTCGCGCTGCGTACCGCCATCGGAATGGCGGCGGAGGAACTGGAGGCCCCCGCGGGGGAGGAGCTCGCAAAAGTCTCCGCAGTGTTGGCGGTGGGTGCCTCCCTGGACGACGCACTGGGCGAACTGGCGGACCGTCTCCCGTCCCGCGAACTGGTCGTGCTGGTCACCACCCTGATGCTGTCGAACAGGGCGGGCGGCCAGGTGGTCAGCGCATTGCGGAACCTGACGGAGACGCTGGAGGAGCGGAAGGAGACGCGGCGCGAGGTGCGGACGCAATTGTCGCAGGTCAACATGACGTCGTACGCGGTGCCGGTCCTGGGCGTGGGCGCTCTGTTCATGCTGAACGCCATCAACGACGGCTCGCTGGACCGTATGACGGGGTCGCCGATCGGTCAGGCCTGCGTGATCATCGCCTTCAGCCTCTACGCCATCGGCTTCTTCCTCATCCGCCGCCTGTCGCGCATCGACGTCTGAGCACCGAGCCATAGGAGAAGGAGCGCCACATGGGACTTCTGCTGGCACTCGTCATGGGTCTCAGCGTGTGGGGAGCCTTTGCCGGCATCCGCATGTACCGAGCGGAGGCGCGGCTTCCCGGCGACCTGGCATTGGCCCTCGAGATCGGTGGGACCCGCACCAACGCCGTGGGGTCGCTGGTCGACCGGCTCGGCATGCGGTACGCGCCCTCCGTGCTCCGCTTGATGGGGCCGAAGCGGGTCGCGAAGTACCGGCGCAAGATCGACCTCGCAGGCAACCCCGGAGGTCTCACCATCGACCGCTATGCGGCCAGGCGTGCGGTGTACGGCATGATCGGCGGGCTGGGCGGCTTCATCGCCCTGACCAAGGGCAGTGTCTTCGCCGCTCTCCTGATGATCGCCTTCGCCGTCTTCTGGGCCGACGTCGGGATCTGGTCCGCGATCCGCATCCGCAAGGACGCGATCGAGCGGACATTGCCGGACTTTCTGGACGTACTCGCGGTTGTCGTCAGCGCGGGGTTGGGGTTCCGCCAGGCGCTCGATCGAGTCTCGTCCAAGTACGAGGGCCCTTGGGCCGACGAGCTCCGGATCACCCTGCGTCAGATGGATCTCGGGATGAGCCGACGTCAGGCCTTCGACGAGCTGCGCAAGCGCAATGATTCGGAGCAGGTGGCCATGTTCGTCACGGCGCTCCAACAGGGTGAGGAACTGGGTGCGCCCATCGTGGACACGCTTGTCGCGCTCGCGAAGGACATGCGTCGCACAGATGCGCAGAACGCCCGTCGCAAGGCCGCGCGCGCCGTCCCGAAGGCAACCCTGATGATCACCACCTTCATGGTCCCGGCCACGATGATTCTCCTCGGCGCGGGAATGCTGCTCGGTTCCGGCACGGACTTCAGCTCCATCACGGGCGAGTAGAACGGGGCGACGTCATGTCCACGACCAAGGAACGTGCCAAGCTGTTGCGGCTTCGCCCGAAGACACCTGAGATCACCACTCCACCGGCAGGCACGGTCCTCCCGGATCACGTTCGGACGGGTGCGCCGGACATTCCGGTGACGTACGCGACGCCTGCCCTCCCCCCTGGCTGGGTGCCGGCAGACGCGCCGGCGTCAGCAGGACCCCCAGGACGGGCCTCGGCTTGGCCGACGGCACAGGGGGACGCCGGGACCGAGCGGACGGTACGGATCAGGAAGAGGGAGCACGGACGCGCGGGACGCCGGGACGCGGCATCCGCGAAGCCGGGACCCCGGGCCGATCAGCCGACCTCGACGGCGGCTGCCGCTCGGGCCGCTGATCCGTCCACCACTGGCCGGATGTCGGCGACGACATCCGACACGGTCACCATCCCCATCCAGATCAACGCCCTCCAAGCCATGTGCCGGCAGGTCTTCGGCTTCCGCCTGGCCATGATCGCCTTAGCCGCTCCGGCGGCCCTCATCAATGCCAACTCCGGTCTGAGCACCCGCTTGGTCGGCATCGCCGTGGTCGTCACCTTCATGGCCTCCTACGTCCTCTTCCGGGACTGGGAACGCTTTGGTCCCCTCCTGCTGCGCCATCCCTCCCTTCTGGCCGTGGACACCCTTCTCGGCTCCTTGCTCCTGATCAGCGCGGGCCCGGACACCACGTTGGCCTACGTGAGCGTGTGCACGCCTCTGCTCGCGGGCCTCGTCTACGGCTGGCGGGGCGCGGCCGTGTTCGCGTCGCTCCAGTCATTGATCCTCCTGTTGATCTACGCCACGTCGGCGCGTGAGCACACCGGCATCGCCGAGTCATCCCTCCTCCCCGGCTTGTGCCTCATCGCCGGTGCCGTCGGTTCAAGCCTGCGCAACCTCATGCTCCGCTTCGGCGCCGCCACCCAGGCCCTCACCACCGTCCAAGCACGTCTCGCCGTCACGGAAGCGGTCAGCGCCGAACGGGCGCGCCTGGCACGGGAGATGCACGATTCAGTGGCCAAGACGCTGCACGGAGTGGCCCTGGCCGCCGACGGCCTGACCGGATCCGCAGGCGCCGCTCGTATGGACAGCAGACTGATCAAACAACAGGCCGAACTGGTTGCCCGCTCAGCCCGCCGAGCGGCAGCGGAATCCCGTGAGCTTCTCGCCGACCTGCGGCGCGAATCCGACCCGGACCAAGGCACGGACGTACTGGTGGAACTGGCGGCGCGCACGAAGGATTTCAGCACCCGTACACAGCTCCCGACCGCCTACCGTCCCACGGGTGAGCTTGCCGTCCCGCCGGTCCCACCCGCGGTGGCTCGCCAGCTTCTCACCATTGCCTCGGAGGCCATGGAGAACGCCCACCGTCACGCCCACGCCACCCGGGTCGACGTCAGCGCAGGTGTTCACGGGGACCTGCTGCGCATCAGCGTTTGCGACGACGGCCGCGGTCTCCCTCAAGGCACGACCCTCGAACAACTGCGCCGAGCGGGCCATTTCGGCTTGGTCGGCATGGTGGAACGAGCCGCCTCGGTGGGCGCGCGCATCCGCATCGGCCGTGGCAGTCGGACCCAGGGCACAGAGGTGCGCCTGGAACTCCCGCTGGCAGCACTACGCACATCCACCGTCTGACCCACACGACCCGAGAGGAGGCCTCTGATGCCGGACCCCAGCACTCCACACCCCGGCGCATCCCAGCCGCCGCCCCCACAGGACCTTTTCGCCGCACCGCCGACCCACCGCCTCCGGGTCGTCGTCGCGGACGACAATCCCGTGGTCCGTGCGGGTCTCACCGCACTGCTCTCCGGCCGCGCCGACATCGAGGTGGTGGCGGAGGCCGCCGACGGCCGCCAGGCCTACGAGGCCGCTCACCGGCACCGTCCGGACGTCGTGCTGCTCGACGTCCGCATGCCCGGAGTGGACGGCATCTCGGCGCTGCCCTACCTGGTGCAGATCGCGCCGGTGGTGATGCTGACCTACAGCAGGGAGTCCGAGATCGTCCAGGAGGCCCTGCGCCGGGGAGCGGGCGGCTACCTGGTCCACGGCGAGTTCACGGCCGACCAGCTGGTCGACGCCGTGCGGGACATCAAGGAGGGCCGGGCCCACTTCACTCCCACGGCGGCGGGCGCCCTGCTGGCCCAGTTCCGCCGGGACCCGGGCCCGGCCCCGACGGCGTCCCTCCCGGAGGGCCTGGGACAGTCGTCGAGTGCGACTGCATACGGAATTTCCCCGTCCGTAGAACCGTATACACACACTCAACATGCAGTACAGCCAGCACGTTTGCGGCCTCCCGCATCCCCCCATGTGTCAACTTCTTCAGAAAACCTTTCGCAAGTGCAACCGAATGTGGGACAGTCTTCGTCTGAGTGGACGGGTGGCCGCCCGGCCGCTCCCGACAGGTCGCGGTTCCAACTGAGCACGAGGGAGGCGGAGATCATGGACCTCATCGCGTCCGGCATGAACAACCAGCAGATCGCCGCCACGTGCTTCATCAGCGAGAAGACCGTCAAGAACCACATCAACCGCATCTTCGCCAAGCTCCACAGCACCAGCCGCTCCGAGGCCGCCGCGAAGTGGATCGGCACGGCGCCGGACACACGCCGGGGCGGGAGTGACCTCCGATGACGCGATGGGGTAACACCCGGAACAACCCGTTGGGCCCGCGTCATTGGGCCCGGAATTGGGCCCTGGGGCCCTCTGGCGGACAGGGTCTTCCGCCGTACGTTCCTCGTGTCGAAAGCGACACAGCCGAACCCGGAGGGGAACACCATGAGCGACCTGATGCTGAAGACCGCCGTCGCGACCAAGGTCCGTGTGAACGGCTGGAAGAACACGACGGTCGAGGCCATGCAGCGCCGCACCGCCGACAAGGGCCAGACGGCGGTCGAGTACCTGGGCATCATCGCGGTCGTGGTCGCGATCGTCGTGCTGATCGCCTCCACGAACATCGGTCAGACGATCGTCAACAAGCTGACCACGCAGATCAACAAGGTCGCTCCTTGATCCGACCTCACCGTCACAGCGACGCAGGGCAGGCATTCCCCATCTACATCACAGTGGTGGGGAGCCTGCTCTTCCTCGCGTTCGCGTACTTTGCGGTCGGCCAGGCCGCGGTCAATCGGAACGGTGCCCAGACGGCCGCAGACGCCGCGGCTCTTGCTGCGGCGCAGGACAGGCGGGACGTGCTCGCCGGTGTCTGGGTGAAGAACTTGCTCGACCCGACCAAGTGGCTGGACATCTTCGAGGGCAACGCAGAAGGAGTCGGCCCGTCGTGTTCGCGCGCAGACCAACTCGCCGCACGGAACGATGCACGGGTGGTGAGCTGCGCACCGGAGGGGCTTCTGGGCTTCACGGTCAAGGTAGAGGCCAACGAGCCTGTCGGTGACTCGATCATCCCCGGCACGGAGGACCGCAAATCGCACGCTTCCGCCACGGCCGTGATCGAGTCTCGCTGTGAATTCAAGCCCCTGACCCCGGACGCGGGTGAGAAGGTGCTGCCGAGGCTCACCTGCAAGGGCAAGAACTGGGACCTGAAGCCGGACGATCCTCCCCGGGTCCTGCCGAAACCCGAGGATCTCTTCGACGTCCACCTGGCCGACTGACAGCGAACGACGAGTTGAAGGAAGCAGAGCCATGAGCATGCGGTTCACTACGAAGGTCCGCAGGGGAGCGGTCGCCTTGACCGTCGCGGCCGGGATGGCTGTGGCCGGCTGTGGAGGCGGTGGCGGTGACGACGAGAAGCCGAAGCCCTCGGCGTCTGCATCCAAGGGCAATGGATCCCAACCGACTCCTCAGGAGGGGCGGACCAGTGAGCCGTTGGCCGAGGTGAAGGGGCCGAGCGGCCTTCTTCTCCAGATCAACTCCGCGGAGCGCGACTCCGGTGGTTTCATCACGGTGAACGGCAACTTGAAGAATGACGGCTCGGACATCGTCACGATCCCGGCCGAGCTGAGTGGCAACGAGACCGAAATCATCAACAATGGCAGGTCCTTCGGAGGCGCCACGCTCGTCGACTCGAAGAGCAAGAAGCGGTATTACGTGTTGCGCGACACGGATGGGCGCCCATTGACCACCACAGGCTTCTCGGCTCTCAAGGCCGGGGAGTCCATGGCTGTGTTCCTGCAGTTCCCTTCCCCTCCGGCGAGCACTACCGAAGTCACCTTCCAGCTGCCGCTGTTTCCGAGCGCACTCATCAAGATCTCTGCGTGAGGCGCATTGTGACCACTACACCAGCCTCAGGCCGCGTGGCGGCGAAGCACTTCTCCTTGATCGTCTCTGCCGCTGCCCTCGCGGTCACCATCCACCTCAACGGAGCTGTGAGCGCCCACGCGGACGAAGGCCCAAGTGTCCCCCCCGGCACCGAACCCTCCGCCGGAGCACCGGTGAAGGTCGACCCCAACGACCCCGACCTGAAGCTCCCCGAAGGCGCCACCCTCGCCGAACCCAAAGTCCTCGACATCAAGCAGGTCGTGGAGGACCAAAGCGGCGACGAGCGGCGGGAAGACACCAACGCCGATGTCAAGTTCGCCCTGCAGGCCGAGGTTCTCTTCGGCAAGGACAGTGCGAAGCTGAGTGGCCAGGCGAAGGCGCGCATCTCCGCGATCGCCGAGGAGATCAAGGCGCAGAACGCCACGAAGATCCGCGTCTTCGGCTTCACGGACAACCTCGGCTCCTCCGCCCACGGCGACGTCCTCTCCAGGAAACGGGCCGACGCCGTGCAGAACGTCCTCGACCAGGAACTGACCGACGCCGGCGTCACCTACGAGGTCCGCGGCTACGGCGAGCAGTACCCCATCGCCGACAACGCGACGGAAACCGGCCGCAAGAAGAACCGCCGGGTCGAAGTCTCCTTCCCGCGCCAGGAAAGCTGAGCCACCGGGCGTGTGCAGCGTTGCCCCTCCAGGATGGAGGACGGCTGCGGTGAAGGACGTCATGCGGTAGGGGCTTGCGGCTCCTGTGCTGATGGGCTGGGGGTGTCGAGGTTACGGGCACCCCCACGGCGCAGGAGCCCCGCACGGCATCCCACGTGGCACAGGACACGTGCATGACAGGATTGCGCCGGGGAAGGAGCAGGGAAGCCATAGGGGCGTCCACGACTGCCGTGAAGGGATGCCCCGTGACGTCCGCTGCGCCTCTCCCCATACCTCGGGCTGCCGGATCGCTACCGTTCATCGGCCACGCGCTGAGAATGCGCGACAACCTCGGCTTCACCGAGTCGCTGCGCGACACCCGCGAACCGCTCGTCGAGATCGTCCTGCAACCCGGCACACGCACCGTCGTGGTCCAGGACCCGGCCCTGATCCACCAGATGCTCAAGGCCCTGGCACCCACGCTCGACAAGGGCCGGCTCTACGACAAGCTGGGCCAGCTGCTGGGCGACAGCGTCGTCACCGCCACCGGCCGGCCCCACGTACGCAAACGCCGCCAGCTGCAACCGGCGTTCGCCCACACCGAGATCAGCCGGTACGTGGACCTCATGCGCACCGAGGTCACGGCCACGGTCGCCGGCTGGGAACGCGGGCGGCCCCTCGACGTACGCGAGGCGATGGTCGGACTCAGCCTCGACATGCTGGCCAAGACGGTGTTCGCCGGCAGTCTCGACGACGCCGTCTTCCGCCGGCTGCGCAACGACCTGTCGGTGGTGATGAACGGCGTCGGTGTGCGCCTGATGCTGCCCGACTGGGCCGAGCGCCTGCCCTTGCCCTTCAACCGCCGCTTCGACCGGGCCCGGGCCGGCGTACGCGCCACCGTCAACACCGCCGTCGCGGAGTTGCAGGCCTCCGGGCACGACACCGGAGACATGCTCTCGATGTTGCTGCGGGCCGTCGACGAGGAGACGGGCGAGCCCTTGACCGGGCATCAGATCAGCTCCGAGATCCTCACCCTGGCGGTGGCGGGCACTGAGACCACCGCGTCGGTGCTGTCCTGGGCCCTGTACGAACTCGCCCGCCACCCCGCCATCGAGGCCCGCCTCCTGGCCGAGCTGGACGAGGTCCTCGGTGAGCGGCCCGTCACCTTCGACGACGTGCCCCGGCTGCCGTACCTGAACCGGGTGATCACCGAGACCCTGCGGCTGCACCACCCCGGCTGGCTGGTCACGCGCCGCACCACCGAGGAGACCCGTCTCGGCGGCTGGACACTGCCCGCCGGCACCGAACTGGCCTACTGCCAGCACGCTCTGCACCGCGACCCCGCGCGTTTCCCCGACCCGCTCTCCTTCGACCCGGACCGGTGGAACGACGCCGCGCAGGAGCCCCCGCCGGGCGCGTTCCTGCCCTTCGGGGACGGCAAGCACAAGTGCATGGGGGACCGCTTCGCCCGCACCGAGATGGTCACGGCGCTCGCGACGATGCTGCGCTCGGTACGGCTGGAACGCGCCGACGACCGGCCTGTCCGCCAGGTCGCCCGGCTCACCGTACGGCCGCGCGCCCTGCGCATGACCGTCCTCCCCCGCAACCGCCCTGAACGAGCTCACTGAAACTGGGCCCAGGGTTGGGGCCACGGGCCCATGCGTGAGTGATCGACGTTCCTTAGCCTCGGCTCGATGTCCGTCCTGAACGGCCGTATGTCGAGCTGAGCTGAGGTCGCGCATGTCCCCTGCCGGTGACCGGATACCCCCGTTCGGGACGGGGGGTGCACAGAGCAGCCCTCCCTGGGAACGGCGTGCGCCGTTGCCGAGGGAGCTGGGCTGGGCGCAGCTGCTGCTGTGGGTGCAGTTCGCGCTGACGGTGCTGTACGTGATCACCGTGCTGTCGGTGGTGACGTATCACTCCGGGGAGATCCTCGGGATCCTGGTCTACGACTCACTGCCCAGCGTGGCCGGTGTCTGGCTGGCCCGGCGCCTGTGGCGGGGCGGGGCGTGGACGAGCCGCGCGCTGATCGCCGTCCAGGCGTGGATCGTGTGGCTGTCGATCGGCACGCTGCTGCAGGGTGACCCGCGGGGCATCACCCAGGCGGCGATGCCGGTGGCGGTCATCGTGCTGCTGCTGCGGGCCCGTTCGCGTGAGTGGTTCGCGAGCCCTCCCGAAGACAGGGAGCAGCGGCGGGCATTCAGCCTGGAGAGGATGATCCGCTGGCGACGGGACGAGGGCCAGACCGCGGTGGAGTACGCGGGGCTCATCGCGGTGGTCGCGGCGATCATCGTCGCGCTGTCGGTGGGCGGCCTCGGCGGACGCATCGCCGACGGCATCCAGTCGGCGATCTGCTCCGTGACGGGCACGGCCTGCCCGGCAACCCCGCAGGGCGACGGTACGGAGACGGACGCGGCCGGGGACGGCGACGGCGCGCAGCACGACGGTCCGGCAAAGGGCACCGACGGGGGCGACGACGCGGACCCGGACGGAGCCGCGAACACCGACGGAGCCGCGAACACCGACGGCGGCGCGGATGCGGACGGCGGCGCAGACACGGACGGCGGCGCGGAGGCGGACGGCGGCGCGGATGCGGACGGCGGTCAGGGTCCGGGCGACGGGCCGGGCCCGGGTGACGGGCCGGGTCCGGGCGACGGTGTGCGGGCAGGCGAACGACCGGCGTGGTCGACCAGCATCATCACCTATGAGGGCGCGGGAACGAACGACACGATCCCCCTCGCTCCGGGGCCGTTCGACGAGCGGTCGCTCTGGGACGACGTACATGACCAGGAACGCCACGACAGGACGTTCATGGACCACGTCCGGGGCTTCTTCGTGGCCCCCGCCAAGAGCTTCCTGGCCGACACCATGGACGTCGTCAGCGACCCGGTCGGCTCGATCAAGGACACCTGGAACGGCCTGAAGGGCTACACCACCGACTGGTGGGGCGACAAGGCCGACGAACTGGGCGCGGAATGGGACAAGGGGAACTACCTCTCCTCCGTCTGGGGCTGGGTCAATTCGCCCGAGGACTTCGTGTCCGACCTGGCGATCGACACGTTCGTCGACAAGGAGAACTGGGAGAAGGGCAACTACGGCGCCTCCATCGGCAACACCGTGGTCAACGTCGTCGGCATCTTCAGCCCGAAGACCATCACGAAGTTCACCAAATTCAAGAAGCTGGCCGAGGTCGGTGAAGCCCTCGACAAGGCGTCGGACGCGGCGGAGAAGGCCCGCAAGGCGGCCGAGGCCGGCGATGCCGCAGGCGCTCGAAAAGCGGCGAAGGATGCCGACGAGGCGGCGGACGCGGCCGAGAAGCGGGCCCGCGAGTCGGGCTGCACCATCGCCGCGCCCGCGCGCCGGATCCCGTACGGCGGTAACCCGCCCGCGACCACCACCGGCCCCCTCACCGGCTCCGCCGGCACAGGCACCACAGTCCTCGCCGCCGCCCCGTCCGACTCCCCGTACGTCATCCTCGCCGAGGGCGGCTGCGACGAGGAGGCCAAGGAGGGGGCCCAGGACGCCCGGGAGAAGGCGGACGAGGCACAGCAACTGGCGCTGGAGGCCCAGGCGGAGGCGGCGAAGGCCGCCATCAGGCAGGGCAGGCTCAGCATCGACGAGCGCAACATCGACGACTTCGTCAAGAACGCCAAGAAGGACCCCGGCAAGAAGGAGATCGGCAAGGACCAGGCGGCGGCCGCGCTCGGTGAGCTCACTGACCTCGCACGACGCGGGAACGTCGACCGGGCGGGCGCGAGCAAGCTCGGCTCCGAGGTGACCAACGCGCGAACCCCGAGCAGGCTCGAGGAGATGCTCGCCGAGGTGCGCGGCGTGCGGCGTGCCTCGGAGGACGCGGCACCCGGCAGCACCGTGCACACGGCCGTCGGCTCGGAACACAACCGGCGTCAGGTCGAGGTCGCGCCCGGAGAAACCGTGGATGTGTCGAACGTGCCGGACGCCGATGTCCTGTACAAGGGGCGGGACGGCAGGGTGCACCTGGTCGAAGTGAAGAACACGGTCAACCCGACCCGTCAGCCGGAATTCGTCGGGAAGATCAATACCCTCTCCGAGTGGAACAAGGCGAACCCTGGCGGGACGGCTCGGGTCGAGATCGACAAGCCCGATAAGTGGACTGAGGTTTTCCGGCCCATCAAGGGCCAGAAGGTCTCTCCTGCCCAGCTCATGAACGAGAAGGGAGTGGACGCCCGTATCGGTGACGCGAACTTCACTGCCAAGCAACTGGGTGATATGCAGCGGGCGCTGGAAGCGAAGTACAGTCGAGGCGAGGAAATCGACTGGCAGCGGTTGAACGACAACCCCAAGGGGGCGTTGGAGTACCTGGGTGTGGAATGACAAGAGGCCCCCCGGGGAGGGGGGCTTCTTTCAGCCGCCGAACCAGACGACGAGGCGGACGTTGTCCTCACCGTGGAGTTCGGCCAGAGTGCCCATCACGTTCCACACCGGTTGCCATGGTCCGTCGGTCGGTACCAGGTCGCGGTAGGCAGGGGAGACAGGGCGGTACACCTCGTCGCCGAGCACGAGTTCCCCGTCGGCCGGCCACCGGGAGGGAGCGATGTTGCCCTCTCCGAACGCCTCGGCGGCCGCGTCGTACAAGTCGTCCGGGAGCGCAGTCAGTCCGTCGGGTACGAGGGATCCTGTGCGGGCACGGGACCAGCGGCGGACCCAGTACCGAGACGGGCCGTCAGTGCAGCGGGCGTTCCAGTCGACGGCCGTCAGTTCACGCCAGGAGAACCACGAACGACTGTCGCCGTCGAAATCGTCCGCATCCCTGCGTACCGTGTCCGAAACGTCTGGAGGGGCCCCGCGGTCAGGGAAGAGTGCTCTGACAGGCTCCACACTCCGGACGTCGAAGAGCACTGACCACGACTTGTAATCACGGGCCCAATAAAGGTGCCTGAGGTCACAAAAGGGCTCCCATGACGCGTGTTCCATGCCATGGCGTCCGAGTCCGGGCCGGCATTCCAGCCATCCATACAAGTCGGTACTCATAAAAGTGACCCTACCCAAGGCGGCCGCTGAGTGTGCTATTCGGACGTGCAAGTGATGAAACCGAGAAACCCTATCCGCCCTCCGCCGGTACGGCGACCTCCACCCGGGCTCCCGCTCGCATCCCCCACGCGTCCATCGCCCCGGCCATCGCCTCGACCACGTGCCGGGCCCGGAGGCGAGGCATCCCCAGTCGCCCCGGACGCATGGTGCGGACGGTGAGGACACGCAGGTCGCGGTCGAGATAGGCCACGTCGATCGGTATGCGCATGCGGAAGGTGTGCACGCTGTTGGCGGGGGAGAGCAGTATCGCCCCGTCGAGGGCGTCCCGCCCCAACAGGCCCTTGGTGCGCGCCCGGTAGGAGGTGGCGATCTCCAGCGGGACCCGGACGGACGGCTGTCCGTCACCCCCGTGCACGACCAGTTCCCCACGCCCGTCCCGCCAGCGCCGCCCCATCCGGACCCCCTCCGACCGTGCCACCCGTCCATGGCTTCAAGGCCCTGAAGGTAGCCGGACGCGGCGGCCCTCACATGGGCCCACGGACCCAACCGGCCCCAGTGCTTTGCTGGTTCGTGTCTGGAACTTCCCGGTGCGGCACCGCCGTTGGCGTCCCCGTGTGGCGCGTTATGCAACCGTTACGGCGCAAAGCTGACGACGAACCGCCGATTCCTCCCCATACACACCGGGAGTTGACAACCTTCACCCTGGTGCGGCCGCACCCCGCTGTATAGCTTTGGTTCGCTCAAGAGAAGCCTCGTCACCTCCCGGGAGCCGACCGTGACCCGCCGCCCCACCCTCCTCGCAGCGCTCACGCTGACCGCCGCTGCGGCCCTGACGCTGTCCGCGTGCGGGAGCGATGACAGCTCCAAGAGCAAGGACAGCGACAAGATCGCGGGAGCGGACACCGGCGAGCAGGCGACCCCGTCGACCACCCCGAAGGAGCCGGACACCACCGGCCGCCCGAAGATCGAGTTGCCGTCGGACCTCTCCTACACGTTCGACTGGCCCAAGACCGGCGACAAGGACAAGGACGCGGTCCTCGCGGACAGTGAGCAGTCCATCAAGGCGGTCGACCTCGCGATCGTCAACCAGAACGCGCTCGACAAGCCGTACCTCTACTACTACGAGGGCGAAGCGGCCGCCAGTACGCAGAAGTTCATCCAGAACTACGTCGACCACAAGGCGGCCATCACGGGCGCCTACCGCTTCTACGCTCCGCAGGTGGCGGTCGACAAGGACGGCTCGGCGTCCCTCAGCTACTGCGAGGACCAGGGCAAGGCGTACGTGAAGGACCTCAAGACCGACAAGGCCAGGAAGACCGAGGTCACGGCCAAGAGCTACGTCATCTACCACACGTCGCTCAAGAAGAACGACAAGGGCGTCTGGGTGATCCAGAAGATGGTCTCGCAGAGTGGGAGCCCCAAGTGCCGGCCGTGAGAACGCCGTTGGAAAAGCTCACCGCAGTGGTGCTGGCCGGCGCGTGCTGGTCGCTCCTGGCCCTTCCAGGAGTGGCCACCGCTGACGATACCTTGGGCGGTGACACGCAGGGCACCCACCAGGAGGCCGACGCGGGTGCGGACGGCACCGTTTCCGTCACCGTCGGAGGTGTCGTCTTCGACCGCTCGAAGAACGGCAGTGGCAAAGCCGCCGGCGCGCTCAGGGCGGCGACGTCCTGGACCCCGCCGCCCTGCTGGTACGCCCCGAAGTACACCCCGGACCAGTTGAAGAAGTACCTGGAGCCGACCTGGGAGGCCGGTTCGACGGGGTACGAGTGGGATGCCGAGCAGCGGGACCGCTACGTCGACGGACACCCCTACAAGGACTTCAACAAGGACAAGACCGGCAAGGGCTACTTCTGGGACTCCTTCGTCAACAAGGACTTCCCCCCGGGCTGGGACTCCTGCGAGGAACCCATCTTCTGGGTGGACCAGGGCGACCCCCCGCCCGCGAACATCAAGAACGCCGTCACCCCGCGGGTGCTCGCCGAACTCGCCTACGCCGAGATCCGCGTCCCCGGCACCGAGGTGACCCTCGCTCCCGCCGCCCGGACGAAGGTCAACCTCCCGACCTGGGCCTGGCTGGACGCCGCCGACTTCAAGCCGGTCTCCGTCACCGCGTCCGTACCCGTCATCGGCATCACCGCGACAGCCACCGCGACACCCCAGTCGCTGCGCATCGAGCCGGGCACGAAGGACGCCGTCACCTACCCGGCCTCCGGCGTCTGCGAGATCGCCGACGACCGTATCGGCGAGCCCTACGCCACCGGCAAGGCGAACCGCACGCCACCCTGCGGCGTGAAGTACCTCCGTTCCTCGGGCGACGGCACGTACCCCCTCCGGGCCACCGTCACCTGGAAGATCACCTGGACCGGCTCCGGCGGCGCGAGCGGCGACCTCCCGGACGGCGCCTTCGGCGCCACCCAGGACGTGGTCGTACAGGAGATCCAGGCCGTCAACCGCTGAGCGGGGCCACGGCCCCGACCGGCGAGCGGCCACCCGTGTGGGTGGCCGCTCCGCCGCGCGCGTCCTCGCCGGAACCCGAGTCGTCGACGGGCACGGGTGTTTCCCGGCGCCCCCGATCGTGGGTAGGAAAGGCCCATGACCCCTCTAGGCGCAGTGTTCCGACCCCAGTTGGCCCCCGAGCGACTCCGTTCCGTGTGTGACGTCGCGGAAAGTGCCGGGCTCGACGAGCTGTGGCTGTGGGAGGACTGTTTCAGAGAAGGCGGGATGTCGACCGCCGCGGCTGCTCTCGCCTGGACCGAGCGTGTGCGGGTGGGGGTCGGGCTGTTGCCCGTGCCCCTGCGGAACGTCGCCATCACCGCCATGGAGGCCGCCTCCCTGCACCGCATGTTCCCGGGGCGAGCGATCCTCGGCGTCGGGCACGGCGTGCAGGACTGGATGGGGCAGGTCGGCGCCCGCGTCGAGTCGCCCCTCACCCTGCTGCGTGAGCATCTCCTCGCGCTCCGGGCCCTGTTGAGCGGCGAGCGGGTCACCGTCGACGGCCGGTACGTCACGCTCGACGACGTCGCCCTCGACTGGCCGCCGACCACCCCGCAGACCGGTGTGCTGGCCGGTGCCACCGGGCCGCGGTCGCTGCGGCTCACCGGAGAGGCCGCCGACGGCACCATCCTCACCGCCGCCACCAACGCCGAGGGCGTCCGCCGAGCCCGGCGGCTCGTCGCGGAGGGGCGCGCCGCGGCCGGACGCGCGGCCGGACCGCACCCCTTCGTCGTCTATCTGCTCACCGCCACCGGGCCCGACGCCGACGCCCGCCTGCGTGCCGAGCTCGACGCCGAAGGGGTCGCCGCCGTCCCGGACCTCGGGGTCGCCGGAGACGCCGGGGCCGTCGCGGAGGCCGTCGCGCGGCTGGTCGAGGCCGGCGCCGACAGCGTCGTACTGCAGCCGACCGCGGACGAACCCGACCCGGAAGGCTTCGTGCGGTTCGCGGCCGAGGAGGTGCGTCCCCTCGTCCCCTGACCTCCGGCAAGGGGTCGGTGAGGGGCCCAGGGCGCCCGCCGGCACATAAAGAGCGGGCGTCCCCCTGCCGTCCGATGCCACCATCTCCCCATGGCACAACCCCGGGAACCGCACCCGCACCCCTCACACCCCACCTCCTACGAGGACCTCCTCGCCGAAGGGGCCTCCGTCCCCACGGAAGGCTGGGACTTCTCCTGGTTCGAGGGACGGGCGACGGAGGCACGCCCCTCCTGGGGGTACGCCGTGTCCATGGCCGACCGGCTGGGCCGGGCGAGTGCGGTGCTCGACGTGCAGACCGGGGGAGGAGAGGTGCTGGACTTCGCCCTCGCCAGGATCGCCGACGCGGGGACCGGCGACCCGACCGGGGAGAACACCACCGGAACCCCCGCCCTGCGGCAGTCTCACGTCGCCCCCGGAGAACCCGCCCCGAAGCCGCCCCTCCTCACCCTCGCCACCGAGGGCTGGCCGCCCAACGTCGCCAAGGCCACCGCCCTGCTCCGGCCGCGCGGTGTCGGGGTCGTCGCCGCCGCCGAGGACGCGCCCCTGCCCTTCGCCGACGGCGCCTTCGACCTGGTCGTCAGCCGCCATCCCGTCCGCCCCCGGTGGGACGAGATCGCCCGCGTCCTCCAGCCCGGCGGCACCTACTTCGCCCAGCACGTCGGCCCGAGCAGCGTCTTCGAACTCGTCGAGTACTTTCTCGGGCCCCAGCCGGACGACGTGCGCGGTGCCCGGCACCCCGACCGGGAGCGCGCCGAAGCCGAAGCCGCCGGGCTGGACGTCGTCGGTCTGCGGGCGGAACGGCTGCGGATGGAGTTCCACGACATCGGCGCCGTCGTGCACTTCCTGCGCAAGGTGGTCTGGATGGTTCCCGGCTTCACCGTCGAGGCCTACGAGCCACAGCTCCGGGCACTGCACGAGCGCATCCGGGCCGAGGGCCCGTTCGTGGCGCACAGCACCCGGCACCTCTTCGACGTACGCAAGCCCGCCTGACAGACGCACCGCGGGAGAGCCCGCCTGACCCACGCACCCGCGCGAGCCCGCCTGACACCCGCACCCGCGCGAGCCCGCCTGACACCCACACCCGCGGAAGCCCGCCCGGCGCCTCACGCGTGCGGGCCCACCGTCACCTCTCCCACCACCAGTTCGGGCGTCGCCTCCAGCACCTCGCCCACCCGCTCCACCTGCTCGCCCAGTTCCCGGTGCTGCCGCGCGGTCAGCCGCACGAGCGGCTCGACCGTGACGGTCGTACGACGGCCCCGGCGCCGCTGGTGCCACACCCCCGCCACCACACCGTCGACGAGCAGCACCGGGTAGTTGCCCGCCTGGCCGCCCCCGAGGGCGCGCTGGTACGCCTTTCCGGGGAACAGCCGCTCGCGGGGCTGCCCCGCGATGACGTACGCGTCGAAGTAGGGGAGCAGCCGCACACCCCGCACCGGGCCGGACGGGAAGTCGGTGTCACCCGCCGCCACCCATGCCGGTGTCCCCTCGAAGTCGACCTCCTCGATACGCCCTTCGGCGGCCAGTTCGCCGAACAGGGCCGTCGCCCAGCCGGTGGGCGCCGCCAGCCAGCGCGCGAAGTGCTGCGGCGTCGCCGGACCGTACGCGTACAGATGGCGCAGGACGAAAGCGGCCGTCGGGCTCTCCGCCGCCGCCCCCGCACCGGCCTCCGCCCCAGCGTCCCCCGGCACCGGCTGCGTGTACGTCACCTTGCGGCCGCGGTTCGGGCCGAAGCACAGCGTGCCCGCCCAGCCGGCCCGGTGCATCACCTGGCGCCAGCGCGGCCACAGGTCCTGGAAGGCCGGCATCACCCGGTCGCCGGCCCACGGGCCGGTGCGGGCGACGACCTCCTCGGACAGTTCGTCGACGGTCAGGCACCTGCCGTCGAGCGCCTCACCGATCGCCGCCACGATCCGGGCGGTCTGCTCCTCGGTGAGCCGTGCGCCGGGCGGGAACGGGCTCGGTCCGGTGGGTACCGCGGTCAGCGCCGCCGAGAAGAGGGGCAGTTCACGGGCCGGGAGGAGGTGGACCGTGCCGCGCGGGCCGTACGTCTTGATCAGGGACCGGTCGTCCCACAGCGCGGCCCGTACGTCCGCCCGCGTCGCCCCGTGCATCCGCATCCCGACCGACAGCTCCGCCGCGGAGAGCACCTGCGCGTGCGCGCCCAGCATCGCGGCGACCACCTCGGCGACCGGCGTACCGGCCGCGGCCGGCCTGGCCAGGAACTGCCGCTCCGCCCGGCGTGCGCTCGCCGCGTCCCACGTGATCCTCAGGGTCGTCGTCATGAGGCGAGGCTAGGACTCAATGAGGACAGAAACGGTCCTCTATGAGCCCCGGGCACGGCCCCTGGCGCTTCACCTCACCCGGGGGGCTCGCGGGTCGCTCCCTTCACACACCGCACTTCCGCATCATCCGACGAGGGTTTTCACATCGTTATCGGCCGCGGCTCGCTTCCGAGCGGCCGCTCACGTAAATTCGAGCAGGGTAATTCGCGTGAGCAAAGCTGCGCGGGCGGTACCGCGCAGTGGAGGGGGCTGCGCGGTGCCTGGGGGATCTTCATCGAGCCGTGCGGCGGCCATATCGGTCGGCAAACATCCGTGCCCCGACGGTCCGGGCCGCCCCGGCCCCCGTCCGGCGGTGGTTCCGGTCAAGCGGGCGTTCACAGCCGCGTCACCCGTCGGGGGGATGTCGGGACAAGTCGCCCGAGCGGGCCCCAAGGTGCGGCAAATCCGCCGGCGCTCAGCCCCCGGACGCCTGAATCCCCAGCGTATGGCCCATGTTTCGGCCAGAAGCGGGCCCTGAATCAGGGACTCCGCGAGCATCGCCGCGTCGCCGGGCGGCTCCGGAGAGTAGTTGTGGCACGCCGATGCGCGCGGCATCACTCACGAAGGGTTATGGTGGAAACCCCCCCTCGGGCCGGTCCGTCTCCCCCCCACGGACCGGCCCGTTTTTCATGGTCCACCGAGCGGCTCGAACCACCGGCCGGAACCGCTCGTTCCGTCCCCGTGGGCGGCCCGGGGCCGCGGCGAGGGTAGGCTTCGCCTCCGGGGACTGCCACACGGGCAGGGACCGCCCGCGGCCACGACCGGGCCGCACGCCGCGGCCTGTCCGATCCGTACGGAGGGGCTGACAATCACGTGAACCTGCGCGACAAGCTGCGCGGCCTGCTGGTCAGGCTGTACGCACGCCGGGTGGAAGGTCACCTGGACCACGCTCAGGTGCCCAAGCACATCGGCGTCATCATGGACGGCAACCGGCGCTGGGCGAAGGCCGCCGGTTCCAGCACCGTCGACGGCCACCGGGCCGGTGCCGGGAAGATCGAGGAGTTCCTCGGCTGGTGCACCGAGACCGACGTCGAGGTCGTCACCCTTTGGCTCCTGTCCACGGACAACTTCGACCGCCCGCGCGAGGAACTCGTCCCCCTGCTCGGCATCATCGAGGACGTCGTCCGCACCCTGGCCGCCGACGGCCGCTGGCGCGTGCACCACGTCGGCACGCCCGACTTGCTGCCCTCGGGCCTGCAGACGATCCTCAAGGAAGCCGAGGAGGCCACCGCGCACGTCGACGGCATAGTGGTCAACGTCGCCATCGGCTACGGCGGCCGCCAGGAGATCGCCGACGCGGTGCGGTCGATGCTGCTCGACGCCCAGGACAAGGGAACCTCGCTGGAGGCCCTCGCGGAGGCCGTCGACACCGACATGATCGGGCGTCACCTCTACACCAGCGACCAGCCCGACCCCGACCTGGTCATCCGCACCAGCGGCGAGCAGCGGCTGTCCGGTTTCATGCTCTGGCAGACCGCGCATTCGGAGTACTACTTCTGTGACGTGTTCTGGCCGGCGTTCCGCAAGGTGGACTTCCTGCGGGCCATGCGCGACTACGCGGCCCGCCACCGGCGCTACGGCGGCTGACGTACCCGCCGCGACGCGCGCGAATACGGGACGTCCCACGTCACACCACCTCCCGGTACCCGTTCGAGGGGGACCGGTCACGCCGAGTTCACCGGCGCGCCGTCATATGCCGTGGCATGGCGACGCTCGTTCGAGGGCATAACCCAGTCAGGTCGACGCCCGAACCACGGGTGTCGGATCTCAGCGGACGGCACGGGGCCGTCCGCCCGGGAGGCCCTTTGCACCAGCCCGATCGTGCGGTCACAGCACGGACGAAGAGGCGGAGGGCCGGTTTTCGGCCCGCGCAGGGCGGCCGACGACCGGTCCAGCTCCATACCGTCGCTCCCCGACCTCATCCGAGGGGGTACGTCCTTCCGTGGTGACCAGCACAAAGCGCCACAAGCCCGACCGGCGCACCTATGTTCTCGACACCAGCGTCCTGCTGGCCGACCCGAACGCCCTGAACCGCTTCGACGAGCACGAGGTCGTGCTCCCCATCGTCGTGGTCACGGAGCTGGAGGCGAAGCGGCACCATCCCGAACTCGGCTACTTCGCCCGGCAGGCCCTGCGCCTGCTCGACGAGCTGCGGGTCCGGCACGGTCGCCTCGACGCCCCCCTCCCCACGGGGGACCTGGGCGGGACCGTTCGTGTCGAGCTCAATCACTCGGACCCCAGCGTGCTGCCCAGCGGCTACCGCCTGGGGGACAACGACTCCCGCATCCTCGCGGTCGCCCGCAACCTGCAGGCCGAGGGACTCGACGTCACCGTCGTGTCGAAGGACCTCCCGCTCAGGATCAAGGCGTCCTCCGTCGGGCTCCTCGCCGAGGAGTACCGCGCGGAACTCGCCATCACGGACTCCTCCGGCTGGACCGGAATGTCCGAACTGACCCTGCCGGGCGAGCAGGTGGACATCCTCTTCGAGGAAGGCCATGTCTACGTCCCCGAGGCCGCCGGACTCCCGGTGCACACGGGCCTGACCATCCAGTCGGAGCGCGGCAAGGCGCTCGGACGGGTCACGCCCGAGGGCAACATCCGCGTCGTGCGCGGGGATCGGGAGGCGTTCGGCATCAAGGGCCGCAGCGCCGAGCAGCGGATCGCACTCGACCTGCTGCTCGACCCGGACGTCGGGATCGTGTCCATGGGCGGCCGGGCCGGCACCGGCAAGTCGGCGCTGGCGCTGTGTGCCGGTCTGGAGGCGGTGCTGGAGCGCCGTCAGCACCAGAAGGTGATGGTCTTCCGTCCGCTGTACGCGGTGGGCGGCCAGGAGCTGGGCTATCTGCCGGGCTCCGAGGCGGAGAAGATGAGCCCCTGGGCGCAGGCCGTGTTCGACACGCTGTCGGCGGTCACGTCCCGGGAGGTCATCGAGGAGGTGACCGCGCGCGGGATGCTGGAGGTCCTGCCGCTCACCCACATCCGCGGACGCTCGCTGCACGACGCGTTCGTGATCGTGGACGAGGCCCAGTCGCTGGAGAGGAACGTCCTTCTCACCGTTCTGTCCCGGATCGGCTCCAATTCACGGGTGGTTCTCACCCATGACGTGGCCCAGCGGGACAACCTCAGGGTCGGCCGGTACGACGGTGTCGTCGCCGTGGTCGAGAAGCTGAAGGGGCATCCGCTCTTCGCGCATGTGACCCTGACTCGGTCCGAGAGGTCCCAGATCGCCGCGCTTGTGACCGAAATGCTCGAAGACGGGCAGATCTGACCGGCCGCAGTAAGTAGTAGCGGTTATGCGATAGTTGGCGCCGTCCGGAAAAGGCCAAGAGCCTAGCCGGGCGGCGCCTTCGCGTGTGGCCGTTCCGTGGAATTTCCTGCGTCAAACGGGATGTGAGCTTTCACACGCAACGTGGAATTGCCTTGCCCCGTCGGGTTACGGCAGAGTCTCACTCCTGTCAGGCCCCGCATACGACACAGCTGTACCCCCAGCGGTACGGCACCACAAAAGCAACAGCGCCAACTGCATAGCGATGTCGTATGCCGCCCGAGCAACACGCGGCGCTCCCCCCGGGGGAGTTGCCCACCGGGCCCGCGCCTCCCGTGACCCCGCAGTTGGGGAGGCCAGTGCCAGGGGCACGATTGCGTCCGCGAGGGTCACCGAAGCGGGCGATGCTGGAAGGAAACCGTGTGAGCCGGATCTCGGTCCGGGGATTCGCAGTGGCTTCGGCCACGGCGGTCACCGCTGTCGGAAGCGTCGTCGGCGTTGCCTCGGGCAGCACCGCGCAGAACAACGACGCGGAAGCGACGGCAACCGGCGCCACGCTGCTCGCGGACATCCCCGCGGGCCAGCAGGCCCAGGTACAGACCGCGTCGCTGACGCAGCAGGCCGACGCACAGGCCATCCAGGCGGACGCGAGCGCGAAGAAGGACGCCGAGGAGGCCGCCCGCAAGGCCGCCGCCGAGACGGCCATCGCCAAGCAGGAAGCCGCGAAGAAGGCCGCCGAGGCCGCGGCCAAGGAGCGCGCGGAGGCCAAGGCCGCCGCCAGCCGCTCCAAGGACATCGCCGACTTCCCCGTCGCCAGCTCGTACAGCATCGCCCAGATCCAGGCGATGGCACGGCAGCTGGTCCCCTCGGGCCAGTTCCAGTGCTTCAGCAACATCGTGGACCACGAGTCCGACTGGAACTACAAGGCCGTCAACCCCTCCTCGGGGGCCTACGGCATGTTCCAGGCGCTCCCCGGCTCCAAGATGTCGTCCGTCGGCGCCGACTGGCGGACCAACCCGGCCACCCAGATCAAGTGGGGCCTCAACTACATGAACGACCGCTACGGCAGCCCCTGTGAGGCCTGGTCGTTCTGGCAGGCCAACCACTGGTACTGAGCCGACCGGCCCCCGGCCGATCCGTTCCTCCGCTCGAGCCCCGCACCGTCGTCCGGTGCGGGGCTCGCGCCATGTACGGTCGGACGGACGGCTCCCCGGGGGAGTGGTGCGCCAAGACGGGGGAAGAGGACGGATCATGTCGCGTGTGCCAGGGTGGCTCGGCCGGCTCGGTGCCGGGCTGACCGAGATGAGCGAGCGGTACAACGAACGCCGCGCCGAAGCCGAACGGGAGCAGGACGACGACCCCGTGGCGCGGACGCTCGCCGACGGCCAGGTACCGCCGCCCCCGGACTACGCACCCGACGTCGCCGCCCGCCCCGATCCCGCGCTCGCCGTGCCCTGGGGGGTACGGGTCGCGGCCGAGGCCGGCTGGCGGCTCCTCGTCCTCGCGGGCACCGTCTGGGTGCTGATGCGGGTCATCAGCGCCGTCCAGCTCGTGGTGCTCTCCTTCGTCATCGCCCTGCTCATCACGGCGCTGCTGCAGCCGACGGTGGCCCGACTGCGGCGCCACGGCGTGCCGCGCGGGCCGGCCACCGCGCTGACGGCCGTCCTCGGCTTCGTCGTCATGGGCCTCATCGGCTGGTTCGTGACCTGGCAGGTCATGGAGAACATCGACGACCTCTCGGGCCAGATCCAGGACGGCATCGACGAGTTGCGGAACTGGCTGCTGAACAGCCCCTTCCACGTCACGGACAAGCAGATCAACGAGATCGCCACCAACCTGCGCGAGGCGGTCGGGGCGAACACCGACCAGATCACCTCCGCCGGGCTCGAGGGCGTCACGGTCGTCGTCGAGGCCCTGACCGGGATCCTGCTGTCCGTCTTCTGCACGCTGTTCCTGCTCTACGACGGCAAGCGGATCTGGCAGTGGACGCTGAGGCTGGTGCCGGCGGCGGCCCGGCCGGGAGTGGCCGGGGCCGGTCCCGCGGCGTGGCGGACGCTGACGGCGTACGTGCGGGGCACGGTCATCGTCGCGCTGATCGACGCCATCTTCATCGGGCTCGGGATCTACTTCCTCGATGTGCCGATGGCCGTGCCGCTGGCGGTGTTCATCTTCCTGTTCGCGTTCATCCCGCTGGTGGGCGCGGTGGTGTCCGGTGCGCTGGCGGTGGTCGTCGCGCTCGTCACCCAGGGCGTGTTCACGGCTGTCATGACCCTCGTGGTGGTGCTGGCGGTGCAGCAGATCGAGGGGCACATCCTGCAGCCGTTCATCCTCGGACGGGCGGTGCGGGTGCATCCGCTGGCCGTGGTGCTGTCGGTCGCGGCGGGCGGGATGGTCGCCGGGATCGGCGGCGCCGTGGTCGCCGTGCCGCTGGTGGCGGTGACGAACACGGTCGTCGGCTATCTGCGGTCCTACTCGCAGAAGTCGGCCCTGCGGCACTCGGTCCGGCCACGCGGGGCCACGGCGGTCAGCGCCGAGCCCACGCCTGACGCGCCGTCGCAGTAGCGGAACCCCCGGCAGGACAACACCACCCCCGGCAGGACAACACCACCCCCGGCAGGACAACACCACAGGGCCCCGCCCACCGGTCAGGTGGGCGGGGCCCTGTGGTGCGGGGCGGGCAGCCGGGGTTACTCGGCCAGAACCGCCTCGGCGTCCAGCGTGACGCCGACCGCCTGGATCACGGAAGCGATCTTGAACGCCTCCTGGATGACATCGCGTTCCAGGCCCGCCTTGCGCAGCACCTGCTCGTGCGAGTCGAGGCACATGCCGCAGCCGTTGATCGCGGAGACCGCGAAGGACCACAGCTCGAAGTCGACCTTGTCGACGCCCGGGTTGCCGATGACGTTCATCCGCAGACCCGCGCGCAGGGTGCCGTACTCGTGGTCCGACAGCAGGTGACGCGTGCGGTAGAAGACGTTGTTCATCGCCATCACCGCGGCGGCGGCCTTGGCCGCCGTGTAGGCCTCCGGCGACAGGTTCGCCTTGGCCTCCGGCTCCAGCTCGCGCAGCACGATCGGGGAGCGCGAGGCGATCGCCGTCGACAGGACCGTGCCCCACAGCTGCTGCGCCGGCAGGTCGGAGTTGCCGATGACCGAGCCCAGGTTCAGCTTCAGGTCCTTGGCGTAGTCCGGTATCGCGGACTTCAGTGCGTCGAGGGACATGTCAGATCACTCTCCGGAGAGCAGCGCGACCGGGTCGAGGGTCTCGTCGCCCTTGGACCAGTTGCAGGGGCAGAGCTCGTCCGTCTGGAGCGCGTCCAGGACCCGGAGGACCTCCTTGGGGTTACGGCCGACCGAACCCGCGGTCACCATCGAGAACTGGATCTCGTTGTTCTGGTCCACGATGAACACCGCGCGCTTGGCGAAGCCGTCCTCGCCCTCGATGCCCAGCTCGCGCATCAGCTCGTGCTTGGAGTCGGCCATCATCGGGAAGGGCAGGTCACGCAGGTCGTCGTGGTCCTTGCGCCAGGCGTGGTGGACGAACTCGGAGTCACCGGAGAAGCCGAGGACCTGCGCGTCGCGGTCCGCGAACTCCTCGTTCAGCTTGCCGAAGGCGGCGATCTCGGTCGGGCACACGAAGGTGAAGTCCTTGGGCCAGGCGAAGATGACCTTCCACTGACCCTCGTAGGTCTTGTGGTCGATCTGCTGGAACTCCTTGCCCTTCTCCAGCGAGACACAGGCGGTCAGGTCGAACTCGGGGAACTTGTCACCGACAGTGAGCACACGCTCTCCTTGCAGCGAAGGAAACACCCGGATCGCGGGCGTTTCCCATGGGTTGGACTCTGTTGATGTTGGCACAGGCTCGATTGATTACGGAAATAGCTACACTCGGTCGGGTTGATCGGAGGTAGTTATCAGTGACTTTCGGTAGCAAGCGGAGGCAGCCCAGTCTCGCCCAGCTCCGGGCCTTCGCGGCGGTGGCCGAGCACCTTCATTTCCGGGACGCGGCGGCGGCGATCGGCATGAGCCAGCCTGCCCTCTCGGGCGCCGTGTCGGCCCTGGAGGAGACACTCGGAGTGACGCTCCTCGAGCGTACGACGCGCAAGGTGCTGCTCTCGCCCGAGGGGGAGCGGATCGCCGTACGGGTCAAGGCGGTTCTGGCGGAGATGGGGGCGCTCATGGAGGAGGCCGAGGCGGTCCGGGCGCCCTTCACCGGGGCGCTGCGCCTCGGGGTGATCCCGACGGTCGCGCCCTATCTGCTGCCGACGGTGCTGCGGCTCGTCCACGACCGGTATCCGCAGCTCGACCTCCAGGTGCACGAGGAGCAGACCGCCAGCCTCCTCGACGGTCTCACCAGCGGGCGCCTTGATCTGCTGCTGCTCGCGGTGCCGCTGGGCGTGCCGGGGGTGGCCGAACTGCCCCTGTTCGACGAGGACTTCGTGCTCGTCACGCCGCTCAACCACTGGCTCGGCGGGTGGGAGGGCATTCCGCGCGACGCGCTGCGCGAGCTGAACCTGCTGCTGCTGGACGAGGGGCACTGCCTGCGCGACCAGGCCCTCGACATCTGCCGGGAGGCCGGCCGCGACGACGTGCCGGTCACCACGACCGCCGCCGGGCTGTCCACCCTGGTGCAGCTCGTCGCGGGCGGACTCGGAGTGACGCTGCTGCCGCGCACCGCCGTGAAGGTGGAGACCTCCCGCAGCAACCAGCTCCTCACCGGGTACTTCGCCGACCCGGCCCCGACCCGCCGTATCGCACTGGCGATGCGGGCGGGGGCCGCGCGCGCCGCGGAGTACGAGGAACTGGCGGCAGCCCTCCGCGAGGCCCTGCGCCCGCTGCCGGTACGCGTCCTGGACCGCGACGCCTGAGGCCCACGGACCACCACGCCTGACGCCCACGCCCGGGCCGGGCCCGTGCCGACACCGGCACGGGCCCGGCCCGGGGCGCGGACAGCCCGCGCGGGGTCCGGTCCTACTCGGTGCGCAGACCCTCCGGCCGCATCAGCTTCAGCAGCGGTGGCAGGCTCAGCAGGGTCACCGCGAGGACGACGCCCGCGCCGATGCCGGTCATCGACAGCACGCTCGGCCAGTCCACCCGGACCGACGTGTTGGTCATCCGCAGCAGCACCGCGCCCAGCGCCATGCCCACCGACGCGGCGAGCAACAGGCCCAGCCCGATGGGGATCGCCGTCTGCCACAGCACCGACAGGCCGAGGGTGCGGCGGCGGGTGCCGAAGGCCACCAGGGCCGACAGCAGCTTGCGGCGTTCCCGCAGCTGCTCCAGCTGCGAGACCAGCAGACTCGCCCCGATCAGCGCCAGCACACAGGCGGCGCCCACGGACAGGCCGGTGCGGATGGCGGCGTAGTGCCTGTTGCTCTCGGTGCTGTGCCACGTCATCGGCTGGATGGCCCGGTCCAGCCGCGCGGCCGTGTTGCGCACGTGGTCGTACGCGTCCGGCTCCGAGGGGTCCAAGCTCAGGAACAGCCGGGTGGAGATGAACGGTGCGAGCCGCTCGGGCAGCGCACCGGGCGTGATCAGGATGCCGCCGCGGTCGTACCCGGTGGGATCCTCGCGGGACATGGCCTGCCGGATCCCGCGCGGCACGGTCCAGGAGACCTTGCGGCCGGAGTCCTCCGTCTCGGCCACCAGCTTCGTACCGGGCTTGGCCAGGTGCTCGCTCTCGCTGTCGTACTGCGAGCCCTTGACCGCGAACACGTCACCGTCGCGGCAGGAGGGGAACGTGGCCACCTCGCGCAGCGACGCGCAGTCGGCCAGGGTGACCTGGATGACCTCCGCCTCGCCCCGCCGGTCGCCGAGATAGGCGTCGGACAGCGCGGTGACCTTGCGCACACCCTCGGTGTCGCGGTACTTCCCGACGACGGCCGCGGTGTCGGAGCCGTCCGGCACGTCCACGCTCATCTGGGCCCGGGAGACGTCGTACCGCGACGCGCGGGTGTAGGTGCCCTCCACCCCGGCGAACAGCATCTGCAGCGCGATCGCCCCGGCCACCGCCACCGCGATGCCGTTGACCATCCGGGCCGCCGCACCGCTGCTCAACTGAAGCCGGCGTACGGCCAGTTGCCAGGACACGCCGCCCGGCCCGAGCCGGCTCACGACCGTCTCCACCACCCAGGGCAGCAGGGCCGTGACACCGACCAGCAGCAGCATCACGCCGCCGACGACGAGGTACTGGTTGAAGTTCCCGCCGTCGTCGCCCTGCCCGACCATCGGGAAGAGCAGGGCGAGCCCGCCGAGCGGCAGCAGCAGCCGCCACCACAGCCTGCGCCGCGCGGGTCTGGCCGTGCGCACCACGCCGAGCGGCTCGATGACCACACCGCGCAGGGCGAGGACCGTCACCACGACCGCGGCCGCCGGCACCGCCAGCGCGACCAGGACGGCCAGCGCGGGCGAGGGGTTCAGATAGCTCGGGAACACACTGACCCGGAACACCTCGGCGGAGGCCGCGAGTTGGCGTCCGATCAGGAAGAACCCGAAGCCGAGGACGAGCCCGAGCACCGAACCGGCCAGAGCCTCACCGGCCGCGATCCGCCGGGTCATCCGGCTGTCGGAACCGACCAGCCGCAGGGCCGCCAGCCGGCGGTCACGCCGCTCCCCGCCGAAGCGCACCGCGGCGGCGATGAACACGGCGACCGGCATCAGCAGCACCACGAAGACGACCAGGACCAGCAGCAGCAGCACCGGGTCCCAGCGGTCGGACGGCCCCAGGTCGTCGTTGCCGAAGTGGTCGATGCGGGCTCCGCTGGAGGGACCTTCGAGCACCTTCGCGAGCCCCTCGCCGCCCGCGAAGTAGGCGAGTTCCTGGGAGCCGACCAGTCCCTGCTCGCCGATGGTCCCCGCGATCCGGTAGTCCAGCCGCTCCCGCAGCAGCTCGCCCTCGTCGGAGGCGAGCAGGTCCTTCAGCGCGGGGGAGACGACCATCTCGCCCGCCGCCGGGAACGCCGCCACCCCGGGCGGCAGCGGAGCGCGCGGGCCCTCCGCCTCCAGCAGCCGGCCGCGTACGTCCATGTCCCGGAACGTGGTGTCCGCGTCCACGACGATCAGCGTGTCGTCGGCCTTCGGGATCTCCTGCTGGCCGATGGTGTGGTCGCTGCGGGCCTTCTCGCGCCGGTCGCGTTCCGCCAGCGCGCCCGGGATGGCGGTGGTCAGCAGCAGCAGTGCCACCCCGAGTCCGACACCGACGGCGGTGAGCAGCGCCCGGGTCCACCCCTCGCGTCCGCCGGCGAGGGCGAACCGGGCCCCCAGGGCGAGGTCCCGGCTCCACTGCCTGACGCTCATACGACGCGCTCCATGTCACGCGACTTGCCGTCCCGTACGACGATCTCGCGGTCGGAGTACGCGGCCACCCGCGCCTCGTGCGTGACGAGCACCACGGCCGCGTTGGCGGACCGGGCGGCGTCCGTGAGCAGTTCCATCACCCGCTCGCCGTTGAACGAGTCGAGCGCGCCGGTCGGTTCGTCGGCGAACACCACCCGCGGGCCGGTCACCAGCGAACGGGCCACGGCGACGCGCTGCCCCTGACCGCCGGACACCTCGCCGGGCCGCTTCTTGCGCAGGTCGTCGACCTCCAGACGTTCCATCCACCCCAGCGCGGTGCGCTCGGCCTCCTTGCGGGACGAGCCGTTCAGCCGCAGCGGCAGGGCCACGTTCTCCACGCAGGTGAGTTCCGGCACGAGCTGCCCGAACTGGAACACGAACCCGAAGTCCGAGCGCCGCAGCGCGCTGCGCTCGGCGTCGCTCATCGCGGTCACCTCACGCCCGGCGTAGGTGATCGAGCCCGAGTCGGGCATCACGATCCCGGCGAGACAGTGCAGCAGCGTCGACTTGCCCGACCCGGACGGGCCCATCACGGCGACGACCTCGCCGGGATGGATGGAGAACGCGGCGCCGTCGAGCGCGGTCGTCGGGCCGTAGGCCTTGCGCAGGTCCTGGGCGGTGAGGAGGGAACCGGCGGGGATCGTCATCGGGCCACCGCCTCACGGAGCTTGTCCAGACGCGCCGCGGTCAGCTCCAGCCAGCGCAGATCCGCCTCCAGGTGGAACAGCGCGTGGTCGCAGATGAGCTGGTCGGCCAGATCGCCCTTGCGCTTGCGGTCGGTGAGGATCCGCATGCTGCGCAGGTGCTCGGAGCGCTGCGTGTCGAGGATGTCACCGGCGTCGCGGTGGGTGAGCAGCGCCAGGACGACCTTGGTGTAGAGGGTCGACTGGAGGTACGGCTCCGGCTTCTCGGGCGTGGCGAGCCAGCGCGCCACGTCGGTGATGCCGGCCTCGGTGATGGCGTACCGCTTACGCTCGGGACCGCCGCCCGCCTCGATGCCGTCGACCTCGACGAGCCCGTTCTTCAGCAGGCGGGACATCGTCGAGTAGACCTGGCCGTAGTGGAGCGGCCGGTCGTGACCGAACTTCTCGTCGAAGGCCCGCTTGAGGTCGTAACCGTGGCGCGGGCCGGACTCCAGGAGTCCCAGGAGAGTGTGACCGATGGACATGCCTGGGACTGTACACGTCGTGTATACGCACGATGTATACGCCGGGTGTGCAGTCCATGGCGGGGTGTGCGGGAGCGCAGGTGGGGGCCGTTGTCACGGTTCCGCAACAGCCCTCGCCGCCGCGGCCGGACAACGCCCCCCGAGGATGGTTCAGCTCTTCGGCGCCCCACCGGAGCCACCGGGCGCTCCACCGGAGCCGCCGGGCGCCCCACCCGAGCCACCGGGCGCCCCACCCGAGCCACCGGGTGATCCGCCTGAGCCGCCGGGCGCCCCACCCGAGCCGCCGGATGGTCCGCCCGAGCCGCCGGGTGGCCGGCCCCGTCGGGGGAGTGGTCCGGTCTCCCGGGGGAGCCGTCCCGCCTCCGCCAGCGCCTTGCGCAGCAGGAACTCGATCTGTGCGTTGGCCGACCTGAGCTCGTCCCCGGCCCACCGCGCGAGCGCCTCGTACACCGCCGGGTCCAGCCGCAGCAGCACCTGCTTGCGCTGCTGCTGCGGCCGGCGCTGCGGGCCCCGGCCCTCGGGAGGGACCGTCACTGGTAGAGGGACCCGGTGTTGAGGACGGGCTGCGCGGCCCGGTCCCCGCACAGCACCACCATCAGGTTGGACACCATCGCCGCCTTCCGCTCGGAGTCCAGCTCCACGATGTCCCGCTCGGTGATCCGGGCGATCGCGGCCTCGACCATGCCGACCGCTCCGTCCACGATCTGCCGCCGCGCCGCGACCACCGCTCCGGCCTGCTGCCGCTGGAGCATCGCCGAGGCGATCTCGGGGGCGTAGGCGAGGTGCGTGAAGCGGGACTCGATGATCTGCACCCCGGCCGCCTCCACGCGCGCGTGCAGCTCCACCGCGAGCTTCTCGGTGATCTCCTCGGCGTTGCCGCGCAGCGAGAGGCCGTCCTCCTCGTGGGCGTCGTAGGGGTACTCGATGGCGATGTGCCGCACCGCCGCCTCGGTCTGGGTGGAGACGAACTCGATGTAGTCGTCGACCTCGAAGGTGGCCTGGGCGGTGTCCTCGACGCGCCAGACCACGACCGCGGCGAGCTCGATCGGGTTGCCGTAGGCGTCGTTGACCTTGAGCACGGCGGTCTCGTGGTTGCGCACGCGGGTGGAGATCTTCGTGCGCGAGGTGAAGGGGTTCACCCAGCGCAGGCCGTCCTGCCGGATCGTGCCGCGGTAGCGGCCGAAGAGCTGGACGACCCGGGCCTCACCCGGCGCCACCATGTTCAGCCCGCACATGGCGAGGAACGCCGCGAGCGCGACCAGGATGCCGCCGATGATCAGCGCTGCCTGCGCGCCGGACGCGTGCACCGAGGTGGCGGCCGCGATCAGCCCGGCACCGGCCAGCAGTCCGAGCAGGCCCAGCAGCAGGGCGAGCCCGCCGCCGATGCTGTGGGCGGCGAACTCCCGCACCCGGGGTGCCGGCATCTCGGGCACATCGGCCGTGACCTGCGGTTCGGTCGTGGACATGGGTGATCCCCCGTTTCTCCTGGGAAGCCGCTGCTGCTTGGCTTCCGTCTATCTAAGTGATATCACTTTCTGGCGCCCTGGCAACCCTGAGGGTGTCTCGAACGTCGGTTCCGTTGGGATGGGTGCTGATTGTCACGTCCGCAAAGGGCCGGATCGGCTGCCCTATCTCATATCTCCCGGTGTTAGCTTTCTGAGCTGACCTGACCGGCGAACCTGTGTGACGCGTGAGCACACATGAACGAAGCGGAGCGGATCGGACCCATGGGACGAGCGGAAGAGAGACGCGCCAGACAGCGCGGTGGGCGCCGGGCGGCGCCCGGGCGCCGCCGTTCGTCGGACGCGGCCGGGGGGAAGAGCGGCATACGCAGGCTCTTCACCTGGAAGAAGCTCCTCGGCACCTTCCTCGGCGTGTGCCTGCTGGGCATGGGCGCCTTCATCGTGCTGTACATGGTGATCGACATCCCCGAGGGGAAAGCCGACGCCAAGCGGCAGAGCAACATCTACAAGTACAGCGACGGCTCGATCATGGCCCGCGACGGCAAGGTCAACCGCGAGAACGTCGATCTGTCCCGCGTCCCCAAGGGCGTCCGGATGACCTTCGTCGCCGCCGAGAACAAGACCTTCTTCAAGGACTCCGGTGTCGACTTCAAGGGCACCGCGCGCGGCCTGTTCAACACACTGTCGGGCCGCGGCGCGCAGGGCGGTTCGACGATCACCCAGCAGTACGTCAAGAACTACTACCTGACGCAGGAGCAGACCGTCTCGCGCAAGCTCAAGGAGATGGTCATCTCGCTGAAGCTGGACCGGGAGAAGTCCAAGGACTACATCCTCGCCGGGTACATCAACACCAGCTACTACGGGCGCAACGCCTACGGCATCCAGGCCGCCGCCCAGGCCTACTACCGCAAGGACGCCGAGGACCTCACGGTCGCGCAGGGCGCCTACCTCGCCGCCCTCCTCCAGGCCCCCAGCCAGTACGACTGGGCCGTCGCCTCCAAGGACGGCAAGAAGCTGGTGAAGGCGCGCTGGAACTACGTCCTCGACAACATGGTCGACCAGGGCTGGCTGAGCGCGTCCGAGCGGGCCGGCATGACGTTCCCGGTGCCGGAGGAGCCCAAGCCCGCCCCGGGTATGGAGGGCCAGAAGGGCTACCTGGTCAACGCGGCCAACGCGGCCCTCGAGAGGCGGCTCGTCGCCGAGGGCACCGCCGACGACGCGAAGGAAGCCGAGGCGCTGGTCAACGCCGGCGGCTGGACCCTCACGCTCAACATCGACAAGAAGAAGCAGGCAGCGCTGGAGAAGTCGGTCCGCCAGCAGCTGACCAGCAAGCTCGACCCCGAGAAGCGCAAGGTGGACGGAGACGTCCAGGCCGGTGCCGCGTCGGTGAACCCGAAGACGGGCGCCGTGGTCGCGATGTACGGCGGCGAGGACTACTTCAAGCACTACACCAACAACGCCACCCGCGCCGACTACCAGCCCGCCTCCACCTTCAAGCCGGTCATCCTGGCCGCGGCCCTGGAGGAACAGGCGACGACGCAGGACGGCAAGCCGATCACCGCGAACACGATCTACGACGGCACGAGCAAGCGCCCGGTCGTGGAGGACGGCACCAAGGTGGGCTTCGCCCCCGAGAACGAGGACGACCGCAACTACGGCCCGATCTCCGTCCAGACGGCCATGAACAAGTCCGTCAACTCGGTCTTCGCGCAGATGGGCGTCGACGTCGGCATGTCCGAGGTGGTGAAGGTCGCCGGCAAGCTCGGCATGGACACCGAGAACATGGAGGCCGTGCCCGCCCAGACCCTCGGCAGCATGGGCGCCAGCCCCCTGCAGATGGCCGGTGTCTACGCGACCCTGGACAACCACGGCAAGAAGGTCACTCCGGCGGTCCTGAAGTCGGCGGAGCACCTCAACCAGAGCGTCACCCTGCCCGACCCGGTCGGCGACCAGGTCATCAGCCGGCAGGCCGCCGACTCGGTCACCTCGGTGCTGACCGGCGTGGTCGACGACGGCACCGCCCAGGCGTCCGTGCGCAACAACCCGCTGCGCGACGGCCAGCAGGTCGCGGGCAAGACCGGTACGTCCGACAACAACAAGTCGGCCTGGTTCACCGGCTACACCCCGAAGCTGGTCACCTCGGTCGGCCTGTTCGGCGAGGACGCCAAGACGCACGCCCAGGTGGCGATGTACAAGGCGGCCGGCGAACCCCGGATCAACGGCGGTGACTTCCCGGCGCGGATCTGGGCGCAGTACACCTTCGGTGTGATGGGCGGCGTCAGCGAGTTCGACCTCGACACCCAGCAGGGCGCGGCCGTTCAGCCGACCTGGACGCCCACGCCCACGCAGGAGCCGACGAAGGAGCCGACCGAGGAGCCGACGACGAAGGAACCGTCGTCGTCCCCGCCGCCGACGACCGAGAAGCCGTCGTCGTCCCCGCCGGCCTCCCCGTCGACGACCCCGCCCACCCAGACCCCGCCCTCGTCCCCGCAGACGACACCACCGGGCGACGGCGGCGACCCGTTCGACCCGATCAGACCGGGCAAGGACGACCAGTAGGGACGACCGGCAGCAGACGCCGAAGGGCGCCCGGTGCACACCGGGCGCCCTTCGCCTGTCCCTGAGGCTTCTCAGCCGCGGTTGAGCTCGAACCAGACCACCTTGCCGGTGCTGAGGCGGGTCGCGCCCCAGCGCCGGGCCAGCCGGTTCACCAGATACAGCCCGCGCCCGCCCTCGTCGGTGGCGCGGGCCTGCCGCAGCCGCGGCAGCTGCGGCACGTCGTCGCCGACCTCGCAGCGCAGGACGTCCGTGCGCAGCAGCCGCAGCGTCACCGGCCGCGAGGCGTACCGGACGGCGTTGGTGACGACCTCGCTGACCAGCAGCTCCACGGAGTCGCTGAGCTCCTCCAGACCCCAGCGCGACAGGGCACGCCGGGCCAGCCGGCGGGCCCGGCCCGGTGCCGCGTCCTCCGGCTCCAGGAACCAGTACGCCACGTCACTGGGCGCGATCCCGTCGAAGCGGGCGGCGAGCAGCGCGATGTCGTCGTCCCGGTCGCCCGGCCCGAGCATGTCGAGCACCTCGTCGCACAGGGCTTCCAGGGGCGGCGGATGGTCCGGCCCGGTGAGCTGCGCGACCGCGGCGAGCTTCTCCCGCAGCTGCTCGATACCGGTCCACACATCGCGCAACCGGGACTCGACCAGGCCGTCGGTGTAGAGGAGCAGGGTCGCACCGGCGGGCGCGTCCAGCTCCACCGCCTCGAAGTCCACGCCGCCGACCCCGATGGGGGCACCGGCGGGCACGCGCAGCACCTCGGCACGGCCGCCCAGGTGCAGCAGGACGGGCGGCGGATGACCGGCGTTGGCGATGGTGATGCGGTGCGATACCGGGTCGTACACCGCGTAGAGGCAGGTCGCCATGCGGTCCACGCCGAGGCGCTGGGCCTGTTCGTCCAGGTGGTGCAGGACCTCCTGCGGCGGCAGGTCGAGGCCGGCCAGGGTCTGGGCGGTGGTGCGCAGCTGGCCCATGATGGCGGCCGACGTCATGGAGTGGCCCATGACGTCACCGACGACCAGCGCGACCCGGCTGCCGGGCAGCGGGATCGCGTCGTACCAGTCGCCGCCCACCCGGGCCGTCTCCGCCGCGGGCAGGTAGCGCGAGGCCAGCCGTACGCCCGTGGGGCGGGGCAGCGTCTCGGGCAGCATGGTGCGCTGCAGCTCGTCCGCGATGTACGCCTCGCGGCCGTACAGCACGGCCTTGTCGATGCCGAGGGCGCTGTGCGTGGCGAGCTGGGCGGCCACCAGCAGGTCGTCCGGGTCGAACGCGATGCGCTCGGGGCGGCGCAGGAAGAGGGCGGCACCGATGACCCGGCGCCGGCCGCGCAGCGGGGCGAGGATCGCGCGCTGCCCGTCCGGCACGGCGAACTCGCCGTCCTCGCCGAGCAGCTCCGGCAGTGCGGCGCGGGCCGCGGGAGCGTCGGTGAACACCGGGCGTACCCCGCGCAGCACCTCGGCGAGGGCGCTGCCGGGCCGGACCTCGCACAGCTCGGCGCCGACCGTGTCCAGTTCATTGGGCTCGGGCTGCGCGGCCGGCAGGAAGCCGTTCTCGGTGTCGCGCTCCGCCGGTATCCGGTCGGTGCGGCGCAGCCGCAGCACCAGCGGGCCGGTGGGCCGCTCGTCGCCGACGGGCAGCGGGTCGCGCAGATAGACCAGGATCGCGTCGGAGAAGGTGGGCACGGTGGCCCGGCACAGCCCCATGACGATCTCGTCGAGGTCGATGCCGCGGGCGATCCGCCGGGTGGCGGCCCCCACGAACCGGAGCCGGTCGCCGTCCCGCCGCATCGGCGTGGGGCGGCCGGGCGGCAGGCTCTGGCCGCTGCGGCGCTCCTGCCCGTCGGCGTTCACCCCCGGCCGGTCCTGCTCGTCGGCCGGCTGCACGGGGATGCCCTCGGGGGCGGGGCGCGGCCGGGGCGTCTCGCGCTCGGCGGTCTGCTCTGCACCCGGCTGGGAGTGCTCGGAGGCGGGGTCGCTCACGGTGTCCTTGCCCTTGCCGAACGGCGTGGAGGTGCCCGGCTCCGACGTGCCCGGCGTGGTGTGTGCCGTCGTGACCGGAACGCTGACGTCGCCGCCTGGGCGGCTCTGTACCGGTAAGGCGCCGGGCCCGCGCGCCGGGGCCGGGGTATGCGCGAACGCCCCGCGGGGGTCCGCGGGGTCGACGCCCGCCTGGGGGCGTTCGAAGGAGGTCGGCTGCTCCGTCACGCGTGTCGCATCCATCCGTCCGGGGCTGCGCGCCGCGCGCGCAGTGGGTCCCGCCGAAACTCCGATACCCGGATTACCTGCCCCAGGAACGGAATTCCCGCGTGGTCAGAGGTTGTTCCTGTGCCACCGGCGGGCCGTCCGCGGCCCCAGGGGGCCTGCTGCCGGCCCAGGGGGCCTGTGGCGCAGGCCCTGCCGGTGTTGCCCTCGTACCCCTCGCTCACGTCCTGCCGCCCCTCGGTGACGATCGGTCAAGCCCAGCGCGTGCTCCGGTAGTTGCCGCCGCGCGCCCTTGCGGAGGACGATCCTACGTTTCTTGCCCGGGGGCGCATCAAGGGTCTCATGAGGACACATGCGCGGGAGTGCGGTCCCAGTCCTCCGGCAGTGACGGTACCGTCCAGGACGGATCCGGGCGCCAGTGCTGCCAGCCTTCCGAGAACGGCGGCCCCCAGGCGCGGATCACCTCCACGGCGTCCCCTCCCGCCGTCCGTACCTTTTCCGCCTGTTGGTCGTCCATCAGCCCGTCCCGCCGGGCCTGGGCGAACTCGTCCTCGTCGCGCCAGTGCCAACTGCGGTCGGGATGGACGGAGATGTCCAGGAAATGGTCGACGGAGTCGACGCCACCGGCCCAACGGGCCAGCGGCTCCTCCAGGTTCACGTACCAGTTCTTGAACTGCCAGCCCGGCTCCCAGAACAGCCACACCGACCAGGGCTCGCCGGGGCGGGCCAGCTTCAGCACGCCCGTGCCGAACCACCGGTCCCGCTGGACGGTCCGCGGCTTGGTGTAGCGCGACTCCAGCGGTTCCAGGTGTACGGGCGTGCCGTCGGCGAGCACGGGCTTCACACACTCCGTGCCGGGCGCCAGCCACACGGCGAGCAGGTCCGCGTCGTCCCGGACGACGGTGACCGGGCGCGCGATGTGCACCTGCGTGCCGCCGTTCTCCCGGTACCGCCACAGAATCCGGCTCCCGGGCGCCCAGAAGCCTGCCGCACCACCCGTTTCCACGCGTCTCATCGCTCCACCGTCTGCCATGAACAGATATTAGGTGCCGTAGGCATACGACGCTGCGGCGCGTGTCACGGTTCACGCGCCGGGCACACGGACGCGCCCCCCTGTCACGGGTGCGTCATCCGCAGGACATCGAGCGCCTCGTCGAGCTGCTCCGCGGTGAGGTCCCCACGCTCCACGTACCCGCCGTCCAGCACGACCTGACGGATCGTCCTCCGCTCGGCCAGGGCCTTCTTGGCGACCTTCGCGGCCTCCTCGTAGCCGATGTACTTGTTGAGCGGGGTGACGACGGAGGGGGAGGACTCGGCGTACTCCCGCGCGCGCTCGCGGTTCGCGGTGATGCCGTCGACGGTCCGGTCGGCGAGCAGCCGCGTCGCGTTCGCCAGGAGCCGGATCGACTCCAGCACGTTCTTGGCGATGACCGGCAGCATCACGTTGAGCTCGAAGTTCCCGGCGGCGCCGGCGGTCGCGACGGTGGCGTCGTTGCCCACGACCTGGGCGGCGACCATCAGCACGGCCTCCGGGACGACCGGATTCACCTTGCCCGGCATGATCGAGGAGCCGGGCTGGAGGTCGGGCAGGGCGATCTCGGCGAGGCCGGTGCGCGGCCCGGAGGACATCCAGCGCAGATCGTTGGCGATCTTCGTCAGCCCGACCGCGATGGTCCGCAGCTGCCCGCTGGTCTCGACGATGCCGTCCCGGGCGCCCTGGGCCTCGAAGTGGTTGCGGGCCTCGGTGAGGGGCAGCTCCGTCACCCGGGCGACCTCCTCGATCACGGCGGCGGAGAAACCGGGCGGAGTGTTGATGCCGGTGCCGACGGCCGTACCGCCGAGGGGCAGTTCGGCGAGCCGGGGGAGGGAGGCCTCCAGCCGCTCGATCCCGTAGCGCACCTGGGCCGCGTACCCGCCGAACTCCTGGCCCAGCGTCACGGGCGTGGCGTCCATCAGGTGGGTCCGCCCGGACTTCACGACGTCGGCGAACTCCTCGGCCTTGCGCTCCAGGGAGGCGGCGAGGTGCTCCAGCGCGGGGACCAGGTCGCGCGTCACGGCGGCGGTGGCGGCGATGTGGATCGAGGAGGGGAAGACGTCGTTGGACGACTGGGAGGCGTTGACGTGGTCGTTGGGGTGCACGCCGCGGCCCAGCCGCTCGCTCGCCAGCGTGGCGATGACCTCGTTGGTGTTCATGTTGGACGAGGTGCCGGACCCGGTCTGGAACACGTCGACCGGGAAGTGCTCGTCCCACCTGCCCTCGGCGACCTCCGCTGCCGCGTCCTGGATCGCCTGGGCGATGTCCTTGTCCAGGACCCCCAGCTCGGCGTTGACCTTGGCCGCGGCGCCCTTGATCCGGGCCAGCGCCTCGATGTGCGCGCGCTCGATGCGCTGCCCTGAGACGGGGAAGTTCTCCACGGCCCGCTGGGTCTGGGCCCGCCACTTGGCGTGCGCGGGCACCCGCACCTCGCCCATCGAGTCGTGCTCGGTGCGGTACTCGGTCCTGTCCTGCTCGTCGGTCATCGACGATCACCTCCACGTGTCACAGCGTCCGCGCCGCGACCACTGTTCCCCGTGGAGGCGAATCATCACCGCCGTCGTCAGGCGAGTCCGGGACCCCGTACCGGAATGGAGGTGAACGTCGGCGCCGGGGCCGGGTCCTGGAAGAAGTCGTTGCCCTTGTCGTCGACGACGATGAACGCCGGGAAGTCCTCGACCTCGATCTTCCAGACCGCTTCCATGCCGAGCTCCTCGTACTCGACGACCTCGACCTTCTTGATGCAGTCCTGGGCCAGACGCGCCGCCGGGCCGCCGATGGAACCGAGGTAGAAGCCGCCGTGGGCGTCGCACGCGTCCGTGACCTGCTTGCTGCGGTTGCCCTTGGCGAGCATCACCTTGGAGCCGCCCGCCGCCTGGAACTGCTCCACGTAGGAGTCCATCCGGCCGGCCGTCGTCGGGCCGAAGGAGCCCGACGCGTAGCCCTCGGGGGTCTTCGCCGGACCGGCGTAGTACACCGGGTGGTCCTTCAGGTACTGCGGCATCTCCTCGCCCGCGTCCAGCCGCTCCTTGATCTTGGCGTGTGCGATGTCGCGCGCCACGACCAGCGGGCCGGTCAGGGACAGGCGGGTCTTCACCGGGTACTTGGTGAGCTCCGCGAGGATCGTCTCCATCGGCTGGTTCAGGTCGATCTTCACCACGTCGCCGCTCTCGTCGAGCTGCTCGTCGGTCGTCTCCGGCAGGAAGCGCGCCGGGTCCGTCTCCAGCTGCTCCAGGAAGACGCCCTCGGCGGTGATCTTCGCGACGGCCTGGCGGTCGGCGGAGCAGGAGACCGCGATGGCCACCGGGCAGGACGCGCCGTGCCGGGGCAGGCGCACCACGCGCACGTCGTGGCAGAAGTACTTGCCGCCGAACTGCGCGCCGATGCCGATCTTCTGGGTCAGCTCGAAGACCTTCTCCTCCAGCTCCTTGTCCCGGAAGCCGTGGCCCAGCTCCGAGCCCTCGGCCGGGATCTCGTCCAGGTAGTGCGCGGAGGCGTACTTCGCCGTCTTCAGGGCGTACTCGGCGCTGGTACCGCCGACGACGATCGCCAGGTGGTACGGCGGGCAGGCCGCCGTGCCGAGCGAGCGGATCTTCTCCTCCAGGAACTTCATCATGGAGGACTCGTTCAGGACGGCCTTCGTCTCCTGGTACAGGAACGACTTGTTGGCCGAGCCGCCGCCCTTGGCCATGAACAGGAACTTGTAGGCGCCGCCGTCGGCCGCGTACAGCTCGATCTGCGCGGGGAGGTTGGAGCCGGTGTTCTTCTCCTCCCACATGGTGAGCGGAGCCATCTGCGAGTAGCGCAGGTTCAGGTTCTGGTAGGCGTCGTAGATGCCGCGGCTCAGGGCCTCCTCGTCACGGCCCTCGGTGAGCACGTTCTGCCCGCGCTTGCCCATCACGATCGCCGTGCCGGTGTCCTGGCACATCGGCAGCACGCCCGCCGCCGCGATGTTCGCGTTCTTCAGCAGGTCCAGCGCCACGAACTTGTCGTTGCCGGAGGCCTCGGGGTCGTCGATGATCCGGCGCAGCTGCGCGAGGTGGGCCGGGCGCAGGTAGTGCTGGATGTCGTGGATGGCCTCTTCGGCGAGCTTGCGCAGCGCCTCCGGCTCCACCTTCAGGAAGGTCCGCCCGTCCGGCCCCTCGACCGTGGAGACGCCCTCGGAGGTCACCAGCCGGTAGGGGGTGGTGTCCTCTCCCTGGGGGAGCAGATCGGTGTACGCGAACTCAGGCATCTCAGCCCATTCCTCACTCGACGGACGGCGGCCCGCCTCCGTTGGCGAGCGCCAACCAGCGTAGAACCTGCCGCCGACGGCGAGCCCGTGAGGGAGGGCTGAGTTCGTCACACTGGAGCGCGTGAGGGGGCTATCGCGATCTATCGTGTTTCGCTACGCTGGTGCCGTGGACCTTCAGAAGCAGGACCTCCAGAAGCCGGAGCCCCGGCAGCAGGGCGCGCCCGCCGTCTCCGAGCTGCGCGCCTCCGACGCCGAGCGCGACCGCATCGCCGACATCCTGCACGACGCCCTGGCCGAGGGCCGTCTCACCGCCGACGAGCACGCCGAGCGCGTCGAGGGGGTGCTGCGCGCCAAGACCGTCGGCGAGCTGGAGGTCTTCATACGGGACCTGCCCGCTGCCCACCGCCGCGACCCCGGCCCCGTCCACCCCGCGGCACCCCAGCGCCCCACCGCCGGCGCCATCCCGTTCGACCCGGACGACAACGTGGTCGCGGTGTTCAGCAGTGCCGTCCGCAAGGGCCGCCGGCGCGCGGGCCGGCGGATCCACGCCTACGCGATCTTCGGCAGTGTGGAGATAGACCTCAGCGAGGCCCTCTTCGACCACCAGCAGGTCGTCGTCAAGTCGTTCGCGATCTTCGGCAGCGTCGACATCCGCGTCCCGGAGAACGTGTCGCTGCGCGGCATGGGCGGCGGCGTCCTCGGCAGCTTCGAGGTGGCCACGCTCGACTCGGAAGAACCGGAGGCCCCCATCGTCTACGTGGACGGCTGGGCCGTGCTGGGCAGCGTCGAGGCGCGGCCGAGGCGGGGCAAGGTCGTCGCGGACATCCTGGACCGGGTGCAGCGCAAGGTCGACCGGAGTTTGCGCAAGCACCTGGGGCATTGACAGTCGCGAATCCCCTGAAGGCGGCGGTTCGGAACTCAGTGCATAGGCGCGCGCACAGCGGGTAGGCCTTGCTGCATCGTCTCTCGCTCGCGAAGCCGTCGTCAGGAGTAGACCGTGCTGCAACCGACGCATTCGTCCCTGCAGGTAGCTGCCGTTCCGGCCCCGCGGGTGCCAGCGCGAGACAGGGACCAGGACGCCCCGTGGCACACCGAGGCGGTGTGCCGGCGCGACGAGGCCGGCCTGTTCTTCGCCCCCTCCAAGGAGCCGACCGCCGCGCGGCTGTCCCGGGAGGAAGCGGCGAAGCGGGTCTGCGCCCGGTGTCCCGTGATGGTCGAGTGCCGCGAGCACGCCCTGCTCCAGCCCGAGCCCTACGGCGTCTGGGGCGGGCTCACCGCCGCGGAGCGCCGCGTGGTCCTGGCCCGGCGCCGCCGCCGCGAGATGGAGCTGAAGAAGGCGGCCCGTCCTGCGGACCGGATAGCCGCGGCCGGCTGACGGCCGAGCAGCACGGGAAGGGCGTCCCCACCGCACCGGGGACGCCCTTCTCCTGCATTCGGCCTGCTCGGGGGCGCCGGCCCTGCACGGGGCCGCGCAGCGCGACCGGCCACGCACGCGCCGCGGGCCACGCCCGCGCCCGCGCCCCCGGGCCGGGCCGCGCTACTTGCCCTTGTCGAAGTCGATCGCGCTGTACGCCCGCAGCTTGCTCAGCCGGTGCTCCGAATCGATTCTGCGCACCGTGCCGGAGCGCGACCGCATCACGATCGAGTCGGTCGTCGCGGTCTCCGCCCGGTAGCGAACTCCCCGCAGCAGCTCGCCGTCCGTGATGCCGGTCGCCACGAAGAACACGTTCTCGCCGGTGACGAGGTCCTCGGTCGTCAGCACGCGGTCGAGGTCGTGCCCCGCGTCGATCGCCCGCTGCCGCTCCTCGTCGTCCTTGGGCCACAGCTTGCCCTGGATCGTGCCGCCCAGGCACTTCACGGCGCAGGCCGAGATGATGCCCTCCGGCGTGCCGCCGATGCCGAGCAGCAGGTCGACGCCCGTGCCCTCGCGCAGCGCCAGGATCGAGCCGGCCACGTCACCGTCGGAGATCAGCTTGATGCGCGCCCCGGTCTCCCGGATCTCCTTGATGATGCCCTCGTGCCGCGGCCGGTCGAGGATCACCACCGTCACGTCCTCCGGCGCGGAGCGCTTCGCCCTGGCGACCCGGCGGATGTTCACCGCCACCGGGGCGTTGATGTCGACGAAGTCGGCCGCCTCCGGTCCGGTGACGAGCTTGTCCATGTAGAAGACGGCGGACGGGTCGAACATGGACCCGCGTTCGGCGGCGGCCAGCACCGCGATCGCGTTCGTCATGCCCTTCGCGGTCAGCGTGGTGCCGTCGATCGGGTCGACGGCGATGTCGCACTCGGGCCCGGTCCCGTCGCCCACGCGCTCCCCGTTGAACAGCATCGGGGCTTCGTCCTTCTCGCCCTCGCCGATGACGACGACGCCGTTCATCGAGACGGTGGAGACGAGGGTCCGCATGGCACGCACCGCGGCACCGTCGGCGCCGTTCTTGTCACCCCGCCCGACCCAACGGCCCGCGGCCATCGCCGCCGCCTCGGTGACCCGGACGAGCTCCAGGGCGAGGTTGCGGTCGGGGGCCTCGGAGGGCACATCGAGTTCGGACGGCAAATGATGATGCTCGGTCATCGGAGCGCACCTTTCTGTACGACGACGGCCGGATGAGGGTGTTGTCGCCCGACTCTATCCCCGAGTCGCCAAATTGAGCAGGGGCCCCCACGGATGAGCGCGGCAGGGACCTGCGACGATAGGGGGCGTGGCACGCGAGAACGGCAATCAGAAGACGGCGCGGGACATGATCCTCTCCATGGGGGTCATCATCCTGGTGGCGGGCTTCGTGTACCTCTTCATCCCGCACGACGACAGCCCGCCCGACGTCAAGGCCGTCGACTACCGGGTCGAGCTGCTCACGGCACGTCGCGCCGCGTCCTACCCCGTGGCCGCGCCCGAGGGGCTGTCCGACGCGTGGAAGGCCACCTCCGTCCGTTTCCGCGGTGACGCGTTCGACGCCTGGCACCTCGGCTTCCACGATCCCGAGGGGGAGTACGTGGCGGTCGAGCAGTCCGCTCAGCGGCGCCCGGTCTTCCTGGACGAGGCGACGCAGGGCGCTCACGAGACGGACAGGACCCAGGAGATCGACGGGAAGACCTGGACCCGCTACGAGGGCGGCCGCTACGACGCGCTGGTCCTGGAGGGCACCGAGGGCTCGACGACGGTCGTGACGGGCACCGCGTCGTTCGCGCAGCTGACGAAGATGGCCGAGGCGCTGCAGACGAAGTGAACAGGCATGCGGAAGGCCCCCGGCCGCTAGAACCTAAGCGGTCGCCGGGGGCCTTCCGCGTGCGGGGCGCGGGTGTGGCTCAGACGGTCGTGACGACCTGGTCGAAGTCCAGGCGCGGGGAGCGCGGGTGCCAGGCGTCCGGGCCGGGGCGGCCGATGTTGACGATCATCAGCGGGGTGTGGTCGTCGTCCAGGAACTCCTTGCGGACGCCCTCGAAGTCGAAGCCGGTCATCGGGCCGGCGGCGAGACCGGCGGCGCGCACGCCGACGATGAAGTAGGCGGCCTGGAGAGCGGCGTTCAGCGCGGCGGCGTTCTCGCGGACCGGGCGCTCGGTGAAGAAGATGTCCTTGATCTGCGGCGCGGCCGGGAACAGGTGCGGCAGTTCCTCGTGGAACTCGTTGTCCGCGGAGAGGATCGCCACCAGCGGGGCGCTCGCGGTCTTGGGCCGGTTGCCCTCGGCCATGTGCGCGACCAGGCGCTCACGGGCCTCGGGGGAGCGGACCAGGGTGATGCGCAGCGGGGTCTGGTTGAAGGCGGTCGGACCGTACTTGACCAGGTCGTAGATCGCCCGCACCTGCTCGTCGGTCACCGGCTCGTCGGTGAAGGTGTTGGCGGATCGGGCCTCGCGGAACAGCAGGTCCTGGGCGGCGGGGTCAAGAACGAGGGACATGAAGGCACTTTCTCGCGACGGTCGGTCCGGAAGATCGGCTGACGGCTTCGACCGTACGCTAGTGAAGTTCAACGTTCAACTAATGTGAGGGTGTCGTGTGTCACCCCGAACCGAACGGTCCCGTCCGGTCAGTCCGCGTCCGCGTCCTGCGAAGCCTCCTCCGCCAGCGCCGCGTCCAGCCGCGCCCGGGCCCCGTCCAGCCAGCGCCGGCACACCTTGGCCAGCTCCTCGCCGCGCTCCCACAGCGCGAGGGACTCCTCCAGCGTCGTACCGCCCGCCTCCAGGCGCCGGACGACCTCGATCAGCTCGTCCCGCGCCTGCTCGTACCCGAGCGCCTCGCTCGTGCCCGGTGTCTCGTCAACCTCGCTGGTCATCCACCCACCCTATGTGTCCACTCGTACGGAGAACTCACCCTCGGAGACCCGCGCCCGCAGGGCCTCGCCGGGCGTCACCTCGCCCGGGTCGCGGACGGCGTGCCCGTCCGCCCTCTGCAGCACGGCGTACCCGCGCTTCAGGGTCGCGGCGGGGGAGAGGGCCACCACGCGCGCGTGCGTGTGCGCCAGCTCCGAGTCCGCCCGGTCGAGCTGGTGCCGCAGGCACCGCCGGCCCCGGTCGAGCAGGTCCGCCACCTGGTCGGCCCGCACGTCGATCATCCGGTGCGGGTCCTCTATCGACGGCCGCGCCAGCGCGTGCGCCAGCCCGCGCTCCTCGCGCTCCACCAGCGCCGCCACACACCGCCGCGCCCGGTCCCGCAGCAGCCGCACCCGCTCCAGCTCCTCGCCGACGTCCGGCACGACCTTCTTCGCGGCGTCGGTCGGCGTGGAGGCGCGCAGGTCGGCGACCTGGTCCAGCAGCGGGTTGTCCGGTTCGTGCCCGATGGCGGACACCACCGGCGTACGGCACTGCGCGACCGTGCGGATCAGCTGCTCGTCGGAGAACGGCAGCAGGTCCTCCACACTGCCGCCGCCCCGCGCGACGATGATCACGTCCACGTCGTCGAGCGCGTCGAGCTCTTTGACGGCCTGCACCACCTGGGGCACCGCGTGCACGCCCTGCACGGCGACGTTGCGCACCTCGAAGCGCACGGCGGGCCAGCGGTGCCGGGCGTTCTCCAGCACGTCCCGCTCGGCGGCCGAGGCCCGTCCGCAGACCAGCCCGATCAGCTGCGGCAGGAACGGCAGCGGCTTCTTGCGCTCCGGCGCGAACAGCCCCTCGCGCGCCAGCGCCTTCTTCAGCTGCTCCAGCCGCGCGAGCAGCTCACCGACCCCGACGGGCCGTATCTCGGCGGCCCGCAGCGACAGCTGCCCCCGCGGCGCGTACCACTCGGGCTTCGCGAGGACGACGACCCGGGCACCCTCGCTCACCACGTCCGCGACGGCGTCGAACACCTGCCGGTAGCAGGTGACGCTGACGGAGATGTCGTGCGAGGGGTCCCGCAGGGTCAGGAACACCACACCGGCGCCCGGCCGCCGCGACAACTGCGTGATCTGCCCCTCGACCCACACCGCGCCGAGCCGGTCGATCCAGCCCCCGATGAGCCGCGACACCTCACCGACGGGCAGCGGGGCTTCCGGAGTCGTGTTCACAGCCATGCCCGCGAGGGTAGTGGGCACCGCCGACAACACCGCTCAGCAGCCCTGCCGACACCGGCCTCGCCCCACGCGGACGACGCACGGGGCCGTCGGCGCGCGCGGGCCGGCCGCCCCGCGCGCGCCGTCCCCCTCACGGCGGCGACGACACGACCAGCGCGACCGCGCCGTGCGACTTCGCGTCCAGCGTGCCGAACACGCCCACCGGCGCCATCGGCGCGATGAACAGCAGCCCGTGGACGACCAGGTCACGGAAGCCGAGACTGCGCCGCAGCGCGGGTTCCCCCGCGGCCCGGGAGGCCGCCGTTCCGGTCTCGGGCACCCGTGCCTCCGCTCCCGCCGTACGTCACTCGCGTCACGCCGTGTCAGTCTTCCCGGGGACTGTGCACCCACGCGATCTTTGACCCGCCGAACGCGGCCTTACGATGGGACGCATGTCTGCTTCGCCTGGCCGCCGTGTCCTGCTCGCCGCCCCCCGTGGCTACTGCGCGGGTGTGGACCGCGCCGTGATCGCCGTCGAGAAAGCCCTGGAGCAGTACGGCGCTCCGGTGTACGTCCGGCACGAGATCGTCCACAACAAGTACGTCGTGCAGACCCTGGAGAAGAAGGGCGCGATCTTCGTCGAACAGACGGAGGAAGTGCCCCCGGGGAACATCGTCATGTTCTCCGCGCACGGCGTGGCCCCCGTCGTCCACGAGGAGGCCGAGCGCGGCAGGCTCGCCACCATCGACGCCACCTGCCCGCTGGTCACCAAGGTCCACAAGGAAGCCGTCCGCTTCGCGAACGAGGACTACGACATCCTCCTGATCGGCCACGAGGGCCACGAGGAGGTCATCGGCACCTCCGGCGAGGCCCCCGACCACATCCAGCTCGTGGACGGCCCGGGCGATGTGGCGAAGGTCGAGGTCCGCGACCCCTCCAAGGTCGTCTGGCTCTCCCAGACCACGCTGTCCGTCGACGAGACCATGGAGACCGTCGACGCCCTGAAGGACAAGTTCCCGCAGCTCATCTCCCCGCCCAGCGACGACATCTGCTACGCCACGCAGAACCGCCAGCTGGCCGTGAAGCAGATGGGCGCCGAGTCGGACCTCGTCATCGTGGTCGGCTCGCGCAACTCCTCCAACTCCAAGCGGCTCGTCGAGGTCGCCAAGATCGCCGGTGCCCGCGAGGCCTACCTCGTGGACTTCGCCGACGAGATCGACGAGGCCTGGCTGGAGGGCGTGAACACGGTCGGTGTCACCTCCGGCGCCTCCGTCCCGGAGATCCTGGTCGAGCAGGTCCTGGAGTTCCTTTCCGAGCGTGGCTTCGAGGACGTCGAGATCGTCAAGGCGGCCGAGGAGTCCATCACGTTCTCCCTGCCCAAGGAGCTGCGGCGCGACCTGCGCGAAGAGGCCGCCGCCCTGGCCGCCGAGCGCGGCGGCGCCGGGACCGGTGAACATTCCGGGGAGTGATCGGGAACGGGCCGGGCAGCTCAGCGGTCCGGCCTGTGACGGTCAGTCCTTCGTCGTAACGTAGGGCCATGCAGATCTTCGGAGTGGACATCGGCGGATCCGGGATCAAGGGTGCGCCGGTGGACCTGGACAAGGGCGACCTGGCGCAGGAGCGTCACAAGGTCCTCACCCCCCACCCGGCCACGCCCGAGTCGGTGGCCGACGGCGTCAAGCAGGTCGTCGACCACTTCGGCTGGACGGGCCCGGTCGGAGTGACCTTCCCGGGCGTGGTCACCGACGGAGCCACGATCCGCACGGCGGCCAACGTCGACGACAGCTGGATCGACACCGATGCGCGTGCGCTGCTCGGCGAGCGGCTGGGCGGTCTGCCGGTGACGGTGGTCAACGACGCGGACGCGGCGGGCGTCGCCGAGATGCACTTCGGCGCCGGCCGCGACCGCCGGGGCACGGTGGTCCTGCTGACCCTCGGCACCGGCATCGGCAGCGCGGTCTTCGTCGACGGCGTCCTGGTCCCCAACACCGAGCTGGGCCACCTGGAGCTCCACGGGCACGACGCGGAGAAGCGGGCCTCCAGCAAGGCGCGCGAGGACCACGACATGACGTGGGAGCACTGGGCGGTGCACCGCGTGCGCCCCTACCTGGCCCACGTCGAGATGCTGTTCTCGCCGGAGCTGTTCATCATCGGCGGCGGTGTCAGCCGCAAGTCCCACAAGTTCCTGCCCCACATCGAGGGCATCAAGGCGGAGATCGTCCCGGCGCAGCTGCAGAACAACGCGGGCATCGTGGGCGCGGCGATGCGAGCGGTGGAGCACTAGGGTGCTTCGGGCCGTCCCGTCACCCGCCCTGGGGTGCTTCGTGCCGTCCCGTCACCCGCCACGGGGCGCGACAGGCGGGACTGTGCCCGCGCGGTCACGGCACCCGGGTCCGTCCCGGCCCGCGGAGTGTCAGTGCGGCGGCCGGGCCCCCGCGGTCCGCCGCCGGTGCACCAGCCGGATCCGCCGGACGATCACGATCACCCCGGCGACGAGAGTGCCGCCGTACAGCCAGCCCGCCTGTGTGGCGAGTGCCGTCACCAGGCCCATCAGCGTGCCGCCGGTCCCGCCCTCGTCGTCGGCCACCGGCAGCAGCCCCGCGGCGAACGCGATCGGCACCACCACGGGCGCCGTCATCAGGTCCCCCCGGCGCACCCAGAGGGCGGTCAGCACGCACACCGGCAGGAACAGCACGCCGTACGCCGTCAGGGACGCCCCGAACAGCGCGGCGCACAGCGCGCCCAGCAGGACCATCACCGCCATGCAGAACAGCCCGCTGCCCAGCCCGGTCAGCCGGGGGTTCGGCAGCCCCGCGATGGCGGGCGACGGCACGGGCGCGGGCCTGCGTACCGGCTCCGGTCGGCGCCGCGGCCCGGGCGGCCGTGCCGCACGCACGGGCTCACCCCCCGCCCCCCGCCCCGCCTGGGACGGCACGGGTTGGCGGGGCGGCCTGGGCCGGTCCCGTCGCGGTCCGTACTGGGGAGATCGCGTCCTGTATCGCTCCACCGCACCAACTTAGGTCGTTCAATATGCCGAATAGGCCGACAGACACGCCGTCGGCCGAGGCTTGGCCAAGCGTTCGATACGTCGCCGGGACGGATCCGGACACGCCGTAGACTGGTGGATCGGCCGGTCCCCTGGCCCTCCACTCACGGGAACCCGGCCCCCTGGCCCTCCACTCACGGGAAGTCGCAACGTGTCGCTCACGATCGGAATCGTCGGTCTGCCGAATGTCGGCAAGTCGACCCTGTTCAACGCCCTGACCAAGAACGACGTGCTGGCGGCCAACTACCCGTTCGCCACCATCGAGCCGAACGTCGGCGTGGTCGGCGTCCCCGACCCGCGCCTCACCAAACTGGCCGAGATCTTCTCCTCGCAGCGGGTGCTCCCGGCCACGGTGGACTTCGTCGACATCGCCGGCATCGTGCGCGGCGCGTCCGAGGGCGAGGGCCTCGGCAACAAGTTCCTCGCGAACATCCGCGAGTCCGACGCGATCTGCCAGGTCATCCGTGCCTTCAAGGACGAGAACGTCGTGCACGTGGACGGCAAGGTCTCGCCCAAGGACGACATCGAGACGATCAACACCGAGCTGATCCTCGCGGACCTGCAGACCATCGAGAAGGTCCTGCCGCGCCTCCAGAAGGAGTCGCGCATCAAGAAGGACATCGCGCCGAAGGTCAAGGCCGTCGAGGAGGCCAAGGAGATCCTGGAGAAGGGCGACACGCTGTTCTCCGCGGGCATCGTCCAGGGCTCCGGCAACGAGGAGCTCCTGCACGACCTGCACCTGCTCACCACCAAGCCGTTCCTCTACGTCTTCAACGTCGACGAGGACGAGCTGACCGACGACGACTTCAAGAACGAGCAGCGGGCCCTGGTCGCCCCGGCCGAGGCGATCTTCCTCAACGCCAAGCTGGAGGCGGACCTCGCCGAGCTCGACGAGGAGGAGGCACTGGAACTCCTCCAGTCCGTCGGCCAGGAGGAGCCGGGCCTCGCGACCCTGGCGCACGTCGGCTTCCGCACCCTGGGGCTCCAGACGTACCTGACCGCGGGCCCCAAGGAATCCCGCGCCTGGACGATCAAGAAGGGCGCCACGGCCCCCGAGGCGGCCGGTGTCATCCACACCGACTTCCAGAAGGGCTTCATCAAGGCGGAGGTCATCTCCTTCGACGACCTGGTGGAGACGGGCTCGGTCGCGGAGGCCCGCGCGAAGGGCAAGGCGCGCATGGAGGGCAAGGACTATGTGATGCAGGACGGGGACGTGGTGGAGTTCCGCTTCAACGTTTAGCGGGTGACTCAGCACCACGTCGCTGATCTGGCAAACGTGCAGGCCAGAGAGGGTCCGGCTCTTCGGGGTCGGGCCCTTACTTTTTCCCGTGCTGGGATGGTGCTGGGATAGCTGACCCCTCGTCACCTGTCGTCATCCCTGGTCATCCGTCCCGTACTGGGATTGTGCTGGGACGTGGATTCGCTGCCGGTGCTGGGTTCCACTCCGGTGACTGGCCGAACCGCAGGGACCGTGGCTGCTGGCTCTGGCAAAGTGGTCGGCACCCCTAGACGATTCTCGTGAGGAACTTGTGAGCACGCTCGGTAGCTTCATTTGGTCAATCGCTGACCAGCTTCGGGGCCCCTATCGCCCCAACCAGTACGGGACGGTGGTCCTCCCGTTCACGATCCTGCGGCGGCTCGACTGCGTGCTCGAGCCGGATTGTGAGGTGGTACGGGAGCTGGCATCGAAGTTCGAGAACCCGAACCGGCTCAAGGTCGAGGTCAAGAAGGCCACAGGACGGACCTTCTACAACACCTCCAACTACTCGTTCGCGAACCTGCTGGCCGACGCGGACGGGCTGGCGGACAACCTGGCCGACTACATCGACCGGTTCTCCAGCGATGTGGACGTGTTCGAGTACTTCGACTTCAAGAAGGAGATCCTGGCTCTGGAGAAGGCCGGGCTCCTACGCGAGATCGTCAAGTCTTTCGGCAAGGTCGACCTTCACCCCGATGTGGTGTCGAACGCCGACATGGGTGACGCCTTCGAATACATCATCCGCAAGTTCAACGAGGCAGCGAACGAGACCTCCGGCGACCATTACACGCCGCGCGATGCGATCCGGCTGCTGGTCGACCTGCTCTTTGCGGAGAAGGATGTCGACCTCACCGAAGGCGGCATCATCCGATCGCTGTACGACCCCACCGCCGGCACCGGCGGCATGCTCTCCCTGGCAGAGGAGCACCTGCTCGCAGGGAACCCCGACGCGAAGCTGGGCTTGTACGGCCAGGAGTACAACCCGCAGTCGTACGCCATCTGCAAGTCCGACCTGCTCGCCAAGGGCCACGACGCGACCAACATTGCCTTCGGTAACACGCTCACCGACGACGCCTTCAAGGGCCGCCAGTTCGACTACTGCATGTCCAATCCGCCCTACGGCGTGGACTGGAAGCAGTACGCCAAGGCGGTCAAGGAGGAGCGAGACTCCGCCGGCCCCTACGGCCGCTTCGCACCGGGCCTCCCCGCGACTTCCGACGGACAGATGCTCTTCCTGCTCCACCTGGCCCACAAGATGCGCGCACCCGAGGACGGTGGCGGCCGCGTCGGCATCGTCATGAACGGCTCTCCGCTCTTCAACGGCGCTGCTGAGTCCGGCCCTTCCAACATCCGCCGGTGGCTGTTGGAGAACGACCTCGTCGAGGCGATCGTCGCCTTGCCGACCAACATGTTCTTCAACACCGGCATCGCCACCTACATCTGGATCCTGGACAACACCAAGCACCCCGACCGCCAGGGCAAGGTGCAGCTGATCGACGGCACGTCGTTCTGGACCAAGATGCGCAAGAACCTCGGCGCCAAGGGACGCGAGATCAGCGACGCCGACCGCGCCGAGGTCCTGCGGCTGTACGACGACTTCGAGGACGCCGATCCCGAGCTCTCCAAGGTGCTGCGCAACGACCAGTTCGGCTACTGGACGGTCACCGTCGAGCGCCCCCTGCTGGACGAGGGCGGGAACCCTGTCGTCAACCGCAAGGGCGAACCGAAGCCCGATTCGAAGAAGCGCGACACGGAGAACGTGCCCTTCACCTACGGCGGCTCGACCGCCGGCGCGGCGGCGGAGCGCGAAGTCATCCAGGCGTACTTCGATGCGGAGGTGAAGCCGCACGTTCCCGACGCCTGGATCGACTGGGCCAAGACCAAGACGGGTTACGAGATTCCCTTTACGCGGCACTTCTACAAGTACGTTCCGCCTCGTCCGCTCGCGGAGATCGACGCCGACCTGGAGAAGCAGGTTGCCAAGATCCTCGATCTGCTGCGGGAGGTTGAGGGATGACACTTGCACAGTTTGATCTTGAGCAGGCTTGGGCCGGCAACGTCCCATCCCACTGGCGCTGGAGTAGAAACAAAGAACTCCTGGCAGAGTCGCTGTCGGTCTCGCCCGAAGGCACAGAGGAACTTCTCAGCGTGTCGCATCTGACTGGGATCACCCCGAGGTCAGAGAAGAACGTGACGATGACTGCTGCGGAGAGCCTCGATGGCTACCGCCTCGTGGAGGCGGGCGATCTCGTCATTAATACGATGTGGGCGTGGATGGGAGCGCTCGGCGTCTCGAAGCAGGCTGGCATCGTGAGCCCTGCGTACGGTGTGTACAGGCCACGTCAGAACGCAGCCTTCTGTCCTGGGTTTTACGACTACCTCTACCGATCGACGCCGTACGTGATGGAGATGACTCGCCTCTCCCGCGGCATCTGGTCGTCGCGCCTTCGGATCTACCCTGACGTCTTCCTCAGCATGGCGATCCCAGTGCCGCCGCTGGAAGAACAGCGCGCCATCGCCGACTACCTTGACCGCGAGACGTCCCGCATCAACACACTCATTGAGGAGCAGCAGCGACTGATCGCGATGCTCCGCGAGCGGCGGTCTGCCGTAATTACACATGCAGCGACCCGCGGCTTGGACAACGCTGCACTGGTTGACAGCAACAACCTCTACCTTGGGCCCGTCCCTGCGCATTGGACGGTCAGCCGTTTCAGCCGCGAAATGGATGTGAACGGTGGCCAGGTCGACCCGAAGGAGGATCCGTGGATTGACATGGTCCTGGTCGCGCCGAACCACATTCAGTCAGGCACGGGAAGAATCGTCGGCCGTGAAACGGCACGCGAGCAGGGGGCTGACAGCGGCAAGTACATGGCTAGCGCGGGGCAGATTCTCTACTCCAAGATCCGGCCAGCACTCAACAAGGTTGCGATCGCAGTTGAAGACTGTCTGACCAGTGCCGATATGTACGCGATGTCGAGCAGGCGCAACGACGACCACAGGTACCTCATGTACTTCATGCTCGCCCATCCCTTCCACGCATTTGTGACGCTTGCTTCGCTAAGGGTCAAGATGCCTAAGATCAATCGTGACGAGTTGGGTGAAGCTCCCTTGTTGCGTCCGCCACTCGATGAGCAACGCCGCATCGCTGCGTATCTGGATGAGCAAACTGCGAAGATCGACACGCTCATTGCTGAGGCCGAAGGATTCATCGATCTCGCTCGCGAGCGCCGTTCGGCACTGATCACGGCAGCCGTGACAGGTCAGATCGACGTACGAGTGGCGGCGTGATGGCCGACCACAACGAGGCGGCCTTTGAAAAGGAGATCTGCGAGTACCTCGAGGCACGCGGCTGGCTGTACTCGGCGAATGACCACGACGGAGGCGAGTACGACCGCGAGCGAGCGCTGTTCCCGGCGGATCTGTTCGCGTGGCTGGAGGCGACGCAGATTTAGGTGTTATAT